>JAFSRY010000098.1 GCA_017445845.1 Prevotella sp.
ACGAGTTTTTATAACGTGGAGGGTGTGTCATTTTTTGACATGCCCCTTTTATTTCTAATCTCAGAACACCCCGAAGAGGTTGTCGCGCTCGAAGAGTTCCACGACCTCACTTTCCAAAGGCGTGCGCTTCACAATCTCCAGTTGTTCCCAGAACTTTTGGTTATAGTGTTTGTTTTTGCTCTTTTTTCCTTTGCTGATCTCACTCATGAGGTTGTCAGAGAACGACATCGCAGTTTTTCCCTTCACGAAACGGTTGGCAACGTTGAACATCATGCCTGTGGTCTCGTATCGGTTGCCATCATGCTCGTAAGTCACGAGAAAGTGAACGCTCTGCACCTCGGTGAAACCATTGTCGTGCTGATAGTTGATGACAAACGAATAGTCGGCAGGTTCGATGGTGCGTTCCGTCAATTTTCCCTCCTCGCTGCCATGCTCCCTGTGCCAGACGCGGTCGTTGTTGCCAAAGCCCTGATAGCGCAGCACTTGGAATGTATTGGCATCGATGTAGAGGCGGGCTGTCACTGCCCAATAATTAGGATTGCGCGGAACAAAATAGACCACGTAGATGCGACGCTCGCCATCGCTGATGACTTCCACGTCGGTCTCAAAATGCCGGCTGTAATCTTCACGCAGGGGCACGAGCTGCGTGGCACCAATCAGCCGAACGGGCTCGGAATAGAGTGCGACCTGGGCAAAGGTGAAGTAGTTTGTAGGATTCATCGTACGGCGACTGGCCACAGACACATAGCGCCCCGTGACGAGCTGCAGGTCGGAGAGTTCGTAAGCCGATTTCGCAGAAAAGAACGACTCCAAGAAGGCTGTACACTGCCGGTTGTTCTTGCTCACCTGCCGATAGAAAAAGTTCGACTTCTTCTTGCCGTACTTCTTCGCCTCCTTCTGATGACGCGCCAGCGCCTTCTTGATGATAAAATCGGTGCCCAACACCACCACCTCACCCAGCATCTCACCTTCTGAACTAAGCAACACCTCCTGCCCAATGTCGACAGCCCGCAAGTGAACGGTTTTGTAGCCCACATACGAGATGCGCAGCACGTCGGCCGAGTCAGCATCGATGACAAACTCGCCCTCGGCATTTGAGATGGTACTTTTCTGTCCGCTGATGTAGACAGACGCAAACGGCAGCCTCTCACCCGTCTTCGCATCGATGGTTCGTGCATCGATGTGAAGGTGCTGAGCATTGGCAGAAACGGCCATAAGGAGCAGCAGGAGGATGAGTTTCAGTATCCTAGTCATACGAATGATATCAAATCAGAACACTCCGAAGAGGTTGTCGCGTTCGAAGATTTCGACCGCCTCTTCTTCCACTGGCGTTCGTTTCACAATCTCGTTTTGTTGCCAGAAGTCACGGTCGAGTCCCTTCCGACCAATGAGGTCCAAAAGGTTGTCATTGAAATGCAATGTCCCACGGCTCGTGAAATAGCGGTCGGCCACATTGAACATCATGCCCGTGGTTTCGAACTTGTGGCCGTCGGCCGTGTAGTTGGTACGAAAATGCACACTGCTCACTTCCGCAAAGCCGTTGTCAAGTTGATAGTTGACGACAAACGAATAGGCGATGGGATGTACAATGGCCTTATTACCCATCTTGTGCAAGACCCATTCTTTCGTGCTACGCCCTTCGTATTTCAGCAGTTGAAACGTCTTGGCGTCCACATACAGACGGCCTTCGATGGCCCAGGCATCAGAGTCGCGCGGCACGAAGTTGATGACATAGACACGCCGCTCGCCATCGCTGAGCACGTTCATTTCGGTAAGGTAGTCGCGAGCGTAGCCTCGGTGCAGGGGAACGAGTTGCTCGGAGGAA
>JAFSRY010000099.1 GCA_017445845.1 Prevotella sp.
GAAAGAAAATAAACTCATCGGATTAAACGGATTAAACGGATTCTTCGCAGAGAAGGAAAATCCGACAAATCCGATAAATCCGAGGAAAGAAAATAAACTCATCGGATTAAACGGATTAAACGGATTCTTCGCAGAGAAGGAAAATCCGACAAATCCGATAAATCCGAGGAAAGAAAATAAACTCATCGGATTAAACGGATTAAACGGATTCTTCGCAGAGAAGTAAAAATCCGAGAAATCCGCTCAATCCGATGATAAAAAAATAGACATCACAATGACTATTGCATCAGCTACTATGGAGAAAACTATGACATCAAAAAGTAAATTCGCCGATTTTGGTCAGTAAATTCGCCGATTTTGGTCAGCAAATTCGCCGATTTTACTTTAAGAAGTCTTAGCTTCGGCTGAGGCAACTCATAGGAACGGCAAGCAGAAAGCTAAGGAACGGCAAGCAGAAAGCTAAGGAACGGCAAGCAGAATGCTAAGGAATGACAAGCAGAAATCAAAGGAATGACAAACAAGTAGCAATGATATGACAAAAGAAAAAGCAATCATCGTGATGGTGTTCAGTGCCATCGTGACTGTCGGAAGACCAGCGTCTCTTGCTGGTGAACACCACCGGCTGACACTGCAGGAGACCATTGAGCGGGCTCGCCGGAACAGCGTCGAAGCCCAGCAGGCCCTGACCGAGCTTCGCGCTGCCTACTGGCAGTATCGGGCCCATAAGGCCGACCTGCTGCCTGAGGTGTCGCTCTCGGCCACGCTGCCCTCGTATAGCAAGCAGTATAATGCCTACCAGACGGCCGACGGCAGCTATACCTTCGTGCGCTCGAACTACTTAGAGACCACGGGGACCATCAATGCCACGCAGCGCATCTGGCAGACGGGCGGCACGCTGACGCTGTCTTCCTCGATAGACTACCTGCGCCAATACGGTGAGGATGGCGGCCGGCGCTACATGGCCATCCCGCTCCGACTGACGCTCAGCCAGCGTCTGTTCGGTGTGAACGACGTGAAGTGGGCGCGCCGCATTGAGCCCTTCCGCTACCGCGAGGCGAAGGCCAACTACCTGGCGGCGACGGAAGGGGTCACCATTCAGGCCGTCAACCTCTACTTCAACCTGCTGCTGTCGAAGGAGAACCTCTCGATGGCCCGGCAGAACTATCAGAACGCCCAGCGCCTCTACGACGTGGCACTGGCGAAGCGGGAGATGGGTATCATCAGCGACAACGACGTGCTGCAGATGCGGCTGAACCTGCTGCAGGCGGAGAGTGCGCTGACCGACGGCCAGACCGCCGTCAGCAGTTCGCGCTTCCGCCTGGCCACATTCCTCAACCTGACTGACAGCGTCGACATCGACACCGTGGTGCCCGAGCTGGCAATGACGGCCGACGTGAGCTATCCCCTGGCCCTGCAGAAGGCTATGGAGAACAACTCCCTGCAGCGGCGGTTGCACCGGCAGCGCATGGAAGCCGACTACAGCGTGGCATCCGCCCGCAGCAACCAGCGCAGCGTCAACGTCTATGTCAGCGTGGGATATACCGGCCAGGACCGTCGCTGGCGCGGTGCCTACTCGCCGCTGAACGAGCACCAGCGCGTGGAGGTAGGCATGAGCATACCCCTGCTGGACTGGGGACGACGCAAGGGCCGCATACGCATGGCCGAGAACAACCGTCGGACCCTGCGCAGTCAGCTGGAACAAGAGGAGAAGACGTTCAAACAGAACCTCTTCATCCTTGTCGAGCAACTGAACAACCAGGCACGTCAGCTGCGCATCGCCAACGAGGCCGACAGCATAGCGCGCCGACGCTACGACACCAACGTGAAGACCTTCGTGGCAGGCACCATCAGCACTCTTGAACTCAACGACGCGCAGAACAGCAAGGACGCTGCCCGCCGTCAACGCATCCAGCAGATGTATGAATTCTGGAACCTCTACTATGAACTGCGCAGCATCACCCTGTGGGATTTCGAGAAAAATACATATATTGATGCCGACTTCGAAGCGTTAATAAAAAAATGATACTACCTTAAGATAAGGTACTTCCATTCGTAAGAACAAGCGTAAAAAACTTCGTCATTTCTTTTGTTTTTCGCTCATTTAATCGTACCTTTGACTTCGTCGAAAGTACTACCGTTCGGAAAACCAAAGAAAAAACTTCGTCTGTTTCTTTGTTTTTCGCTCATTTAATCGTACCTTTGTCCCATGATACTTATAGTAGACGACGACCGTGGCATTCGCACTTCGCTCCGCCTGTTGCTTGAACGCAACGGCTACGAAGTGGCAGAGGCCAAGAACAAACAAGAGGCGATGAACATCGTGTGGAACCAACCGCCGGAGCTCATCCTCATGGACATGAACTTCTCGCCCCTGACAACGGGCGAGGAGGGACTGCAGCTGCTTCGGCAAGTGAAGGAAACCAACCCTTTAATTCCTGTCATCCTTATGACGGCATGGGGCAGCATCGAACTGGCCGTGAGGGGAATGAAGACCGGTGCCTCCGACTTCATTACGAAACCTTGGAACAACAGCCTGTTGCTGCGTCGCATCGAGACCACCCTGCGTCTGTCTGCACGGCAGGCTACAGCTGACGGTCGTATCCCCTCGTCTTTTCCCTTGTCTTCTCCGCAGACTGTGGCATCGTCACTGCCCAGTCCTGCCATCATTGGCCGTTCGCCCCAGCTGCTGAAGGTAATGGAGACCATCAGCCTCATTGCGCCCACCAACGCCAGCGTGCTCATCACCGGCGAGAGCGGAACGGGAAAGGAACTCATTGCCCAGACCCTTCACCAGCAGAGCCAGCGGGCGAAGAAACCGTTTGTCAAGGTCAACCTCGGCGGCATGTCGCAGTCGCTCTTCGAGAGTGAGATGTTCGGCTATCGGAAAGGAGCCTTCACGGGAGCTGTCGGCGACCGCAAAGGGCGCTTCGAGATGGCCGACGGCGGAACCATCTTCCTCGATGAGATTGGCGACCTGGACATGGGCAGTCAGGTGAAGCTGCTGCGAGTTCTTCAGGAACAGACCTTCGAGCCCCTTGGCACCAGTAAGCCCTTGCAGGTTGATGTGCGGGTAGTCTCGGCCACCAACGCCCCTCTGCAACAGCTCATTCAGGAAGGCCGCTTCCGTGAGGACCTGTTCTACCGCATCAACCTCATCAGTGTCCACCTGCCTGCCCTGCGCGAACGTCCCGAGGACATTCCTCTTCTGGTCAACCATTTCACCCGACAGGCTGCCAAAGCCAATGCCCTTCCTATGGCCGACATTGCCGACGATGCCATCGACTATCTGAGGACACTGACCTATCCCGGTAACATCCGCCAACTGAAAAACCTTGTAGAGCGCACCGTACTCATCAGCCGCCGGCAGCTGCTGACACGCCGGGACTTTGAGCGTCAGGTGGTCCTGGACCCGCAGCTGTCGGCACCCGTGACTCATGGCATGGGTACCCTCGACGAGCAGGAGCGCGATGCCATTGTCAGGATGCTGGAGCAGCACAATAACAACATCAGTCGTGTCGCCGAGGCACTCGGCATCAGCCGCGGTGCCCTATACAGGAGAATGGAGAAATATAACATCAAGCCATGAACACCGCCTATATCCTTATTGCTGTCGCCATCGTCGCCATTGTGCTCACCCTTCGTCTGCACCGGCACTACCGGAAGACGCTGAGAGCCATCGACAGCGGCTTCGAACTGCTGCGCACGCGCGACACCAGCAGCCGACTGGCCCGCAGCGGCAATGCCGATATAGACAAGATACGCGATACTTTTAACAATATGCTGGCGGAACTGAAAGCCAGCAAGGAACAGGTGTTGGAACAGAACAACCTGCTCAATCTGTTGGTGGGCGTGTCGCCAATGGGCATCATCATGCTCGACTTCGACGAGCACATCGTCAGCATGAACCCTGCAGCGCGACAGTTTCTGGAATGTCCGGACAATGTCGTGGGCAAACGCATCGGCGAACTGCCGTCGGCCATTGCCCAACGCATGAGTCAGCTCAACGAGAAGAAGGCTGAAACCTTCACCACCAACAATGCACATATATTTAAATGTACGCGCGCGACGTTCATCGACCGAGGCTCCCATCATCCCTTCTTCCTCATAGAAAGCCTGACGGAAGACGTGATGGCCGCCGAGAAGAAAGCCTACGAGAAAGTCATCCGTATGATAGCCCACGAGGTGAACAATTCTACGGCGACGATGATGTCGATACTCGATATGATCGGTTCAGACCTGCAGGGTTTCAGCGAAGACACCAGTGATATTGGCAAGCTGTTGCAAGTGTGCAGCGAGCGCAGCCAGGCCATGACCGACTTCATCAGCAGGCTGGCCGAAGTGGTGAAGATTCCCGATCCCATTGTGAAACCTGTCGCCGTGAACAGTCTGGTGGAAGACAATGCGCAGTTTCTCGAGTCGCAATGTGTGGCGCAGAACGTTGCCATCGGCATACGGCTGAGCCATCGGAATCCGTTGGTGCAGGCCGATGCAGCCCTGATGAGTCAGGTGTTGATAAATATCGTGAAAAACGCCATTGAGAGCATTGTGACCCTGACGGAAGAAAAGCCCGGCCATCAGGGCATTGTAAGAATAGAAACTACCGATGAGGGTAATATCACCGTCACGGACAATGGCAAAGGCATCTCGCCTGACGTTGAGCAGAAGATATTCACTCCCTTCTTCTCTACCAAGCCTACGGGCAACGGCCTTGGACTGCTGTTCGTACGCGAGGTCTTGACCCGTCATCGTTCCACCTTCTCTCTGAAGACCGTCGACGCCGAAACAATCTTCACCCTACGGCTGCCACAGGGTTAGAACAGCGTCACTACCTGTGATAGTCGTTTTTACTTATCTGAAGCGGTAGATAAGTTTTTTATAGAACAGTTTCAGATGCCATGTCCACATGCGGTAGCGCTGTCTGCGTGCCGATTTCTTACTGATGCTCGACGCAAAGAGTCCCGTGTGGGTGCCCTGGGTGGCAATGGTGGGGTGGCACCAATAGTAGGGCAGGGCAATGCGTTCGATAAGGGCCCTATGCAGAAGGTCGATGGGCAGGTCGCAACGGTGGGCATCTACATAGTCGAGTATCATCCGGGCCGCACCGCGGCTGTAGTAGATGCATCCCGCAAACCGGTCTTTACGGGCAGGGTATAGGTGTTGGCCGCGACGGCGCTGACTGCCGGGAACAAAGTTCAGGCTGCTGTCTTCAAAAGAGATGAGGACGTTGTTGAGCTGCCGGCTTTCTATCTCTTCCATGCACTCGGCAAAGACCTTTTCGAAGTTCTTATAGAGTATCATGTCGTCTTCTAATACCACAGCTCCTTCGAGTTCGTGGCCGATGATATACTGGCAGGCCAGCAAGTGCTTCATGGCACAGGATGTAGCTGCCGAGGGCTGGTGCATCTGGCCCGTGAAATATCGGTCGAGGACTTCAGGTGACAAATCGTCGCGGTCGCCATCGAGAATGAATTGAAAGGGCAGTCCGCGTCGGTTGAGTTGGTTCCGGATGTGCGCTTCACGGTCTTCATATCCTTTTCTGACGTGGAGCACCAACAGGGTAGGAGGTGTAAAAGCGGTCATGGTTCTTTCTGTCCTTCCGTTTTAGATGTTTCCTTTTGTGCCTCAGGATAGGCTATGCGGGTGTGATAGAGTGCCTTCAGCCGCTCGATGAGCACTTGCTTGGACAGCTTGATGTCGAGGAAGGTGATGGGACAGTTGGCGAAATATCCAGCCTGCACCATGCCGTCGATGAGGCGGTTGACAAGGCCGGAGATGTTCTCTTCGGTATAGTCGGTCAGCGAGCGAGAAGCCGCTTCTACGCCATCGGCCATCATCAGCACGGCCTGTTCGCGGGTGAAGGGGTCGGGGCCGGGGTAGGAGAAGGGACGCGGGTCTACTTCCTCGTCGGGATGTTCGTTCTGGTATTTTATATAGAAGTACTTGGCCATGCCCGTGCCGTGGTGGGTGAGGATGAAGTCCTTGATGAACTGAGGCAGGCCGTAGCGGTCGGCAATCTTGACGCCTTCGGTGACATGGCTGATGATTTTCCGTGCACTCTCGGTATAGGGCATGTCGTCGTGGGGGCTTACTCCCGCCTGGTTCTCCGTGAAGTAGACGGGGTCGGCCATTTTCCCTATGTCGTGGTACAGGGCACCGGTACGCACCAGTAGGGCATTGGCTCCGATGCGCCGGGCGATCTCTGCGGCCAGGTTGCCGACGGTGATAGAGTGTTGGAAGGTTCCCGGAGCTACTTCTGAGAGTTCGCGGAGGGCCCCTCGGTTGGTATCGGATAATTCGAAGAGACTGACGTCGGAAGTAAATCCGAAGAGCTTTTCGAAGACATACATCAAGGGGTAGGAGAGAAGCAGCAGGATGCCGCTGACGATGAGATACTTATACATGTATCCGCCGAGCTTGTCGATGTTGTCGGTCTGGATGAGCTGTATGGCAAAGCAGATGAGGATGGCGGCAGCGGTGACGAGGATGGCCGACTTGAAGAGCTGCGACCGACTGGACAGTTCGCGCAGGGAATAGATGGCGACGAGTCCGGCAACCAGCTGTATGACGATGAACTCATAGTGATAGCCCACGGCAAGGCTGCACAGGAGTATCATGATGACATGGGTGAAGAAGGCTGTTCGGGAGTCCATGAAGACGCGCACGAAAATGGGCACCATCGACAGCGGCAGCAGGTAGATGTTAAGGATGTTGTTGCGCATCATCAGCGATACCACGACGGGGAAGAGGGTGATGACCGAATAGAGCATCATCGTGGCCTGCGGATTGTAGAAATAGTCTTTTCGGAAGAGATAGAGGTAGAAGGTGTAGAGTACGATCATCATCACGACAAACATCAGCTGGCCGATGAAGGTCGTCGAGCGTTGTTCCATGGAGGTCTGTCGCTCGAGTTCGTCGATGTATGACTGCAGGATGATGGCGCGTTCGGCATCGACCATTTCTCCGCGGTCGATAATCTTCTGTCCTTCCTTGATGGTGTCGTTGGTGAATGGACTGACGGTGGCCAACAACGAGTCGAGTTCGTGTTGTGACGCTCCTTCGTCGTATATCAGGTTCGGCTTGACAAAGAGGGCTATGTTCAGTGTGTCTAAGCCGGATGTCTCGGTTTGCATCCGTGGGTCGTTGAGCAGAAGCTCGATGGCGGCTGTGGGCGTGAAGGTGAAGCTGACGCGATGGCTGACGGTGTCGCCGTTTTCAAGGCATCGGATGTGCTTGTCGGTCTCCGTCATCAGCTGTTTGTATTCGGCAGTGTCCATGATGCCGGCTGTATAGATGTTTTCCAGCCGTGCCGTGAGAACGCTCGCTAGTGACTCGTCAACATGGTGACGTTCCAGATAGCCTTTCAGTCCTTTCACGCGCTTCTGGCTTTCAGAGCGGGCATATTTATAATAGGGTTGAAAATTACGGCGCACGGAGTCTTTCTCTTTTTCTATGGCTTCGGTGGTCTTGTTCACGACAAAGGGGTGGCGGGCCATGAGCAGTTCCGATTTCCAGGGGGTGTTCAGGTCGTATTGCAGTTGCTGATGTGCACCGCGCGGCATGAACCAAAGGATGAGTATGATGGAGGCACAGACAACACCGATGCGGACGATTCTGTTGCGCCACGACTTATTCTCTGTAATGTTATATCTTGCCATAGGCTTTTTCGGGTTTTCAATTTGCAAAGATAATGGTTTTTGTCTAAACTACCAAGGAAATATGAGTACAAACTGAAGCGTTTGCATTTTTTAGCTTTCACATCTGCACAAAAGAAACCGTTTTTGTGCAAAAGGAGTGAATTAAATGCACAATAAAAGTAAAAATGCGCATTTTTAGGTTAAAATTATTAAATATTGAAGGCGGGTGTGGTGACAAATGGGACAATTTATGTAACTTTGCAGCCAAGTTTTTTATAATTCTTTTTAAAATGAATAAGTTTAAACTGGCCATGGTGGCCTTATTGTTTTCAGGTAATGCTGCTTTTGCAGGTGGTTTCTTAACCAACACTAATCAGAGCGTACTCTTTCTGCGTAATCCGGCTCGCGATGCGGCCATCGGTATTGATGGTGTCTACACCAACCCCGCCGGTGTGGCCTTTATGAACGAGGGGTGGCATCTGTCGTTCAACTGGCAGAATGCCCATCAGACGCGCACCATCAACTCGGCTTACGGTCCGCTGTTTGCCTATAATGCCAAAGCTCCTGTCACGCCCGACGCAGAGGGCCTGGCCTGGCGCGAGTTTGAAGGTGTGGCCCACGCCCCCTTCCTGCCTTCGCTGCAGGCTGCCTACAACACGGGTAAGTGGAGTTTCCAGTTCAATGTGGCCGTCAGTGGTGGCGGTGGTAAGTGTGAGTTTGACAACGGACTCGGCTCGTTGGAGGGTCTGGTGGCCTCACAGATTGTGCCCAATGCCCAAAATGAGCAGATGCAACAGCAGCTGGCTGCTTCGCGTGGCATCATGCTGAACGGACAGTATGCCCTTGATTCTTATATGAAGGGTCGTCAGTACTACTTCGGAACGACACTCGGTGCTGCCTACAAGCTGAATGAGAACCTCTCTGTCTACGGCGGTCTGCGCGTGCTCTACGGTACGGCCCGCTACGAAGGCTATGTGAAGAACATCCAGATGGGTGTCATGCCCGTCAATCCCGGTACTGGTCAGCCGATGCCCGACATGGCACAGCTTGTTCCTGCCGGGCAGGATGATATTGAGTTGGACTGCAAGCAGTCGGCAATGGGCGTTGCCCCGATCCTCGGTGTCGACTATAAGATTGGCAAGCTGAACCTTGCTGCCAAATATGACTTCAAGGTGCGTATGCGTCTGAAGAACGATACGTCGACACCCGTCACTGTGCCGCAGCTGGCCAAGTATGCCGACGGAAATGTCGTTGCCGAAGACTCTCCTGCACTCTTTGCCTTCGGTGCTCAGTATGAAATCACCGATAAGTGGCGCGTCATGGCTGGCTACCATCACTTCTTCGATGTAGACACCAAGCAGTGGACGAAGGACATGGTTGGCGACACCAACGAGTTCAATGTCGGTACGGAATACGACATCACCGACTGGCTCCAGGTGAGCGGTGGTCTGCAGAAGACCAACTACGACCAGACCGACGGCTTCATGAATGACATTTCGTTCAACGTCAGCTCATATACCTTCGGACTGGGCTTCGGCGTGAAGGTCTGCGACAATGTGAAGCTGAATGCCGCCTATTTCCAGACAAACTACGACACCTACAAGAAGACCGAGCAGGTGAGTACCATTACGGTGAAGAACAACTTCACACGAACGAACCGCGTGTTTGGCATTGGCGTGGAGTGGGATTTTTAGAAGACTGACAGCCGGTAGTTTTTAATAACAGTGTTAGCAAGCACTGATAAGCTGATTATCAATGCTTGCTAACACTGTTATCTGTACTTGCTAATACCGTTATCAGTGCTTGATAACACTGTCAACTCATAGAGGTCATCGTCCCGATGCTTAGTATCGTCCCTCCCGACGCATGTTTCCGGCAGCGGCGGGGCTATCGTTCGGGGTCGTATACTCTGGCAAAGATGACGGCCGCCTGCTGGATGACCTGATGGAGTTGGGCGTCGTTGTAGAGCGGGTATTCATCCAGCGAATAGGCTGCTACTTGCCGAACCTCTTCGTTGATGGAAGGGTCGTTGACAATGGCTTCCAACTCTGCCCTCAACGCTTCTGTGCCCTCGCAGAGTCCGATGGCCATTGCCCGGTTGATGGGGTCTGCCCGTTCGGAGTTCCCGCTGGCAGCCCGGTCGTAGACGGTGATGGCCTGGCGGTAGGCTTGCAGGGCTTCGTCGTAGCGGCCCATCTGCTCGAGCGTGGCGCCCCGTTGCATCAGGAAGCTGGCATAGTCGGGGAACTTCTTATATGCATCGTCGAGAACCTTGAGGGCTCCTTCGTAGTCGTGGATGCTGGCTTTGGCCTGAGCCAGTTGTGAGAATGCCAGATGGTAGCTGTCGACATTGGGCAGGAACTTTTCTAAAAGTTGAATGGCTTTGCGCACGGAGTCGGCATGTATCGTTGCGTTGTCATCCAACGGCATGGGGAAGAGCAGGCGCGAGGCCTCGTTGTAGAGTTCGATTCCCTTGATTTCTTCCTTTGCTTCGGACTTCACGGGAAGCGTGGATTGCTTTTTGCAACTCACCGTCGATGCCGTCAGGAGCAGTGCGGCAAGGGCGGCTATCATGAAATGACAGTATGGTTTGAACGGGTTCATCGTTATTTTTTTTGTTTTTAGGGTTACAATGGGTCGACATCATAGAAAATCTGAAGGGAGGCATAGCGTTTGTCCTGCATGATGGTCTGCTGTATGTCGCGCAGACACTGCCGTACCCGGTGAAGGTCGATGCCCAGTTCGAGCTTCAGGACGAGTTTGCGCAGGTGGAGGGCTTTCACTCGTGCCACGCCTGGCTTGTCGGGTCCCAGCACACGGTCGCCCAATGCCTTGCGGAGTAGGCTGCCCATATAGATGGCGGCAGAGTCGACGAGAGGTTCTTTGGCATGTCGCAGGTTGACGTAGACGAGGTGATAGAACGGCGGATAGCGGAACTGTCGCCGCTCTTCGAGGAGTTCTTCATAGAAGGATGGATAGTCATGGTGCACGACCTCCTGGATGACCGACAGGTCTTTGTTGCGCGTCTGCAGCAGTACGAGACCGCGCTCACCCTTCCGTCCGGCACGCCCGCTGACCTGGGCCATCATCATGAAAGCATGTTCATAGGCACGGAAGTCTGGATAGTTGAGCATCGTGTCGGCATCGAGAATGCCGACGACGGCCACGCGGTCGAAGTCGAGACCTTTCGAAATCATCTGCGTCCCGATGAGCACGTTGGTCTTTCCCGAGGCAAAGTCGCCGATGAGTCGCTCGTAGGCATTGCGTGTACGGGTGGTATCGAGGTCCATTCGTGCCACGCGGGCCTCAGGGAAGAGGTCGCGTATCTGGTCTTCAATCTTCTCCGTTCCGTAGCCTCGTCCCTTCAGCTCGTCACTGCCGCAGCAGGGACAGACCGTCGGCACGGGGTAGGTGTAGCCGCAATAATGGCAGGTCAGGACATTCGTGTTCTTATGCAAAGTCAGCGAGACGTCGCAGTTCTGACAATGAGGTACCCATCCGCAGACCTTACACTCAATCATCGGTGCGAAGCCCCGTCGGTTTTGGAACAGTATCACTTGCTGGTCGCGACCTAAAGCCTGTCGGATGGCGGCAAGCAGCTGCGGTGAGAAGGGACCCTTCATCATCTTGCGGCGGTGCAGGTCTTTCACGTCGACGATTTCTATCTCAGGCAATTCGATGTCCTTGTATCTCGTCGAGAGCGTGACGAGTCCATACTTGCCGCGTTGGGCATTGTGGTAGCTTTCCATCGAAGGCGTTGCCGTGCCGAGCAGCGTCTTTGCCCCTGCCATCTGAGCCATGACGATGGCCACGGAACGGGCATGATAGCGAGGTGCCGGGTCTTGTTGTTTGAAAGAGGTCTCGTGTTCTTCATCGACAATGACCAGCCCGAGTCGCTGGAAAGGCAGGAATACCGCCGAACGGGCACCGAGGATGATGTCGTAGGGATGGGCGGAGAGTTGCTTCTGCCAGATTTCAACGCGTTCAGCATCACTGTATCGTGAGTGGTAGATGCCAAGACGGTCGCCGAAGACAGAGCGCAGGCGGTCCATCATCTGAACCGTCAACGCTATCTCGGGCAGCAGGTAGAGAACCTGCCGGCCTTCGTCTAATGTCTTCTGGATGGTATGGATATAGATTTCAGTCTTTCCGCTCGACGTCACACCATGCAGCAAGACGACATTGTGGCGGAAAAACTGCAGCTGTATCTGGTTGTAGGCCGTTGCCTGCGCATCGCTCAGGGGCTTGATGGCTTCGGGATGTGGCTCGCCGCCCGAACCTAACCGTCCCACCTCGCGTTCGTAAGTCTCGAGGAAGCCCCGGTCGATGAGGGCCTTCACGCTCGATGCCGTAGCGTGACTCTCATTGGTCAGTTCTTCGCGGGTGATGGACTTTTCGGGATTTTCGAAATACATTCGGAGGAAAGTTTCAAGCACCTTCTTCTGTGCCGTCGCCCTTGTCAAAATGTCCAGTGCAACATGCATGGCCTGTTCGTTCAGGTAACGCTCCGTCAGCCGGATGCAGGTCTCTGTCTTCGGCCGGTAGTTATCTTCGGCTTTCAGCCCTGCGGGTAATGCCGCCTTGAAGATGTCGCCGAGCGGAGAGAGGTAATAGTCGCTCATCCATTGCCAGAGTTTCAGCTGGGCAGGCAAGAGAATAGGGGCATTGTCCATGATGCCCTTGATGTCTTTGATTTCTACCGCCTTTCCATCACGGTTGAACCGTTCGGGCCGCTCGTCGTAGACAGCCGTCACCAGTGCCGTATAGGTCTTCTTGCCTCCGAGGGGAGCCAGTACGCGAATGCCCGGCTGCATCCATGCTTCCCATTCGTTGGGCACTGCATAGGTGAAGATGCCGTCAAGCGGCAAGGGCAATATCACGTCAATGTATTTCATAGGATGCAAATTTACATAAAATAATCGAATTACAGTCAAGCGGATTGATATTTTTCTCATTTTTTCAGAACCAATTGTGCGAAAATAAAAAAGTATGACTAAAAAATGCAAAAAGTAAGTTTTTTCTTTTGTTTTTTGCGCGTTTCTTCGTACCTTTGCAGCCCGTATGGAGTGTCTTGACCAACTGAAGATAGACCTGAAGGGGTTGAACAGTGACGTTGAGGAACGGCATATAACCCTGAATGACGCTTACTTCGAGGCCATCGAGGCTACAGAAGTGAGGCGTGGCTCTGTGGATGTCGATGTCACCATCCATAAGATGACAGAGACGGCATTCGAGCTTCTCTTCCATACAGAGGGAACGGTGCTCGTACCCTGCGACCTTTGTCTTGACGATATGGAACAGGACATAAGTGCCGAGCAGCGTATTATAGTGAAATTCGGAAAAAACTACTCAGAAGAGGACGAACTCATCGTTGTCGACGAGAACGAAGGAATGCTCGACGCAACATGGCTCGTCTATGAGACGATAGCTCTTGCCATCCCCATCAGGCACGTTCATGCACCTGGAAAATGCAACGCGGCCATGACAGAGAAACTCAATGAGTTCTCAGCTGCCCGAAGCAGCCAAGAGGAAGGCGAACCGGCTGTCGACCCGCGCTGGAGCGCACTGAGTAAACTGAAATTAGAAGAATAAACAACAATTTAAAAATTAAAGTATTAAAGAATTATGGCACATCCTAAAAGAAGACAGTCGAAGACTCGTACCCTGAAAAGAAGAACTCACGACGGAGCAGTAGCACCCACACTGGCAGTATGTCCCACCTGCGGCGCTTACTACATCTATCACACTGTATGCCCCACCTGCGGCTACTATCGTGGTAAGGTTGCTATCGTTAAGGAGACAGCTGAATAAAATTAAATAATGAGCAAGATAAATGCAATTATCACCGGCGTTGGCGGCTATGTGCCCGACTATGTCCTCACCAACGAAGAACTGTCGCACATGGTAGACACCAACGACGAGTGGATAGTGACCCGCGTAGGTATCAAAGAGCGCCGCATCCTGAAAGGCGAAGGCTTGGGAACCAGCTTCATGGCTACCAAGGCCGCCGAGTTGCTGCTGCAGAAGACGGGCGTAGATCCCGACAGCATCGACGCGCTCATCGTTACCACCACTACTCCCGACTATAAGTTTCCTTCAACAGCATCGCTGACGTTGGGACGACTTGGGCTGAAGAATGCCTTCGCCTTCGACTTCTCCGCTGCCTGCTGCGGATTTCTCTATTCGCTCGACGTGGCCGCACAGATGATCAAGACAGGGCGCTGCAAAAAAATTATCGTCATCGGAGCCGATAAGATGTCATCGATGGTCGACTATACCGACCGTCAGACCTGCGTGCTCTTCGGCGACGGTGCCGGTGCAGTGTTGGTAGAGGCAACAGAGGAAGAGAACGTCGGCGTGCAGGATGCTTACTTCCGCACCGATGGTATCGGCTATCCTCATCTTCACATGGTTGTCGGAGGCTCCGTATGCCCACCCACAAAGGAAAATGCCCAGACACCCGAAGCTTACCTCTATCAGGAGGGCCGCACAGTGTTCCGCTATGCTGTCACGGCAATGAGCGACGATGTGCTTGAAATCATGAAACGCAACGGCCTTCAGGCTGACGACGTGCAGTGGGTAGTGCCTCACGAGGCCAACCTGCGCATCATCGAGACCGTGGCCAAGCGGGCAGAAATCCCAATGGATAAGGTGATGGTGAACATCGAGCACTATGGCAACACCAGTGCCGCCACCATTCCCCTGGCACTGTGGGACTTCGAGGACAAGCTGAAAAAAGGCGACAACGTCGTCTTCACCGCCTTCGGCGCAGGCTTCGTTCATGGTGCCTCTTACTATAAGTGGGCCTATAACAAATAAGAAATGAGAAATGGGAAATGAGGAATGAGAAATGGTTGGGTAGTGTCCCGCCAGGTTCATTCCTCATTTCTCATTCTTCTTTTCACATTTCTCATCTCTCATTATTCATTCATTATGCATAAAGCAGGATTTGTAAACATTGTAGGCAACCCCAACGTGGGTAAGTCGACGCTGATGAACCAACTTGTCGGCGAGCGTATCTCTATTGCAACTTTCAAGGCACAGACAACACGCCACCGCATCATGGGCATCGTCAACACGCCCGACATGCAGATTGTCTTCAGCGACACTCCAGGTGTGCTAAAGCCCAACTATAAGCTGCAGGAGTCGATGCTTGCTTTCTCAGAGTCGGCCCTGCAGGATGCCGACGTACTGCTCTACGTTACCGACGTCATTGAGAACCCCGAGAAAAACATGGACTTCCTGGAGAAAGTTCAAAAGATGGACATTCCCGTGCTGCTGCTCATCAACAAGATTGACAACCTCACTGCCAGCCAACCCGGAGCCGAAGGGAAAGCCCTCAATCCGCAGGAGCGCCTCACCGCCATCGTCGAACATTGGCACCAGCTGTTGCCCAATGCTGAAATCCTGCCCATCTCGGCACTCAACAAGTTCGGTACCGACATGCTCCTCAAGCGCATTCAGGAACTGTTGCCGGAGAGTCCTGCCTTTTTCGACAAAGACCAGCTGACCGATAAGCCCGCCCGCTTCTTTGTCTCGGAAATCATCCGCGAGAAGATACTCCTCTATTATGACAAGGAGATACCCTACAGTGTGGAAGTGCGCGTCGATTCCTTCAAGGAAACTGAACAGCGTATCGACATCCATGCCATTATCTATGTGGAACGGGAGTCGCAGAAAGGTATCATCATCGGCCATCAGGGGGTGGCCCTGAAGAAACTCGGCATAGAAAGCCGGAAGGCCCTTGAGAAGTTCTTCGACAAGCGCATCAACCTTGAGACATTCGTCAAGGTAGACAAAGACTGGCGTTCGTCACAGCGCGAACTCGATGCTTTCGGTTACAATCCCGAGTAAAAGCTTCTTAATAATTCTTAATGTTGCACTGAGGTACGCGGTTGTTTCACGGAAAATGCGTACCTTTGCAACGTATAACATTAGCTTGTAACAGCGTGAAAATAAGAAAGGTGATTGATGCCCTTGAACAATTCGCGCCTCTGCCCTTGCAGGAAGGATTTGACAATGCCGGCCTGCAAGTCGGATTGACAGAAGCGGAAGTCTCAGGGGCTTTGTTGTGTCTGGACGTGACGGAGGCCATCGTCGATGAGGCCATCCGTCGCGAGTGTAATCTTATCGTGGCCCACCATCCGCTCATCTTCCATAAGCTCGCCCATGTGACGGGCTGCAACTATGTGGAGCGTGCCGTTGTTAAGGCCATTAAGAATGACATCGTCATCGTGGCGATGCACACCAATATGGACAATGCCCGTGGAGGCGTGAACTATAAGATTGCTGGGAAAATGGGACTCATCAACGTCAGCTTCCTCGGTGAGCAGCGCACGGTAGAAGGAGTCGATGGTGCTTCAGGTGTTGTCGGTGAGTTTGCCGAGCCGATGGAGGCACAAGCCTTCCTGAGCCTTCTGAAGGAACGTTTCGGCGTGGCCTGTATCCAAGCCAACGAGCTGTTGCAACGCCCCATTCGTCGCGTCGCGCTATGCGGTGGCGCCGGTGCTTTTCTTCTCGGCGATGCCATTCGTGTCGGAGCCGATGCCTTTGTGACGGGTGAGATGCACTATCATGAGTTCTTCGGCCATGAGCAGGAGATACAGATTGCCGTCATCGGTCATTATCAGAGCGAGCAATACACTAACGAAATTTTCCGCGACATCATCCTCTCGGAGTGTCCAGGCGTACGCTGCTGCATGGCAGAGACGAACACCAATCCTATACATTATATATAATATATAGGCAGAGCAAAGAGAAACTCATTTAAAAATAAAAATCATATTAACGATTATGGCAAAAAAAGATCCAACAGACTTGTCAGTAGAAGAGAAACTGAAAGCCCTTTATCAATTGCAGACTACACTGTCGTCCATCGACGAGAAACGTGCCCTTCGTGGTGAGTTGCCTCTTGAGGTTCAGGACCTCGAGGATGAGATTGCCGGCTTGACCACTCGTGTTGAGAAGATTGAAAGTGAAATCGCCGACTTCCAGGCCGCCGTCACCATGAAGAAAGGTGAGATTGCAACAGCCCAGGCCAGCGTCAAGCGCTATCAGCAGCAACTCGACGAAGTGAAAAACAACCGTGAGTACGACACTCTGACCAAAGAGATTGAGTATCAGAGCCTTGAAATTGAACTTTGCAACAAGAAGATACGCGAGGCACAAGTGAGAATGGAAGAGCGTACGCATGACATTGAACAGGCTCGCGCCCTCATTGCCGACCGCAATGCCGACCTCGACCAGAAGCGTAGCGAACTGGAAGAAATCATGCAGGAGACGCGTGATGAAGAAGAGCAACTGAAGGAAAAAGCAAAAGAACTCGAACTGAAGATAGAACCGCGTCTGCTCTCCAGCTTCAAGCGCATCCGCAAGAATGCCCGCAACGGACTCGGCATCGTCTATGTGCAGCGCGATGCTTGTGGCGGTTGCTTCAACAAGATTCCACCACAGCGTCAACTCGACATCAAGATGCACAAGAAAATCATCGTCTGTGAATACTGCGGACGTATCCTTGTCGATCCGGAACTGGCAGGCGTGAAAGCCGACGGATCAGCTACTGAGGATAAGCCGAAGCGCAAGCGGGCCATCCGCAAGACCTCCACGAAGAAAGCTGCCGAGAAAGCCGCCGAAGAACCTGAAGTTCCAGAGGCAGAGGCATAAAGCTACATCACTAACGAGGTTGAAGCGATGAAGAGACTCACCACCGTCCTCCTGACACTGTTGGGATTGCACTGCGGAACCGCGTGCAGTCAGCAGCAATTCGAGAATGCTGACGTGCAGGGCTTTTCCCTGCTCGTCAGTCAACCCGATGTCGTCGTTCTCGACGTGCGTACAGCCGAAGAGTATGCCGAAGGCCATCTTGCAGGCGCCGTCAATATTGACGTGAAAGGAACAGACTTCCTTTCGCAAGCACTTGGACAGCTCGATTCTACGAAGACCATTGCCGTATACTGTCGCAGCGGACGCCGTTCGGCTGCTGCTGCAACGCTCCTCGCCAAGGAAGGTTTCAGACTTGTCAACCTCGTAGGCGGCATCATGGCTTGGCAAGCCGAAGGACAACCCGTCACCTGCGACACCCATGAGCGTGACGTGTTTCTGACAAAGAGCGGCAAGCATGTAGAGTTCTATGCACTCATGCACGCCAGCATCCGCATCGTCTACGACGGAAAGGAAATCTATGTAGACCCGGTCAGCCAGCTTGGTGGGCGCATCGTTGACTATGCTTTGTTGCCCAAGGCAGACTATATCCTTGTCACCCATGAGCATGGAGACCACTTCAATCCGGAGACCATTCAGCGTCTTCAGAAAGAAGGAACTCGCCTCGTTACCAACCGCCGCTGCGCCGAACAACTCGGCATGGGCGACGTGATGGGTAACGGCGACTGTCTCTCGCTGGCCGATGACATGACCCTCGAGGCTGTGCCAGCCTATAACATCACCGAAGGACATCTGCAGTTCCATCCGAAAGGTCGTGACAACGGTTTCGTGTTGACCCTCGACGGTCTGCGCATCTATATCGCCGGCGACACTGAGGATATTCCGGAAATGGAGCAACTGGCACCTGTCGCCGGGCAACAGGAACAGGTTGACATTGCCTTCCTGCCCTGCAACCAGCCCTACACGATGACTACCAGCCAGCTGGAACACGCAGCCAAGATGGTGCAACCGAAGGTGCTCTTCCCTTACCACTACGGACAGACCGATGTCAGCGTCCTGCCTTCACAACTGGAAGGCCAATCCATCGATGTCCGCATCCGCCACTACGAATAATTTACTTCTTTCTGTTGCGCCTTTTCGCTTTTATCTCATAGATGACACTAATAATAGAAACAAGCACACCTACACCGCCTACAAAGAGGCATATTAAATCATAATTCTCTTTTGCCCATGACATTATAGCATCCATATAAATTCCTCTATAAGTTTCCCTCGAACAGCCTCCAATCTATAGGTGACACTTTCTTTCCTTACTTTATTATAGACCTCGGGCTTTGTAGATGCGTTCCTTCGCATCGTTGATTTCCTTGAATTTCTTTTCCGCAGCCTTACGGACGTCATCGCCGAGTGATGCTACACGGTCGGGATGGTGTTGAAGGGCTAACTTCCGGAAGGCCGCCTTCACTTCATCGTTGGTGGCATCGGGCGAGATGCCGAGTACCTTATAGGCCGCCTCCAGGTCGTTGCCGCCATTGCGCAGGTTGAACATGCTGTCGATGTCGGCAGCGGAGAGGCCGAGGTGATAGGCTATTTCGCGCAGTGCCTGCATTTCTTCGTTGGCCACCGTGCCGTCGGCTTGTGCAATGAGCACGAGGTAGTTGACGAGCATGAGGCGCTGCGAATAGTCCATGTTGGCGGCAATCTGTTGGCACGACTGTCGGATGGTGTCGCGGAAGGCATTGGCTCCCATCTGTTTCTGTTGCTCGAAGATGCGCAAAAGTATTTGTTCGCCTTGGTTGACGGCCTGTTCACCGAAGTTCTGACGAAGAAACCGACGTACGACCTCCATCTCGGAGTGCATCACGCGTCCGTCGGCACGGATGATATAGGCAGAGAGAACGAGCAGGGAGAAGAGGAAAGAGTTGCGTTGCCCTTCATAGGCACGTCGTGACGCAAATCCGTCGGCAGTTTCATTGTACTCGTTGTTGTTGTAGTCTAAAGGAGTGCCGTCGCCGACACTGGCATCAAAAAGCCATCCAAGAACGAAACCTGCGATTGCTCCCAGTGGGCCTCCGTTGATAAAGCCGAGGAAGCCTCCTATCCATTTTCCTGCTGCCATTTTTTTAATTTGAATGAGAAATGAGAAATGAGGAATGAGCCTGCCGGAATAGGCACCATTCATTCCTCATTTCCCATTTTCTCATTTTATTTCTTGATTACTTTTTTGACTTCTCCGTTGGAGAACCTGACGATGTTGAGGCCAGCCTGCGGTTCACTGATGCGCTGCCCGCCCATGTTGTAGCGGGCAGCCTCGGTAGCCTCTAAGGTATGGTCCTTGACTTCTTTCACATCGCTCAGCGGAACGTTGGGGTCGAAGTTCTCGACAAGGACCTTCATCCAGTGTCCGCCGACGACAGAACGGGCGCGGAAGCCCTGCATACGTCCATTCGTAGTCCAATACCAGTCGCTGATGGGTACGCGCGAAGTCGTTTCGTTGGCATACTTCCAGACACGGTCGGCAAAGGCATTGAAGACGCTGTTGTTCGGCGACATGGCAGCTGTCCACATCACCCAGTCACTCTTCGTATAGTCGGAACGGCTGTCGAGGGGCAGGCCGTAAGTCTTCTGGTGGGTGCGATAGTAGGAAATCTCAGTCATCATGACGTCACTGAGCCAGTTGAGTTGCCACAGTTTATCCCATACAAGGTTATATTTCTGGCTCCAGCTGTCATTGCGGTCGTCAAGGGTCAGCTTGTAGTGGCGTTGGTCGGAGGCGATGGCGTCTTCTTTCCACTGCTGCGACATGGCGTAAGCCTTCTGATAGTATTTCTCGTAGTTCTCCGTGTCGCCTTTCATTCGGCACATCAGGGCATAGCCGGCCACACCATAGATGGCCTTGAGCGACAGGTTTGCATTGTGTGCCAGATGGCCTGCGAAGTCATCCGTGCACAGCTGGTTGGCCGGGTCCTGACCGTTTTCGGCAAGATAGTCGGCCCATGTGGTCAGTGTTTTCCAGAAGCGGTCGGCATAGTTGGTGTTGCCGTCGCGCATGGAGATGGTGGCGGCCAGTGTCAGCATGTTGCCCGACTCTTCGAGCGGCATGTTTCCTCCGAAACCTCCGTTGTCTTCAGGGAAGCAGGGTGCGTAGTGCTGCCATTCGGCAATGGGGTAGTGGCCCAGGTCGTGCACACAGAAATTGAATCCCCAACGGTCGCTCTCGCAGAATTTGAAGATGGAGGTCATCATGGCCTTCTGCAGTTCGGGATTATACATCAGGAAGAGGGGTGATTCAGGATATGTCAGGTCGACGGTGTTGATAAAACCACCCGAGTCGTTCTCGCGAGAGAAGAAGATGAGGTCGCCGTCCTTATCCTGGAAGAGCTTATGGGCAGCTATGCAGTGGCGGTAAGAAGCCGTGACGAGTTCGGCATACTTGGTGGAGTTTGCGGCTTGAAAGGCATCATCAAAGATGCGCTTGTCCCACTGGCGGCAGCGTTGCATGATGTCGTTGTAGTTCTCTGCCATCTCCTTGAAGGCCGTGAAGATGGTCTTTCCATTACGGGCCCAGTAGCCTTTATATTTCCTGCCAAAGAACTGAATGTCGTTCACTTCATCGTAACCGACCATTGTGAAGTTGGCAGTCTCGGTGACTTTGCCTAAGTCGTTGATGAAGACGAGGGTGGGGTATTGCGAGATGTCGTTGGCTCGTGTAACACCATTGCTGGTGACACTGCCCTTGTCGGCAAATTCCTGCTCGACACCGTTGGTGTTGCAAAGAAATACTTTACCATTGATGCCTGGCACATAGAGATAACCCCAGTCGATGGGATCCCAGCTGCCCGTTTCATGGAACGACTGTGAGATAGAGCCCGTGTAGACGGTTGACACTTCTTCTCTGTTTCGGCTACGCGACTGAACGGCCTGGGAGCCACGCTGAACGGTAATCAGCGGTGAATAGCCGAAGTAAATCTGGACGTCGTGCTCCTGTGCATCGGTCGAGCGTACCTGATAGCTGATATAGTTGACGGGTGTGGAGAGCAGGTCGAGGTCGTCGAGGAGCATCGGTGCCGTGAAGACAAGGTCGAGTTCGACAGGGCCGCAGACCATGGTGTAGTAGGTGTTGGTGGCCATGACACTGATGCTTTTCTGTGTTGCTGTCTCGATGCCTTCGGCAGGAACGAGGATGTTCTCGTAGATGCCAAAGTCGATATAGGAACCTCCTGTCGTATTGTGGCAGTGGGCAGCCACGACGTTGTCGCCTTCGTGCAGGTATCCTTTCTCTTGGGCCGTGAGGTGGTGGGTTTCTCCCTGAATCCATGTCTCGCCGGTCTCGACGACCTTATGCCCGTTGATGTATAGTTGGAAAATGTCGTCGTGGGAGAACTGCACATAGAGGTCTTTTTCCAAGTCTTCGGCGGTGACGGTCATGTGGCGGCGTACATAGATGTCGGTGTTGTTGCCAGTCCAATTGGTGTGGACATTGGGGTACTCATTGCCATTGCCGAAGGCGCCTTGCTTCACTTCCCATGAGCTGTCATCGAAGTCTTCTTCAGTCCAATCGGTTCCCGACTGACGTTCGAAACTGACGGGAGCCGACCAGTTACCGCTGCTTGCCATGTTAAGCATCGGTGAACCGAGAATGTAGCGGCGCTGTGCACCCATGAAGCGGTAGGTCTTACCGTCGACGCGCAACAGACCGTCGATAGGCTTTTCGTGGTCACGGGAGTACCAATAGTTGACAGAACCGTCGGTCAGCTTGTCATAAGCCGACCAGATAGAGAAATAAGGGTCATTGACAATAATTGGAACAGCAGGTAATCGGAGTGAGTTTGTCCGATAGGGCTTGAAGAATTCTGCTTCTTGAGCTTCTGCTCCAATAATCGTTGTCAAAACGAGAAGAGCGGTAGTAAAAAGTCTTTTCATATTGTGCCTAATTTGATTATGATTTATTATCTTGCAAAATTACGGTTTTTTCTTTGATAATCCGTTATCCTTTAGGATATTTTAATTTTTTTACAGCAAGTAACCATCATTGTACCCCGGACCTTAGCTTTGGCGACCCCGATTCTGCCCATCGGAAAAGCCGGCATTGTGTATCGACAATGCCGGCAATTATCATCGCAATCCTTAACAGTGCTTGTTAACACCCTTATCAGTGCTTGATAACAGGCACGCCAATGGTTGATAACACGATTATCTGTGCCTGTTAATACCCGTTACAAAATGATATACCACGATTGGAACAAAGATAAGTGTCACACGGTTTATAAGTCTTTGAATTGTAATTACTTATAAAAACATCCCGTCGAGGGCCGCACCCCGTCAGGCATTCTTCTCTGGCCTGTAGCATGCTTGATTGTCACTTCATCGGCCTATACCTCTTCACCATGCTTCAAGGTCGTAGACGGCTTCCACCTTGTCCTCGGTCTTATCATCGAGGGCAGGGAAAAAGTCGATGCCCGTCATTTCCTCAATATCGTCGATGTTATAGACGTGGTCGGAAATCTTCATCTTCTTGCCAATGTTGTCGTAGACGAAGCCGATGGCCTTTGGTGAACCCTTGCGGCAGAGAATGACCTTGAAGAAGGCATCGGGCACCCACACCTTGTTGCGGCCGATGGTCTTCTGATAGTCTTTTCCGTTTCGGAAGATAGGGCCGCAGACAATGTCGATGGCTCCATATTTGCCTGCCCACTGGCGGCATTGCATCTCGAGGTCGTTCCATTCGTATTTGTTCAGTCCGTGGTTTTGCGGGCAGATGTTGGTCAAAAGGAACGATTCGTCCATGGCAGCCTTGTTCCACTTGTTGTCGGCGGCAGGACACATGTGTCCACGGTCATAGCCTCGGTTGTAATAGTCGTCGAGGGTGGCACGAGGAGCCGGTACGGAGGTGTCTTCCATGAAGGCACTCTCGTCTCGGTGGGCATTGCCGTGGGTGCGGTTCTTCGTCAGGTGCCATGCCACCCAGTTGGGTTGTTTCGTGGTGGCATTGTAAGAGGTCGTATAGCCCTGCCGGCGGATGATACGCTCGGGGCGGTCGGTCAGTGGGGCTGGCAGTTCATATTCTATGACGGTCTTCTGTTGGGTGGCTGCCTCTCGGGAGTAGAGGGTGGATGCCGGGGCCGGTTCCTGCTGCTGATGCTGGCCGGAGGGTGAACAGGCCATCATGAGGAGGAATGCCGGCAGACTATACCTCCATTGACATCTGGAGTTCTTCTTGAATAGCTTCATGATTGTTCTCGTCAGTTGTTTGTATTTCTTCAGTTTCTTTTTCGTTTTCAGAGTTTTCCTCCTGAGTTGTCGGTTTCAATGCCTCGTAAGGATCGAAGGAATAGTGACGGGCAACGAAGACCATAATCAGCATGGCGGCAACACTGGAGAAAAGCATGGCGGCGGCAATGACTATGTGCCAGGCAACGGCGGTCCAGATTGGACACCCCATGAGCAGAAGGCTCCAGAAGACAATGGGACTGGTGAAGACGAGAGTCATTGCGAGCTTGTGCAGCTGGGGGGCAAGTATTTTTTGAAAGGAACGTCGCAGGAAATATGTAGTTGCCTCACGGTGTGTGGCTCCGTTGCCCAGAAGATATTCGTAGAGTTGTCTTTGATGGCGCAGCCCCATATAGTAGGTGTGGAGGGCGGCACTGTCGGCTTCTATCATCGCTCCGATGAGGAGTCCTGACAACGGAATCATATATTGTCCGGCAAAGTCGCTGTGAATGCCGACAACCAACAGCCACATCCATAACAGCGTGAAGGTCAAGGCGCCCACGATGCCAGCCGCCATCGGGACATAGAAGAGGCGTTGGCTCACTCGGGCTTGACGCACCGTCAACCAGGCTCCCCCCAGTGCCATCAGCAAGACAAAGGGTAACGAAAAGAGCCAGTGCATCTCCGTCTGCACGCACCAGATACAGATACCACCGATGCCGATGTATGCCAATGCTTTAGTGAGGGCTTCAGCCATCTGTCGCTCAAGACCTGTCTTGAGGGTGAGGCAAACGTAAGCGGGCAGGGCCAAAAGGGCTATTCCGAAAACAAAACCTAAGAGTGTCATGCGTATTAAGATTTATTTTGTTATATGAAACATTCTCT
The DNA here is from genome assembly GCA_017445845.1 of Prevotella sp. GTDB lineage: Bacteria > Bacteroidota > Bacteroidia > Bacteroidales > Bacteroidaceae > Prevotella. Next base: position 24,390 of record JAFSRY010000099.1, read on the forward strand.
GAAATGCTGATGGTCATCGGTCATCGTCTGGCCTCTTTGTTACTATGACCACCCTTCCCTCGGCCGCCATCTGTTGGAGATAGTTTTCAACGAGAAGGCTATGCGTCGTATCCTGACCGAGGAAGGGCATGTCGGCCAGGACGATGGCTCGGTCGAGCAGTGGGGTGACGGATAGAAGGATACGCCTGAGGGTTGGGGCCGGCAGCTGACTTGAGTCGGCATCCCACAAGGTGGAGTCGAGGTCAAGCTGTTGCCAACGTTTCCGGATGTCGGTTCGGTGAAAGTCCTTGTCGTCATTGATGTGAAGACCCCAAATCGTCTTCAGCAACTCGCCGACAGTCATCGGAACAGAGGGTGACAGCTGTGGGACATAAGCCATGCGCTCCCGGTAGAAACGGGCTGACAGCGGTGTGATGACTTCACCGTCGATGGAGATGTAGCCACGCTCATAGGGTGCCAATCCCATGATAGCTTTAAGGAGCCAGGTTTTTCCCGACTCCTTTTGACCCGTGAGGGTGCTCACGGCACCTTCACGGGCTATCAGCGATGTGGGCTGCAAGAGTCCTTCGCGCTGATGGTCAAGTATGATTTCTTTCAGTTCAAGCATCAATCTTGTTAGGAAGCTCTTTCTACGGAGCTTAGTCAATGGCAATCTTCCGTGACAGATTAGCGCGCTTGCCCTTGGCTTTCAGCACATAGATGCCTTTCTGCTCAACGGTAAAGGTGACATCGGTGCCACTCTTCTTGCCTACTCGGAGCGAGTCGACCCGGAACAATTCCACGTTGATTCTATCGGGACTCTTCACCCGGATGGTGTGGCCGATGACTTCTACCGTTGGCGCTGCATGAGCGTTGTCGATGTCGGCCGTTTCGTCCTTTGCCTGATTTCCAAGGTACTCAGCCTTGAAGGTGTCCTTGAAAACATTCACGGTCAGGCGGTAGATGCCGTCCTGGGCAATCTCCCATTTAGTGTCGTCGCCTTCATGGCGCATCTGGGTGGAGGTGAGAAGGCCTTCGTCCTGAGTGTAAGGGTGCAGACTCTTGGGGCCCCAAGTGTTCTGTCCCTGCAGCTTGATGCGCCTGGGTTCTTCCACATTCTTTCCTTCACGCAGTTCACCAGTCCAAGTAAACACGTTGGGGTCGTCCTCGTCTTGTGTGAATGGTAGCATGACAAAAGCACTCCATCCAATCTCACAGGCACCGCCTGCCAGGTAAACCTCGCGCCAGGGTACGAAGATTTCTCCTTTCAGTGTGTGGCTGCTGGTGTCAATGGTGAATTTGTAGCGGTCTTCGCTAAAGGGTACGATCCACCCCGCTGCCGATGAGTTATGGGTCTGGACAAAAATCAGACCTTTGTTGACTATATACGAATCGGCATAGCGGGGTGCCAGAAAATCGGTTTCGCTACCTATGGTTTCAGTCGTAATGACCTTCAGTTCGCCGGCATTCAGAGTGCCGGCAAACTTAAATTGTCCGTTGGGGAACTTCTCCAGTTTTTGTGTTCCGCCGGGTACGGCCGTTCCTGTAATCCACAGGTCGGTCTGTGCATTTATGTTCAAGGTTCCCAGCAGGGCTATCAGGGTGATGATTATTTTCTTCATAGTGTTTCCTCCTTTTGTTATTTGACGATTTTGCGTGTGACAACCTGTCCGTCGGCATTCAGCCGGCAGACATATCCACCTTGCTGAAGCTGGTCGGCATTGAAGACTATACGGTCGACGTTGGCGGCTGTCGTCAGGGCGACTTCCTTGCCGTCCATCGAGAGCACTTGCAGGCGCAGGTTCTTGCACTTCTTAGACATAGAGGCTACCGCCTCATCGTTTTGTGCATCATAATAGAGGTCGATAGTGTTGTCGGCATTCACGTTTCCGAGTGCGGAAGGATTGCGGTCAATGACAATCTGGATCTGAGCGTCACAGGAAGTCTTCGGCACGCGGACGGTGACCGTCTTGGCCATATCGTCGAAGGTCCAGTCGTCGGTTGCAGAGCCGTTGAGGGTAACGCTTTCGGGCTTGTCTTCAGCCAGGAATACCACCTGATAGCTGCGCTCTTCAATCATATTGGGGAACATGCCCACGCGCGGCTCGATGGTGAAGGTGATTTGTCCGTTGGAACGAACCTGTGTCATGTGCGTAGTGGCATAGAGCCCCTCCTTGTAGCCATCGGTGTCGCCTTCGTCCTCGTAATGCTGGGTTTCACCATTGCCGCCGGGAGCTACCTTGATGATGAGTTCTTCGGGAACGGCCTTCAGGTGCTTCAAAGGTGGATTGGTGACGATAATGCTTCCGGCTTTCAGGAAGTAAGGAATTTCTGTCTGTGAATATTCGTCGACTTGTTCAATGCCGCCGCTGACGACGCGGTTGCGGCAGACGTCATACCATTGTCCTTCGGGGAGCCAGACGGAACGCTTGGCAAGGCCGTTGGCGGCAACGGGCGTAACGACGGGAGCAACAATCATGTCGTCGCCGAAATAGTATTCGTCTTCGTAGCGGTAGGCATTGTTTTCTTCTGGCCATTCGTAGTAGAGCGGACGGCACATGGAAACACCCGTGTCGTAGCCTGTGCGGGCTGCGGTGTAGATGTAGGGCATCAGCTCGTAGCGGAGGAAGACGGTTTCGCGGAGCTGTTCAAAGTTGGGATATTTCCAGATGCGGCGTTCCAGGTCTGGATGGTTGCTGGCGTGGGTGCGGAAAACTGGGGTGAAGACACCGAATTGCATCCAGCGAAGATAAAGTTCGGGGTCGTTGTTCTTGGTCGGGGCATAGTTATGTCCGCCAAGATCATGTCCCCAATAGCCGAAACCTACGTTAGAGGCTGTTGCCGTGAAATAGGTTTCATAGGCCAATGTAGAGAATGCAGGATGAGTGTCGCCCGAGAAGCCGATGGGATAGCGGTGGCTGCCCATGCCGCCCCAGCGGTGATAGATGACGGGGCGTACGTCGGGACGGTTCATCTTCATGTCGTTATAGAAGACGTGGTTGCACCAGAAGGTTTCGCTGAGACCTTCCATACGGGGGTTGGTGAGGTTCTGTTGCCAGTCCAGCCACCAGAAGTCAACACCTTCGCTTTCGCGCAGATGGATGATATTCTTGAACATCGTCTGATAGAACTTCGGGTCTTCAAGCGTCCAAGGCACACGGTCGGTGCCTGTCAGTCCCATGTCGTCGCGGACTTTCTCGTAGTTGTCTTCCCATGAAGCGACACCGTCGGCAGGGTGCAGGTTGAGAGATACTTTCAGGTTCTTGTTGTGCATCCAGCGGATGAGGCCGGTGGGGTTGGGAATCTTGTTCTTATCCCAGCTCCAACCAGTCCACTGGTCAGAGCGGTGCCAGTCCATATCGAAGATCATCACGTCGATGGGGATGTCGTTGTTTTGTATTTCCGTGACCAGGTTGATAAAGTCTTGTTGGGTGTACTGCTGGTATTTACTATACCAATAGCCCAGGATGTAGAGAGGAGGCATGGGAATGCGTCCTGCGACCTTGATGAAGTCGCCGAGGGCTTTCTTGTATTCGTGGCCATAGCCGAAGAAATACCAGTCATAGGCATTTTCGTCAATCGGTTTGTCTACCCACGGGAACCCTACTTCTCTGTCATCAAAGGCAAAGGTCGTAGAGCCGTCGCCGCGTTTTGTCTTGGGGCTCTCGTCGATGACGGCCCATCCGTCGCGCGACAGGATGCCATTCTCTAAATCACCGCGGTTGCTGTCGCCTGTCACCTGGTCGAGGGTGCGAAGGGTGCCTTTCAGGTTGAGGGCATCATCCTTGCCGGGATACCACGTTACCGTTCGTCCGGCCACGTTGAGGGTAATGGTCAGTGAGTTTGTTGTCTTTGCTGATGGGGAAGGCGTGGAACCTTTGCGATATTTCAGTTCCAGGGCGTCGGTCTTGATGTAGAGATAGCCGTTTTCTTCACGGGTCGTGAATGATGGCACCGGCAGATTACGGTTGACGAAGGCGAACGTAGCGCGGTCTTCGAACTTCTGCTGCCGACTGTACTGGATGCGGATGAGTTCAGGGGTGAGTACCGTAAAACGCATGTACCCCGATTGCACCACTGCATCATCGTTGGCTTTCGGATTCCAAGTCTCTTGCGCCATCAGTCCGACAGGACAGAGCAAGAGCAGCATGGCTGCAATAGTTTTCTTCATGTTGATGTTGTTCATTTTTAAAGTTATTGGTTTTACGGTGCAAATTTATAAATAAATACGCAAGTGCGAAAGTAAACTAAAAAAAGTATGATGGCTGTCAATGAGACTAAAAGTATAAGCAGTTCAGTGTCAATGGTTTGTAGAATGAGGCCTGGTTTTTCTGTATTAAGTCTGTGACCTATTCTATTGCCATGATCTGTTGCTCAAAGGCATCGTTTTCAACAATAGACTTGTTTTTCACTCTCGTCTTATAGGTATTGACGGTATGGACGGAGTAATCGAGGAAACGTGCGATGCGTTCGCTGTCGGTGATGCCCAGTCGGATGAGGGCGAAGATGCGCATCTCACTCGTCAGCGACTTCTCGTCGGCAGGCTTCTTGCGGTCACTTTCCTCAAAGAGTTTGTTGTATTGTTCGACGAAAGAGGGGAAGAGGTTGAGGAAGGTTTCGTCGAAGATGGCATACATCTGTCGGCGTTCTTCGTCAAGGGCAGAGAGTCTCACGGTCTTCCGCAAGTCTTCGTATTGTCGTGTTTGAATCTTGCGGTCGACGGTGAGATAGAGTTTTTCCATTTTCTCAATGAACTCGGCATTGGCAAAGAAAGAGCGGCCGATATACACATCTTTGATTTTATTGGCTTCGACAAGTTGATTGTTCACATGTAGCAGTTCTTCGTTATGGTCAGCAATCGTCTGTCGTGCCTGCCATAGCTGTCGGTTCAGTTTTCTGAGCGACACGATGGCAAAGGAAACCACTAAGAGCAGCAAGGCGATAAGGGCGGACGTCACTATCAACCGGTTTCGCTGGATGGAGAGGGCGTTATAGCGGTCTTGCTCGATAATGGGCAGTATCTGTCCAATCTCAATCTTCCGCTGACGGGCATTGTAAAAAGTAATGTCGTCGAGGGCTTGTTTGGCATATCGGCTGGCTCGGTCGTAGTCGCCGAGGCTGCAGATGTGTTTGGCAACGAAGAACAGTGCTGTAATCTCCCGGGTCGAAGACTCGTTGTCGTAGATGGCCGACTGGATGAAACTCTGCAGGGCTTTTTCTTCCTGACCTGTGTGGATGTAAGCCCATGCCATCTCAGCCAAAGCCATTGCCTTGTCGTGAGCATCGGTATCGGGAAAGCGTGAGAGGTAGGCCTGAATAGTAACCATTGCTTCTTCAAACCGATGGTTTTTCATGTGTTGAGCTCCCGTGAGCGACCACCAGTCGGGATCGTCTTCGGTAAGCAATGTCTTCAAAGAGTCGATATAATCATCGCTTTTCTTCATGTAGCGAGAGTAGTAAGGCTCTACTCCCGAATAGTTAGCCTCTTCCTGCCATAGTTTCTGATTATAAAAATAGTAGTCGTAAAGTTGTTCGCGACTCATATTTTTTGTCGTCACCGAAGCCATCATTTCGCTGGCTTCCTTGAACATGCCGGCTGACATCAGACAGAACGAAACAGCGCATTTCGAAGCCGACTCATTCGCCTCGTTGCCCATCTCGCTGGCCAGGTCATAGCATTTGCGGGCATAATGATAGGCCGAGTCGTAGCGATACGACTTGTATTCATCGAAGACACGCATCAGGGTCCGATACTGTTCCTGCTTGTCTGTCGTTCCGTTAGCGACTCGGACTAACGAGTCGATACGCGCCAACCTCAAAGACTCGAAATAATCTCTTCGGGCCAGACTCTCGTCAAGCTCGTTCAGCAAAGCGATGGTTTCAGGGTCGGCCTTCTGACCGCCACACCCCGTCAGCAGGGTGACCAATAGCATTGCCATCAGTTTAGTAATTGTCCTCATTGCCTGCAAAATTATAAAAAAACAAGTTAACTTGCAAACAAAAGTGTGAGTTTTTTCGATGTTTCCAAAATTCTTCGTACTTTTGCAACATGAATAGACAAGAACTTCATCCTCGTCTTTGTCGGCTTCCTGCAGAATGGGAGCCTCAGAGCGCTGTCCAACTGACGTGGCCACATGCTCAGACGGATTGGGCTCCCTACCTTGGCGACATCACCAGGACTTATGTGTCGTTGGCTGAAGTCATCAGTCGCTATGAGCCTTTGCTCATTGCGGCGCAAGAACCTGATGCCGTCAGGAAACTGTTGCCTGCACAGACACCGTTTCCCATCGCCGTCGTTCCATGTAGGAATAACGACACCTGGGCACGCGATCATGCCTTCATCACCCTCACCGCCTCCGGGCCCGAGGGTTCTCCATCGGCTCACTTCCTCGACTTTGGCTTTAACGGTTGGGGTGAGAAGTTCCCTTCCGACCTTGACAATGCACTCAACCGGAGTCTTTTCAGCAAAGGTATCTTCAAAGGTCATTATGAAAACCATCTTGACTTCATTTTGGAAGGAGGCTCAATAGAAACCGACGGGGAAGGAACCCTTTATACGACATCGCAATGTCTTCTTGCCCCTCATCGCAACCAGCCGTTAAGTCGCCCGCAGATAGAAGAGCAGCTGAAACAGCGCCTGCATGTCGGCAGGGTCGTATGGTTGGATTATGGAAACCTCATCGGCGACGACACCGACGGCCACATCGATACCATTGTCCGTTGTGCACCCGCCAACACCTTATTATATATAAGGACGGAGGACACCAGGGATCCTCATTACGAAGACCTTCTGGCTCTGCGTCGTCAGCTCGAACAACTCTCAGCCCCCGTCCACGAGGGGGCTCCGTCGGGACTCCACCTTCTTCCCCTCCCTCTTCCTCTCCCCATCTTCGATGGCGCCGACCGGTTGCCTGCAACCTATGCCAACTTCCTCATCGTCAATGGTGCCGTCATCGTTCCCGTCTACGGCCAGTCCGACCTCGATGCCGAAGCCTGCCGCATCATCGGCAGTGCCTTCCCCGGCCGCGACATCATTCCCTTAGACAGCCGTACCATCATCCGTCAGCATGGCTCCATCCACTGTATTACCATGCAATATCCTGTCCATGCTTTAGATTTGACGCCTTTCCGAGATAACTAAAAAAGAATAGATATGAAAGTTGCAATCATCCAACAACACAACACCTCCGACATCAGTGACAACCGCGAACGACTTGCAGGAAAAGTCCGTAGAGCTGCGGCTGACGGCGCTCAGCTTGTGGTCCTGCAAGAGCTCCACAACTCCCTGTATTTCTGTCAGACAGAAGATGTCGACCTTTTCGACCTTGCTGAGCCCATCCCCGGTCCTTCCACCGAGTTCTATGGTGCGTTGGCGCGTGACTGTCAGGTTGTCCTTGTCACGTCTCTTTTCGAACGTCGGGCAGCGGGTCTCTATCACAACACGGCCGTTGTCTTCGAAGCCGATGGCACCATGGCTGGTGAATACCGGAAGATGCATATCCCTGACGACCCGGGCTATTACGAAAAGTTTTACTTCACACCTGGCGACCTGGGCTTCCAGCCCATCCAGACCAGTGTCGGCCGACTCGGAGTCCTTGTCTGTTGGGACCAGTGGTATCCAGAAGCAGCCCGGCTGATGGCACTTGCCGGTGCCGAACTGCTCATCTATCCCACAGCCATCGGCTATGATGCCCGTGACGGCGAAGCCGAACAGGAACGGCAACGTGAAGCATGGACCACCGTGCAGCGCGGTCATGCCGTTGCCAATGGACTGCCTGTCGTCACCGTCAATAGGGTAGGAGCAGAAGGCCCTATTCTCTTCTGGGGGTCGTCCTTCGTGGCAGGTCCTCAGGGCGAACTGCTCTACCGTGCACCCAAAGACGAGGAGGCGGAAGCCATTGTCGATGTCGACCTCCGTCGTTCGGAGCAGGTGCGTCGTTGGTGGCCCTTCCTGCGAGACCGTCGTATCGATAGCTACGGCCACCTGTTAAAACGTTTCATTGACAGGAATAGTCATTGATGATACCGCGTTTTTTTGATATAGATTAAAAAAAGTTCATGAAAAATTTGTTACTTTAGTAAAAATCTCTTATCTTTGCACCGTTAACAGAATACAAAAATGACTACCTGTTCGCAGTCCATCCCTCTGAAAAAATAAAAAAGAGATCAACAATATTAATAATAACCAATTTAATCTTAATTCTATTATTTAATTTTACACTATTATGAAGAAGTTTTTTTTGTTTTTCATCGCGTTGCTGATGAGTAGTGTAACTTTCGCACAGGACATCGTTGTCATCGAGGATCTCGCGACATACCAGGGTTCTGAGCCTTTCGTCTACAACAAGAAAGACGGAAAAGTCTATGCTTTCAACAGCTTGAACGAGTATGAACAGTGGGGCCTTTACACAAAGGTCGACAACCTGAAGGTGGCCAGCGGCAGTGACCTTGCCATTGACTACATTGCAGCTGTCTCCGGTATGGAAGAACTTCCTTACATCAATACCGGTTACACCCACACTCCCGAGACCCGTGTCGTCGTTGAGTGCGTGCTCCTTGACAGCCCTGATGATGGTGCTTACAACTGGCAGGCCATCTTCGGTGCCCGTAGTTGCTTTGGCATCAGCCATGCCTTCATGTTCTTCAACCGTGCAGGTTCTGCCGATCCTAAGGATGCCGGTGGCTACTGCGTAGGTGGAAAGGAACAGTGGGGTTCTACGGCTCTGCCTCACAACGAGGACATCGTCATCGAGTGCCAGGGCCATGAGTCCAATGTCTACTATGCTGATGGCTTCCCAGGCTCACCCATCATCAACATCTCCAATGACAGTGAACCCACCGAAGGTACTTGCCCGATGATGATCTTCACCAACAACAACGTTGGTTCACGTACCGGTTCTGATACTCACTATGGCAGCTACAGCGCCCTGATGCAGCTGAAGAGCTTCAAGGTATATGAGGGTACTTCCGAAGAGCCCGTCATGGATCTCCGTCCTTATGTATTCATCACTGGCGATGCCGGTCTGAAGGACGAAATCACCGGCAAGCGTTTCCATGCTGAGGAAGGTGCTTTCGAAATTCCGGAAGATGTCGACCTGAATATCTCTGGCGGTATTTCCGTATATCCCGGTAAGCGCATCTGCTACACTGTTGACAACCACGAGTATAAGTGGGACGGCACGAAGTGGGTTGACCTTGGTGAGATGACAACCATTCCTATGGAGTGCGATGTTGACTATCAGAACATGATTGACAACTGGACGGCTCCTGCCGACAAGTATGCTTGCTTCGGTATCGCCCGTGGCAACAACGCCGAGGGTATGGCTACCGCTACCTATGATCCCGACACCAAGACCAACGACTTCCCCGCTTACAGAGGAACTGGTATGCACGAGCCTATCGGTATCCAGCTGCCTTTCGAAGAGGGTAAGACCTATCGTTACAGTTTCGACTGGGGTGGCGCTACCGTTGACGAGTACTACAGCGAAGCCCTTGACGACTACATCCGCGACTGGCACTGCTCTTGGAATGCTACGACCATGCGTGCAGGCGTCCTTGACAAGGCCGACCTCAATAGCAACGGATTCGCCGAGCCCTGCTCCGCTCTCGGCGGCGGCAACGGTGTGCTTGCATTCTACAAGCTCCCCACACAGGCTACGCTTAACGATGATGGTGACGTTGTTGCCAGCCATCATGTACAGATGGAATTCATTGCCGACCAGAATGGTGCTTACCTGCTCTTCCCGTTCGGCTATGTATCCGACGATGTTGACTTCCACTTCATTATTGCTAACCTGCAGGTAGGCGAAGTCGTTTATCCCGACCTCTATAATGAACTCAACGTCACCCGTCCGCAGCTCGAAGTCCTCATCGCCGAGGTCGAGAAGTTCGAAGGCAACACCACCGACCTTCTGCAGCAGCAGCTCACCGAAGCCCTTGAAGCTGCCAAGAAGTCACTCGAAGGCAACGACGAGGCTGAGCACAAGGCACAGGTAAAGGCTCTGACCGAAGCATACAATGCCGCTAAGGCCGTCAACATCGGCAACCTCCGCAAGACTGTAGCCGTTGCTAAGGCAGAAGGCATCACGAAGGACATCGCTGAGGCTGAGGCATTCTTCGTAGACGGTACAGATGTCAATGTTTCCAACACGCTCCTCAACAACATCCGCATTTCCCGCCGTATCCTCCATCAGGAACGCCAGAAGGACCTCTTCGCAGGAAACGAAGCTATTGATGGCGACTTCTATATCTTCAACGTCGGTCAGCAGCGCTTCCTCCAGGGTGGCGACGACTGGGGTGCTCACGCAGCCCTCGGCTACCGTGGTGTTGAGCTGACCTTGTGGAATGCAATGGGTGGCGAAGGCTTCGAAATCGAGACTCACCTCTCTAACGGCGAAGACAGCGACTGGCTCAACTATGGCGGTTACATGGATACCAGGGAATTCGATCCTTGGGCATTAGTAGAAGTTCCTGGCAAGCCTGGTGTCTATAACATCGCTCGTGTCAATGTCGACGAAGACTTCGAAGGCGACTATCTGCTCCTTGGCTATCGTCCCGGCACATGGAACCGTGTCGATACCGACATGCAGGGCGTTGACGATCCCAACAACCAGTGGAAGCTTGTGACGGCTGCCGACCGTGAGGCTGCCCTCGATCAGGCTACTGCCGACAACTTCGTCGATGCTACATACATCATCTCCAATCCAGGTTTCGACCAGCGCGATCCGATCGATGCTTACTACTATCAGCAAGACCCGGCTACTGGCGTCGGTGTATGGGGACGTGGCGCTAACTATCCTGACTTCGTCCATGAGTGCTGGAATGGTGGCAACGCTAACGACTACTTCGAAGTTTCTCAGGACCTCGTCATCCCGAAGGATGGTTGGTATCTGCTCTCTGTCCAGGGTTACTATCGTGACGGAAGCATCGATAATCAGCTGAACGTTCTCAATGAAGGTGGTGAAATGGCTAAAGAGGCTTCCCTCATCCTCCAGCAGGGTGCTGAGGTTAAAGAGGTATTGCTGAAGAACATCTTCGACGCCGGTGCCGTCAACATGGCTCCTGGCTATGGCTACGCAACAGAACTTGGCGAAGTGCCTAACTCTTGCGCAAATGCCTTCCAGTTCTTCGAAGTCGGATGCTACTGGAATTCGCTGGAGCCCATGTGGCTCAACGCTGGCGATCCTTGCTACTTCAGCGTCACGAAGGACACCACAGCTGAAGGCGACTGGACCGTTATCGACAACTTCCGTCTGATCTACCTCGGCGATGCGCCTGAGGAGCCTCAGAATGCTGACGGTATTGCTGACGTTGTCACAGAGAAGACTTCTGCCAAGGCATACAACCTCCAGGGTATGCAGGTGAAGAACAACACCAAGCAGCACGGCATCTACATCATCAACGGTAGGAAAGTCGTTCGCTAATGGATGAACCTGTCACCTCTGCACAGAGGTATTCATAGAAAAGCTCTCACCTTCGGGTGGGAGCTTTTTTGTTGGAGACCCTTACTCAAGCCCTGCCACCCCTATCCCGACAACACCCCACAGAAGCCCCAATCTCTTTCCGAGGGAGGGGAGTAACGATACATCGAATAATATTATGTTTAATTCAACTTTCGGAAGTATGATAACAATCTGTATAAGAGCGCCGTCGACCTTTGGTTCAGGGCGTTATTTACTTCCGAAACTTAAGTTATGTTTAAGTATCGTAGGTATGATGACGGCCTGTGGTTCGGGGCGTTCGTCACATCCGAATCATAAATAAAGTAACCGTTAAAAAAACAGAAAACCCCCACAATTCCTTTGCTTATCTGCCGAAAAAACAGTACCTTTGCATTTCATTTGCTACTAACAACTCAATCTATTGGCAATATCAAAAATCATAAGTAAAAAAGAGTAATGAAGAAAATCCTAAGTTTAACTGCCTTCCTGATGGTGGCAGTCGCAATGTTGGCAGTGCCTGCAAAGCGTGGAGTGGTCAAACTGATAAAGACCGCTGATGGTAAGGAAATCCGGGCACAACTCGTTGGTGACGAGCACGCCCACTATTATCTTTCTGCCGACGGCAAGACCTATGTCATGCAGAACGGGCTGGCCGTCGAAGTCGACCAGGCCCAGCTCATCGAGAAGGCTGCTGCCCACAGGGCAAAGGCCAACAAGGCTCGTGCTGCCCGTCGCAAGGTGGGCGGTGCCGGCAAAGTCTATGAAGGCAAGAAGAAGGGCATCATCATTCTTGTCGAGTATACCGATGTGAAGTTTGAAAAAGACCACGACAAGACCCTCTTCTCGCGTATCGCCAATGAAGAGAACTTCCAGGAAGGCGACTTCGTAGGTTCTGTCAGCGACTATTTCAAGGCACAGAGCGGTGGCCGTTTCGAACTCGACTTCGATGTCGTAGGCCCTGTGACGTTGGCCAACAAGATGTCCTATTACGGTTCAAACAACAGTCAGGGCGACGACAAGCGTCCCGAGGAAATGGTCATCGAGGGTTGTAAGGCTGTCGATGGCGATGTCAACTTTGCCGACTACGACTGGGACGGCGACGGTATCGTCGACCAGGTGTTCATCCTCTATGCCGGCATGGGCGAGGCCGCCGGTGGCGAAGCTGACACCGTATGGCCCCACGAGTGGCAGCTCAGTGAAGTTGGAAAGTCTTTCAAACTCGATGACGTCACCATCGACACCTATGCCTGCAGCTCTGAGCTGACGGGCTATGACTACGACTGGTATGGCAATGTCACCGAGACCGGCATCGACGGCATCGGCACCATCTGCCACGAGTTCTCCCACTGCCTCGGCTTCCCTGACATGTACGACACCAACTACCGTTATTACGGCATGGCATCGTGGGACCTCATGGACTCCGGAGCCTACAATGGCGGCGGCTTCTGCCCTGCAGGCTATACCAGCTATGAGAAGATGGTGGCTGGCTGGCTCCAACCCATCGAGCTCACCGGCGAGATGGAGGTCTCCGACATCCAGCCCCTCAGCGAAGGCGGTAACGCGTACATTATATATAATAAGGGCCACCAGGAGGAGTTCTATCTCTTGGAGAACCGTCAGCTGACCGCTTGGGACCGCGGGCTGCCTACACAGGGTATGCTCATCCTTCATGTCGACTACGACGAGGATGTGTGGTATGAGAACAAAGTCAACAATGCCAACCGCCAGCGGTGCACCGTCATCCCTGCCGACGGCAAACTGAAGATGGAACTCTATGAGGGCAGCTACTATGTCGACGAGGAAGACATCCTCGGCGACCCCTATCCCTACAATGGCAACAACAAGCTGACCAACACCTCCAGCCCGAAGGCGTCGGTCTATAATGCCAATACCGACGGAAAGAAACTGATGAACGTGTCCATCACCGACATCACGCAGAATGCCAATGGCACCATGTCGTTCAAGTTTGCTGAAGTGACACCCGGCGACAACCCCAATCCTCAGCCCGGCGATGCCATCTTCTATGAGTCCTTCGACCAGTGCGAAGGCACCGGTGGCAATGATGGGGTATGGAATGGCAATGTGGCCAATTCAACCTTCAATCCCGACAACGAAGGCTGGCAGTCGGAGAAAGCCTATGGTGGCGACCAGTGCGCTAAGTTCGGCAACAGCTCTTTGGCAGGACGTGCCACCACACCCGCCTTCACCATCGACGGTGAGGCCACGCTGACCTTCAAGGCAGGAGCATGGGATGCCAAGGGCGACGGTACGACGCTGACACTCAGCACTACCAGCGATGCCATCACCATCGATCCTGTTGAAGTTCAAATGCCAAAGGGAGAATGGGGCGAGTTCACCGTTACCCTGACCGGAACGGGTGAGTTGTCACTCAACTTCCTCGCTTCCAAGCGGTTCTTCCTCGACGAAGTGCTCGTCGTCGGTAAGACCAGTGCCATCACCGAACGTCCGGCAGCCGTTGCCGACGAGGCTACCACCGTCTACGACTTGCAGGGCCGCCGTCATACAGCTCGTCTGAGTAAGGGCCTGTATATCGTCAACGGCAAGAAGGTCGTCGTGCGCTGAAAAAGTATTGAGGGCGTGTCAAAATAGAAATCTGCGCAAAGCGCACTACCTTTATTTTGATACGCCCTCTTTTTTTATTCAATCGTCTTTCTGAACCGTCTCAGCAGGGCAAGGTTCGACGGCATGTGGAACATGGCCCGGCGTATGGGCTGCACGTCGTAGAGAAGCATCAGCAGAAGGATGAACACCCCGATCAGGCATACAATGCCATACATCTCTTTTGTGGCAGTCATCAGCGTCTGCACGATGTCGGTCTGTATGCCGCGGCTCAAGGCTTCGGTCAGTTTGTAGCGGAAGCCATAGCCATAGACACCCGAACACATACTTTCACAGACACCGTTGCGGATGAAGCCGCTGACGGTCAGTGCCATGAGGAATGTGGGGAATTCAATGAGGTCTTTCAGATAGAGCGTCATCGTCGAGAAGAAGATGGCATAGCCGAACGTCCGCAGGAACGTCGGTAGGTAGAGACGTTCAATTGGCAGGCCTTGTGTCACCTGGAAATACATGATGACATGGTGGAGCAGCAGGGCGGCAAAGCCCACGCTGAGCAGCCGTGTGTATTTCTGGTTCAGCGGACGGTGCCAGAAGATGGTAAAGGCACAGCCAGCCACATATCCCACCATCTCCATCAGATAAAGCTCTTTCGTCGTCGTCCATCCGAAGTGCAGCACGCCACCCGTCAGCACGTTCTGCAGCACATGGGGCGTGGCATTCATCATCTCTGCCACAAAGAACATGCCGAGGATGGGCAGCAGCCGCCAGTGCTTCCAGATGTCAAACGAGATGTAGGGATGTCGGATGCGCCGGCTGCGCAGGAGGCAGATGGCGATGGTCACGGGCAATGACAACAGGACACCTCGCCACAGCCGTGAGTCCCACCAGTTGTAGTATTCGCCATAGGTGAAGAGCCAGATGATTTCCAACATCATTGCCGACCAGAGCAGACAGCCGAGGATGTCGAGCGAGATGAGCGGCACATGGGGGAACATGCGGAAGTTGTGTGTCAGCGAGTAGACCGTCAGGATGACGATGAGCATCAGGACGCACATGAACCAATGCATCGCCTGCCACGAGCCCAGCGTCTGCGTCAGCCAAAGGGCTGTCCAGTTAGAGGCTGGTGCCGCCATCAGGATGATGATATAGATGCCGGGCAGGAACACGCCGAAGTCTTGTCTCGGTGAAATCCACAGGCGGATGTTCGAGAAACACTCGAAGGTACCGCACAGCTTGAAGAAGCCGGCGATGTAGGAAATGGCACAGAGCAAGGGCAGCGACGTGACATACATACATAGGATGTTGCACGCGATGATGACGGCGGCAGCATTGATCATCAGCTGTCGGTTGGTAAACCGCATCTTGAAGCGGAAGATGAACGGGAAGGGCATGTTGACACCGACCACCCCGAACATGGCGATGAGTTGCAGGTCCTCACGCATCATACTCGTAGAGCCCATCATGTGGCCGTTCAGCGAGAAGTAGACACCGCCCGACAGCTGAAACAGAAAGGCACAGAGCAGGAAAATCCAGGGCCTTATCCGTTCAGGTACCCATGTATTGAACATGGGCATGGAGAAACTCTGATGATCCCGGGCCATTAGTATTTCACCTCTACTTCAACATTCAGTCCTGCCAGCAACCGTCTCACTTCGTCAGCCTGGTTGCCGTCGGTCAGACGGATACGCACCGGAACCCGTTGTTCCACCTTGACAAAGTTGCCCGTGGCATTGTCGACGGGAACCTGTGCGAAAGCACCGCCCGTACCGCCGGCAATGGCTTCCACCTCACCCTTGTAGGTGATGCCGGGCAGGGCATCGGCCGTGAAGGTCACGCTGTTGCCTTGCCGGATGTGTTTCAGCTGCGACTCGCGATAGTTCGCCACTACCCACACTTCACCGTTGTCGACGATGCGCGTGAGCTGTTGGCCAGGCTGCACGAGTTGTCCTTCGTGGATGTCTTTGCGGCCGATGATGCCGTCGCACGTCGCCACGATGACAGTATAGGAGAGGTTCAGCCGAGCCAGGTTCACCTGTGCCTCGGCCACACTCGTTCCGGCATGGCTCTGAGAGAGGCGGCCTGCCTGTTCGCCCAACACCAGTGACGTCGACTGCTTGCCTGCCAACGCCTGGTCGTAACGGGCCTTGGCGGCTTCGTAGCGGGTGCGCACATCGTCGAACTGCTGGCGTGTGACGGCATTCTTTTTCAACAGCGCGTCATAGCGTTCGTAGTCAGCACGGGCGTTTTCCATGTTGACGCGCGCCTCCTCGATGCCTGCCGATGCCGCCTTTACGTTGCTCTGCGTCGTGGTCATGCCGGCGGCAACGGCCTGCGTGCCCGACTTCTGTCCGTTCAGGGCTGCCTCCGCCTGAGCCAGCTGCAGCTGATATTCGCTGTCGTCGATGATGACGAGCGTGTCACCCCGATGCACCTCCTGGTATTCATCGAAGCGTATCTCCTTGATGAAGCCTTGCACGCGGGTGTTGACAGGGGTGATATGTCGCCATACCTGCGCATTGTCGGTATATTCCACATGGCCCCAGTGAATGAAGCGTGAGCAGCAATAGCCAATGGCCAGAAGCAGTAGGGCAATCACTACTGCATTGTATAATCGTTTGATGGTTTTCTTGTTCATGTTTTATTCCTTTTTACTAAGATTTCCTGCGCTTTACGATGATTACTCAGATGGTTCCGCAAATATATTTAATTCGATAATAAGCAAAGATAATTCCGATGCGCGCGTTCACCTCCTGCAGTTCGGCATTGAGCTTGAGGTTGGAGGCATCCACCATGTCGGTGATGAGAGCCAGCTGGTTGAGGTAGCGGTCGCTGACCACCTGGTAGTTCTGGTCGGCCAGTTCGACACTCTTCAGCTGTGTCTGCCATTCCACGAAGGCTTGCCGGTAGAGGGTCTCGGCAGAATACACGGCATTGTCGACGGTCTCCCTGACGACGTTCAGCTCCTGCTGCTGGCGGAAGGCATCGGTGCGGGCCTGTTGCAGCTTGCGGTTGCTCTTGAAGAGCGAGCTGAGGCTGTACTTCAAGCCTACGCCGACATACCAGAAGTTGACGTTCTTGTCGATGGGGGGAATGTCATAGGTGAACGGTCCTGAGAAGTTGTCGGCGGCAAAGAGTGCCACCTTCGGCAGCAGCTCACTGCGTGCCATGCGTTCGCGCTGTCCAGCCATCTCCACGTTGAGCTGTGCCAGCTGCAGCTGCGGCGTGTTGGCAAGGGCCGTTTCGAGCGTCCCTGACCCCGTCACGGTCTGCATCTGTGCCACCGTTGAGTCGGGTTCGATGACGGTCCCTGCGGGAAGTCCCAGCGTCGTGCAGAGCTGATGGTTGAGGATAGACAGCTGGTCTTGCAGCTTGCGGAGCCCTAACTTCAGCGTTTCCATCTGCAACTCATAGCGAGTGACATCATTCTGCAGCGCCATGCCTTGACGGTATTTCTCACTGATGTCCTCCGTCAGCCGGCGGGTCAGCTCGATGTTCTGCTTGTAGACCCTCACGCTGTTGCTGAGCTTGAAGAGGTCGAGATACTGTCCTAACGCACTGAAACGCAGCTGGCGGCGCGTCTCGTTGACACCCACCGTCGCTTGCTCCCGACCCAGTTCCGCCATGCGGATGGCCGACGACTGGGCACCGCCGGTGTAGAGGGCCTGCTGGGCTTCCAGGGCGAATGAATTACCGAAATGGGGCGCATGATAGCCGTGCACATCACCGAACGAGCGGTTCGTGATGAGCACATTGCCATTGTAGCTGGCCGAGAGAGAAGTCGTGATTTCCGGCAGTCGCTCAGTTTTGGCTGATGCGACCCCGAGGTCGGCAAATTGTACGCCCGTCTTCGCGCTTTGAAGACTACTACTGTTTGTTTCTACTAACTGGAATAATTCTTCTACGGTCAATGTCTTGCGGGTCAGCGGAACACTCTCGTTCCTGCCCTGTGCTGTCGCTGAACATGCGCCCATGGTCAGCATGACAAGCACACTCAATTGTCGTAATTGCATGTAATAATGTAAAATTTGCGGCTGCAAAGATACGAAAAAAACTTCAGAACCGACCCCGTATATATAGTGATTATTAGTCTTTATTAACATCAACACGGAGCGGGGGACTGAGTAGTTACGGAGCGGCTCCATCGTCATCACCATCTTCTTATCCTCATTATACAGCCTTCCCTCAGCCCCGATACAGCCCATCCTTCGTCCCGATACAGCCCATCCTTCGTCCCGATACAGCCCATCCTTCACCCCGATACAGCCCATCCTTCGTCCCGAAGCTAAGCATCGGAAAAGTAAAATAGCCTATTTTACCGACCAAAATAGCCTATTTTACTGACCAAAATAGCCTATTTTACTGACTAAAATAGCCTATTTTACTTTGCAAAATAGCCTATTTTATATCAACGATGCACTTTTTTGGCCTTATCGAAAGCGGCAAACGGCGTTATCGAAAGCGGCAAACGAGGTAAAGAAAAAGCAGGCAGGAACCGTCCGTTCCTACCTGCTTCCGTATCATTTTTCCTTCAACGTTGACTTCGCCGACCTTTGGTCCGGAAGTCGTGAATTCATCTGTAGTAATGCCAAGTGAGTCAGGATTAAGGAGATAGATTTAAATCTCACCTCTTGCTTAGTTCCTGAACACAAGTCCGTCGCCGAACTCGTCGATGATGATGGGCTTGTCGGCGGTCACCTCTCCGGCGAGGAGGCGGCGCGACAGTTCGTTGAGCACATAGCGCTGGATGGCTCGCTTGACGGGTCGTGCACCCATGTCGGGGTCGTAGCCCATGTCGGCCAGATAGCTGATGGCCTGCGGCGTCCACTGCAGGTCGAAACCCTGTGGCGTGACCATATCGCGCACGCGGTTCATCTGTAGTGTGACCACCTCGGCCACCTGTTCCTTCGACAGTTGCTCGAAGGTGATGATGTCGTCGATACGGTTCAGGAACTCTGGCCGCATCACCATCCGCAGCTGGTCGCGCGTGGCATTCGAAGTCATGATGATGATGGTATTCTTGAAGTTAGCTGTGCGGCCCTTGTTGTCGGTCAGCCGACCGTCGTCGAGCACTTGCAGCAGGATGTTGAACACATCGGGATGGGCCTTCTCAATCTCGTCGAAGAGCAGCACCTGATAGGGTTTGCGGCGCACGGCCTCGGTCAGCTGGCCGCCCTCGTCGTAGCCGACGTATCCCGGAGGGGCACCGATGAGGCGCGACACGGTGTGCTTCTCCTGATATTCCGACATGTCGATGCGCGTCATCATCTGCTCGTCGTTGAAGAGGTATTCAGCCAAGGCCTTGGCCAGCTCGGTCTTACCGACACCCGTGGTGCCGAGGAAGATGAACGAGGCGATAGGCCGTTTCGGGTCTTGCAGGCCGGCCCTTGAACGGCGCACGGCATCGCTGACGGCCTGGATGGCTTCCTCCTGACCGACGACACGACGGTGCAATTCCTCTTCCAGGTGCAGCAGCTTGTCCTTCTCGCTCTGCAGCATACGGCTCACGGGGATGCCCGTCCAGCGGCTCACCACTTCGGCAATGTCGTCGGCAGTGACCTCCTCGCGTACCATGCGGTTGCTCTCCTTCTCTTCACTGAGCTCGCCCCGTACGCGGTCGATGTCGTCCTGCAGCGATTTCAGCTGTCCATAGCGGATTTCGGCGACACGCTGGTAGTTGCCTTCCTGTTCGGCCCGTTCGGCCTCGAAGCGCAACTGCTCCATCTGCTGCTTGGCCTGCTGAATCTTGTTCACGAGTTCGCGTTCGTGCTCCCAGCGGGCCCGGAATGCCTGCTCCTGTTCGCGCAGGTCGGCAATCTCTTTGTCCAGTTGCGCCAGCTTCGTCTCGTCGTTCTCGCGTTTGATGGCCTCGCGCTCAATTTCTAATTGACGCAACTTACGGGTGATTTCGTCGAGTTCCTCCGGCACCGAGTCGCGCTCCATACGCAGCTTGGCAGCGGCTTCGTCCATCAGGTCGATGGCCTTGTCGGGCAGGAACCGTTCGGAGATATAACGCTCGGAGAGCTGTACGGCGGCGATGCAGGCATCATCCTGTATACGCACCTTGTGGTGGTTCTCGTAGCGTTCCTTCAGACCTCGCAGGATAGAGATGGCCGAGAGCTCGTCGGGCTCGTCCACCATGACCGTCTGGAAGCGTCGCTCCAGGGCCTTGTCCTTTTCGAAGTATTTCTGATATTCGTTCAAGGTCGTTGCACCGATGGCCCGCAGCTCCCCTCGCGCCAATGCAGGCTTGAGGATGTTGGCGGCATCCATGGCACCTTCGCCACCGCCGGCACCCACGAGGGTGTGTATCTCGTCGATGAAAAGGATGATGTTGCCGTCGCTGCCCGTTACCTCCTTGATGACGGCCTTCAGACGCTCCTCAAACTCACCCTTGTATTTTGCTCCGGCCACCAGTGCGCCCATGTCGAGCGAGAAGAGTTGCTTGTGCTTCAGGTTCTCTGGTACGTCGCCGCGCACGATACGCTCGGCCAGTCCTTCGACGATAGCCGTCTTACCCGTGCCAGGCTCACCGATGAGAATAGGGTTGTTCTTCGTGCGCCGTGAGAGGATTTGAAGCAGCCGCCGTATCTCGTCGTCGCGGCCGATGACGGGGTCGAGCTTGCCCTTGCGCGCATCGTCGACCAGGTTGCGGGCATACTTCGAGAGGGCCTGAAACTGTTCGTCGCCACTCTGGCTCTGCACCTTCTGTCCCTGGCGCAGTTCCTGAATGGCCTTTGTCAGAAGGTCCTCGGTCAGTCCGGCATCTTTGAGGATGCGGCTGGCAGTGGAGTTCACCTTCAGCAGTGCCAACAGCATAGGTTCTATGCTGGCAAACTCATCCCCCATCTGCTGACTGATGGTCACCGCCTGCACCAACACCTGGTTGGCAGTCTGTGAGAGATAAGGCTCACCGCCCTGGACATGCGGCAGGTGCTGCAGTTCAGACTGCACCAGCGTCTCTATCTGCCGTGCGTTGACCCCCAGCTTCTGAAAGAGATAGGTACATACATCCTTCCCTTTGTCCATGATGCCAAAGAGCAGGTGCACCGGCTCGATGGCCTGCTGTTGGTTCTGTTGGGCTGTAAACAGGGCCTGCTGAATGGCCTCCTGTGCCTTAATTGTGAATTTGTCTAATGTCATATTATAGTCTCCTTTCTTTAATTTTCAAGTTCACTTGTTAACCATCAAAACCCATGCCGAGTATTGAAGACGCGACAATCTGGCACAAAAGAAGACAGAATGGCGCAATGAAGGAGGCTGTCTGGTTTTTTGTTTTTTTTTAGTGTAATTCGCTTTCTCCTTCGTCTGTTAATAATAAGGTATACGGATGAGATACAGAAAGGCAATAATATTGACAGTGGTGAGCCTGCTGGCTGCCGCCAACCTCTTTGCACAGGAGGACAAGAGTCCTTTTGTGGTGAACGAGGTGATGGCAGCCAACGTTGACGAGTTCATCAGTCCGACCTGGAACTTTGACAGTTGGGTGGAACTCTACAACAGCACCGATGTTCCTGCGGAATTGTCGGGTCTCTACGTCAGCGATGACGTGATGAACCTGAAGAAATTCCGACTGCCGAAGGGGCTCGGCTCGATACCAGCCCACGGATATAAGTTGCTCTGGTTCGACGACCGACTCCTTGCCTCGACGAATGTTCCCTTCAACCTCGATATGGACGGTGGCACCCTCTACCTGAGCGACCGCGACGGTAACCTGCTGAGTGTCACTCCCTATCCTCAGGCCGTTGAGCGTGTCTCGTGGGCAAGGACCACCGATGGCGGCAGTCATTGGGCCTACACCTCTGAGCCTACTCCCCAAGCGGACAATGCTACGGCCCACTATGCCTGGCAACAGCTGGAGGCCCCAGTGGTGATGCCTTCGTCCGGTTTTTTCGATACGGAGGTGAACGTAAGCGTTGATATTCCCGACGGATGTGAACTCTATTATACCTTCGACGGAACACTGCCCACCCTGCAAAACGGTCATAAGGCGACAGGTGAAGACCTGACGTTCAGAGAGAATACACTGTTGCGCTTCCGTCTGTTCAAGGAGGGTGCGCTGGCGAGTGCCGTGACCACGCGGTCCTACCTGAAACGCGACCGTTCCTATTATCTGCCGACGCTGTCTGTCGTCAGCGATCCGCGCTTCCTCTATGATGACTCCATCGGCATCTATACCCGCGGTGTCAACGGCATCCCCGGCATAGGGCAGTGGACGAAGGCCAATTGGAACATGGAGTGGGACCGCCCCGTCAACATGAGCTATATGGATGAGAAGGGAGCGTTTCTGACGACGAAGGACGTCGACATGAAGATTGTGGGCGGATGGAGTCGCGGAGCTGCCATGAAGTCGTTTAAGCTGAAAGGGCGCAAGGAATATGGCGGCGACCGCAACTACGCCTATCCTTTCTTCAAGGCCAAACCCTACTTGCGCAACCGTACTCTTCACATGCGCAACGGCGGCAACGACGAGAAGTGTATGCTGAAAGATGCTGCCCTGGCAACGATCATCCAACTGTCGGGCATCGACCTCGATGTGCAGTCTTACCTGCCCGTCCACCACTTCATCAACGGTGAATACAAGGGACTCATCAATATGCGTGAACCCTCCAACAAGCACTTCGTCTATGCCAACCAGGGATGGGATGATGACGAGATAGACGTCTTCGAAATCAACTGCGACTCGGCATATATTCAGCAGTGCGGGACACGCGAGGGCTTCGAACGGCTCTACGAGTTGGCAAAGAATGCCGCTGACAGGTCGGTATATGCGGAAATTAAGCAGTGGCTCGACATCGACGAATACATCAACTATATGGCGATGAGTCTGTATCTCGGACGGGGGGACTGGCCGCATAACAACCTTAAAGGCTACCGCAAGACCGACGGCGGAAGACTGCGGCTTGTAGCGTTCGACATCGACGCAGCCTTCGAGCAGGCCAATCCGTTCAAATACTTTGAGGGTGAACAGCGCCACACCTTTAACTCACTTCTGAACGGGAAGAAGCAGATAACGGCAGAGATAGAACTCGTCACCATCTTTCTGAACCTTCTGAAGAACAGTGAGTTCCGACAGCAGTTCGCAACGGCTTTCTGTCTGATGGGCGGCAGCGTGTTTGAATACCAGCGCACCTGTAACATCGTAGACAGCCTCTATGTGCACATTGAGCCGGCTTTGCAGATGGAAGGAAAAAGCGCGTCGTCGATGGCTGCCACGTTGAAAGGGGCTTTCACGGGAAGAGCCAACAGAATGGCGCAGGTCATGGCGGGCTATAAACCCATGCAGCTTTCTGATACTCCCATGCACGAAGTACACTTGACGACCGATGGAACACCTGGGGCCGTCTTCAGCATCAATGGTCAGGAGACGATGGCGGGTGTCTTCGACGGCACCCTCTTCCAACCTGCCGCCATTAGAGCCATGGTGCCTGTAGGCTATCGCTTTGTCGGATGGCGTAGGAGCAGCAGCGACTGGTCCCCTATTATTGCCAAGGATGCGCGGTGGGGCTATGACGACAGAGATACTGCCGACCCCGACTGGCTGGATACCGACTACCCGTTCTCCTCTTGGCCAAAGGCCATCTCTACCGTCGTTCCTCCCGGCACCCGTCGGATGCGCTGCACGCCCATGCTGATATTCTATCCGTCGGAGTCTGACCTTTTCATTTTGTCCGTAACAGCCAATAAGCCCTTTGTGTTCTATGTCAATGGAAAAGAGGTGCTGAGACATGAAGAGAATGGGATGAAGGACTTCCACCTGTCTGTTCCCTATACCGATTTTAAGGCAGGAAAGAATGTGCTCGCAGTTGAGTTCCTCGGTGATACCGGTGGCGGGGTCTATTGGACGGGACGCATCGACAGAAACAGCCTCAGTGGTGACGGAAGTCTCTTTTCCGAGAAAGAACAGCTTCATCTGTCATACATTGATGAATACAACCTGATGGCTTGCTATGAACCGCTTGGCGACCATAGCCATTTGCCGCCCGTCCGTATCAATGAGGTGAGTGCCGACAACAACATCTCTGTCAGCGACTACATCAAACGGAGTGACTGGATAGAACTCTATAATACGACGACCGAATCAGTTGACCTGTCAACGCTGAGACTTTCGGGTAAGCCGCTCAACCTGCCCGAGACCATCACTGAGCTGGCGCCACATGGCCATCTCGTCGTGTGGTGCGACCAGCGTGAACCCCTCTCGCAGGTTCATGCCGACATCAAACTGCCCGATGGCGGAGGCACCCTGACGTTGACCAATGACGAAGGAACATGGGAAGATACCTTTTCTTATGCTGCCCACGACGGAAACAGCAGCGTAGGACGCTATCCCGACGGCGGCTCCCATATCTATGTCATGCACCGGCCGACCATCGGAGCACCCAATAAGTTCGACAGTTATACCAAACTTATCCACGTTGACACAACGACGGACATCGACAGAGCTCGAGAGATGGTTTCGCCTTGGTCTCTCACTTATGCTTCGCAAAGGCTGACGCTGGCAGGACCCAATGCCGATGAGGCTCGTATCGAAGTCTATACTGCCGGTGGCCAGAAGATCATAACGCATTCCGTCGTCGTCCGTAATGATTTTGTCTATGTAGACCTTTTAAACCTGCCCCCAGGCATCTACATAGCAAGAGCCGTTGCTGCGGGCAAGAGCCTGCCGGCAACAACGCTGAAGTTCAAACTATAGGCTGGCATTTTATCCCAAACCCACTTAAAGCAGTCTCTTTATAAGGGTTTGGGCTTAATGTCTTCTCAATTGGGAAGAAGGGGGGCTTGTAAAAAAGTGAAGGGAGACTTACAGAAGGGAGCCAATGCGCTCTAACCAACGGCGGTCGGTGTCGTCGAAGGTGGCAAGGTCGGTGCTGTCGATGTCGAGGACACCCCAGACGGCACAGGGAGAGACCATTTCGGAGTGGTGGTTGAAAAGGGGAACGACGATTTCCGAACGACTCAGCGAAGAACAGGCAATGTGTCCAGGAAAGGCTTCTACATCGGGAACGACAAGTGTCTGCCTTTGGGCCCATGCCGAACCGCAGACTCCTTTCCCATAGGGAATGGTATAGCAGGCAACGGTGCCTTGGAAGGGTCCGAGGCGAAGGACATTGGCTTCGGTGTCAACCAGATAGAAGCCTACCCAGAAATACGCTTCAGGGAACAACTCTTTCATGGCGGCCGACACATTGGCCAAGACACCGATGCGGTTGGACTCGCCTTCAACAAGGCTCTCTATCTGTTTGTATAGCAATTCGTAGCGTTCGTCTTTCTTCATGGGAGATAAGGCTCTATTTGGTTGGTTAAATCAATGAATTCATGAATGGAGAGCTGTTCGGGCCGACGCGTCATCACGGGTTGCTCGAAGAAACCGGCTGGCGGTGGGGTGGGGAAGAGCTGGCGCAACGACACACGCAGCATCTTCCGGCGTTGGCCGAAGACCGTCTTGACAATCCGCTTCATCAATGGCCATGAGCAGCCGAGGTCGCTGATGTCGTTGCGTGTCATTCGGATGACGGCGCTTTGCACCTTTGGCGGCGGATTGAAGACAGAAGGCTCGACGGTGAAGAGGTATTCAACGTCGTACCAAGCCTGCATCAGCACAGAGAGGATGCCGTAGGTCTTGTTGCCCGGCTGGGCTGCCATGCGCAGAGCGACCTCCCGTTGTATCATGCCCGTACAGCAAGGAATACGGTCTTTGTTGTCGAGCATCTTGAAGAATATCTGTGAAGAGATGTCGTAGGGGTAGTTGCCGGTCAGGACGAAGGGACGGCCTTCGAAAAGTGTGGAGAGATCCATCTCCAGGAAGTCTTCGCCGATGATGCTGTCGTGCAGCTGAGGAAACGTTGCATGAAGGTATTGCACCGACTCACGGTCTATCTCCACGGCTTTCACCTCGCGTGGTTTCATCACTAAGTATTGTGTGAGCACCCCCATGCCCGGACCTATCTCAAGAACCGGGATGTCAGGACAAGCATCCACCGTGTCGGCAATGCGCCGGGCAATGTCGAGGTCGACAAGGAAATGCTGCCCTAAATTCTTTTTTGGTCTTACCTGCTTCATCGTCGGTCATTTTGTGCAAAATTACAAAAAAAACTTCGGACACTTCCATGAAAAGTACGTTTTTTTGAATACAACGTGAAAAATTGATAGACTTTGAAAGACATCACGGATTTCTTAGGCCCTCCGTGTATCATGTCATTAAACATGATGGAAATGGCTCCGGTGATGGCCCCATTGACTTCGTCTTCGTCCGTCACGACTCGGCATACTTCATGCGAGCATGGTCTGCCCTCGCTGCTCCGGACGTTGACTTCGTCTTCGTCCGTCACGACTCGGCATACTTCATGCGAGCATGGTCTGCCCTCGCTGCTCCGGACGTTGACTTCGTCTTCGTCCGTCACGACTCGGCATACTTCATGCGAGCATGGTC
>JAFSRY010000100.1 GCA_017445845.1 Prevotella sp.
ATTGTCATGATTTCTCATCTTTTTGTCTCTTTTCGCGTTGTTCATCGGTCACATAGCCCGCTATGCTCCCTCTTCACAACATGAAAATAGCCTAAAAATCTGAGGTAAAATCATACCATCTTATTTTTTAACGGTTACTTATCGGTTGCAAAATTACAGAAATTTCATCAGAAAACGGCGAAAAAGTATTGTTTTCTCAAAAAAAAGTTTGCAGGGCATCCTGCAAAAAGGGCGTTGCCGGCGTGATGTCTTTCGACCGGTCCAAAGAGGTCAAAATCTTGTAATCCTTATCACGCACATGTAATGGTGTTAACAACGACAGATAATGGGATGATCAGTGCTTGATAAGGGGATTACCTGTGCTTGTTAATACTTTCGATGCAATCCATCGTCTTCCCCGATGCTGTCTTTTGGTTCTGCCGAAGCTGCGTGTTGCCTTTCTCTATTGGGGTTGGCAGATGATGATGAGGTGGGTGTTGTCGCTGAGGGATGTCCCGAAGATGTGATAATCTCCGCCTTCGCCGATGCGGAGTCTTTTGCGCAGTTCGGCCGCCGATAGTGGGAAGTTGCGTACGCTGATGTTGGCCTGGTCAATGTCTTTCAATGCCGTCTTCAACTCGCGTCGGTTCATGGTCGACGTGGCAATGATTTTGAAGGTCTTTCCTGGGAAGGAGATGTCGGCTGGCGTGTCGTCGGTGGGCAGGAAGAGGTGTGAGGAGGGTGCGAGTTGCCGCAGATGGTAGCGGGTAGCCACTTCGTCGAAGATGCCTGCCTTCATGATGGAGGCATTGGGGAGGAAGAGGAGGGTTCCCTTGAGGTCGCCACCCTTCCCGGGTGCTCCTCTGTCTTCTCCCCAAGGGGAGGTAGAAAGGGAATGGGGCTGTCGGGGTGAACTTATAAAGCCTTGCCCGTCGTTGACGCAATGGAGGGTGAGTGGTGTGTCAGAGCGGGTGGAAAGGACAAGGAGTAGTTCCTTGCATTCGTTCTTGACGGAAAGGATATGGACTTCGCGGATGGAGTGGGGGACGACGGCTTCGATGTCGGCGACAGCCTTGTGCCAGTCCAGCATGGGCGATAGTTTGACGATGACGGATGCGGCTTTCTCGGTCAGTTCTTCTGCGATGTCGAGCAGGTTGGGTGTGCAGTCGCTGATGGCATAGGTCTTGCTGCCGTGTTCGTCGCGTCGTGCCGGGTCGAGGTAGATGATGTCGGCATGTCCGGTCTGGTGCAGCACATTGATGCCGTCGTCAGCGATGACGGTGACGTTGTCGAGTCCGAGACACTTGAAGTTCCTGGCCGTTATTTCCGCCAATAGGTCGTTCTGTTCGACGTAGACGGCGGATTTAGGGGCGATAGCTTGTGTGATAAATGAAAAGTCGACCCCGAATCCGCCGGTGAGGTCGAGGAAGATGGGTTCTTGGTGGTCTTTCAGCCTTTCTGCCAGCCGTGCCTTATAGCGGGCCGTCTGTTCGGAAGAACACTGTTCGAGGTTGAGGTGAGGTGGATAGACGATGCCTTCGATGGAAGCCCACGAAGGTATCTTCTCTGTGGCCTTTTGCCATCCTGCTATCTGCCGGAGTGCCCATGTGACGTCGATGTCGGTCCTGCCGTGGGCCGACAGTGCCAGTCGCCTGACGTCGTCGTTACGGTGTTCGCGTACGAAGAGCAGGGTTGCTTCGTTCATTGGCAGATGGCAGTGGCTCCGATGGGGTTGTTGGTAGTGATGTAGTCGACTCCCATGTCGCGGTATTGGCGCAGGTCTTCCTCGCCGTCGATGGTCCACACGTTGACGGGCATCCCGAGTTTGTGGGCTTCGGCAATCCATTCCGGATGCTGCCGGAAGACATTCATGTGGTAGTCGAGGGCTGTGATGCCGAGTTTGTGGAGTTCGTCCGGACTGATCCATCCTGACAGATAGGCCACCTGTGCTTCCGGGTCGAGGCGTGCCAGCTCTACGCATACGGCCAGTGAGAAGGAGATATATTCCACACGTTGCTGCAGTCCGGCTTTCCTTACTGCTTTCATGGTGGTTCGTGCGGCATCGAGGTTCTGCTGCAGGGTGCTGTGTTCCTTTATCTCGATGATGAGCTTTGTGGGTGATGAACTCTTCTTGAGTATTTGCAACAGCTCTTTGAGTTCGGGCATGTGCTCGCCGTTTTTCAGGACGAGGGCGCTGCATTCTTTTGCTGTAGCCTCTTCAAGGCGTACCCCTTCGTAGGTGGCATCGTGATTGACGAAGAGATGGCCGTCGCGGGTGAGCCAGATGTCAATCTCCGACCCGTAGAGGTTGAGGTCGAGTGCGTTCTGCAGTGAGCTGCGTGAGTTTTGAGCCGACCCTTCCGTGTCCCAGTATCCACGGTGGGC
This sequence comes from Prevotella sp., assembly GCA_017445845.1. GTDB lineage: Bacteria > Bacteroidota > Bacteroidia > Bacteroidales > Bacteroidaceae > Prevotella. Next base: position 2,365 of record JAFSRY010000100.1, read on the forward strand.
AATGACTTGTGTTCCTTTCGGCGAAAGGGGTCGCTGAGGGTTCTGTGCCGATAGGTTCAGGACGGTCATCCACGACAGGATGGCGGTGGCGAGTAAGAAAATCTGTTTCATGATGATGGTTATTTTAGGATGGTCCTGAGTTGCTTGAGTGCCTTGTATATATGGGTCTCCACGGTGCGGACAGAGATGTCGAGGGCTGTTGCTATCTCCTTGTTCGACATGTCCTGAAGGTAACTCAGTCGGAACACTTGCCGGCATTTGTCGGGCAGCGATGCGATGGCGCGAGTGATATGCTGTCGCAGTTCCTTCCGTTCGAGTTGATAGAGCGGTTCTTCCTTCCGGTTGTCGAAGTATTGCTCGCGATACTCGTTGATGTCGTCAAGCAGTTGAAGCCTTCTCGTTGCCACCTGCCGGTGCTTCAGCAGGTTCATGCAGCGGGTGTAGGTGGCTCGGAAGAGGTATGACTCTATGTGGTCGCCGAAGACAATGGTCGAGCGGTGCTTCCATAAGTTGGAGAAGACCTCCTGCACCACATCGTCGGCCTCGCTTTCACCGATGAAGGTGACGGCGTATGCACGAAGAAGCGGGTAAAAGGCCCGGAAGAGCTTGCGGAAGTCTTCTTCTGTCCGTTCGACAGACATTGCGACAATCATAGGTGTCTTGACTTAATTCGTTGGGGCGAATACTTCAAACTCATAGATGCGGGTGGCATCGCGGCCGGTGCCCTGTGTCGGGCTGACGACATAGAGCCGGACATAGCGGGCCTTGACACTGTTGAAGAACCTGGTGAAGTCGTCTTGCGTGTTGCCGTCTACCATGTCGACGGTCTTCCAGTCATCGTCCGTAGTCGAACGAACCTGAAGCAGTGCCGTGCGGGTTATCATTTCTGCCGACTCGATGCCTGCGTTGAGCAGTCGCCAGCCGCCGATGGTCTTCTCGCTGCCGAGGTCATAGACAACATAGTTGGGTGTCTGCGTAATGTCGCACCACTTGGTCTCGGGATTGCCGTCGGTGAGGTTGGAAGCCTTCTCACGGCGGTTCACCTCGCCCGTCACCTCAACGATGCTTGCCTCCTTTAGCAGGTTTTCGTGCGCCTCGGCGGCTTCCGTAGGGTTGTCGTTGAGGTTGTTGGTGCGGAAGTGTGAGTTGACGGGGCTGATGGCGGTGTCCTCGCAGATGGTCGTCATGGCAAAGATGACGATGTCGGGGTCGTTGGGCAGGGTGATGGTAGTTCCGTTCTTGGGGATGTCGACGCCGAACTTGAACATGTATGTGAACTCATAAGGCTCGTCGCCCGAGGCCGAGTGGCGGTGGGTTCCTATGTAGGCGATGCGGGCATTCTTCAAATGGCCGGTCGTCTGGCCTTCGTGTCCCCATTGTCCGATGAAGCCCGTATAATAGGGTACGGTGCAGAGCAACGTGGACTCGGCATTGCCAATGGTGAAGGCCGCCTGTCGGTCGCCCTTTGCCGATGCTGCGAGGAAGTAGACTTTGTTGTAGCCTTCGGGCAGTTGGATGGTCTGGCCTTCGCAACGCACGCCGTTCTCACCGTCCATTGGTCCGAACGAGAAGGCAACGTTGTCGACCCGCAGCGCCTTCTCCATGAGTTCTGCCGCATAGCTATAGCCTCCGGCAAAGTTGGCAGCGTTACGGAAGCCGTTGAAGGTGAAGCAGCGTTTGTTGTAGGGCAGTTCGACGAACTGCACCTTCGGTGTTTTCGGGTAGTCGCGTGGCATGATAAAACGATAGGTACGCACGCCATAGCCGTTGATTTCGATGTTGATCTTCTTTCCGTTCTGATAGAGGCGAAGGCCTTGCACCTCCGTACCGTTGGCCTCGTAGATGTCGCCGACCTTTCCTGCGAAGGTCAGTGTGGCTGTCTGTGGCTTGCCGGTGTTCTCATACAGGCGGATGATGTAGTCGTTGCTACCGTCTTCGGCTTTCTTCAGAGCCTGTACGGTGACATTGGGATTGTCGCAGCTGACGAACGAATATTCGCGTCCGAGGTCGCCCTTGTGCTTTGGACTCCAGAAGGCGCGCAGGGGGCTGTTGAACAGTTTCGACTGCTGCACGGCGGTCGACTTGTCGAGTTGTCCTTGGTGGCCCGTGAGGGTGAAGGAGAACTCATGATGGCCAAAGTCCTGCCGCTCCTGATAGGTATAGCTGCGGTTGGCCTTGGGCGAATAGAGCAGTGAGAGCCGGAGGGTGTTGTTGTCGGGTTTGTCCCAGCCATATTTCGAATCGTTCATGATGGTGACGCCATAGTCACCGGAACGGTCGGTCAGGTCGGTCCACTCATGTGAGTAGACCTCAAAGGCGGTGTCGGTGTTGTTGCCGCGCTGGATGCTGCCGAGTCCGAGGTCGTAGGTGGCCTTTTCGTTATCCACGTTCAGCGGGAAGTTCATCTTCAGAAGGGCATTCAGCGAGTGCCATTCTACCTCGTTGTCGAAGTCGATGCGGTCGGCCAAGGCTCCTTCGTAGAGTCGGATATACTGCACGAACTTCGAGTCGCCATAGGTTTTTTCTATGCGCAGCGACTTGCGCAAGGCACCGTTTTCAATGCGCAGTATCTTGACGTTGCTGTCGATGGCAACAGGTTCGCGGTCGATGGTCTTCTTCTGGATTTCCCATGCCGGCCATGCAAACGACTCACAGTCGTCGAAGACGACCAGACCCAGTGCTTTTCCCTTGGCAACAAGCTCCCTGCCGTTGCGCTTGTCGACGATAGACGTGACGTCGCCCTGAGTGTTGACGGTGAGTTTATAGACGGAGTTCTCGATGTCGTGATAAATCTCGGGCTTGATGGGGCGGAATACTTCCTTGGTGGGCTGGATGCTGTAGACGGCGGCCCCCGTGGCAGGCACACTGGCATTGAAGATGAGACGGAGTTTGTTGTTCTTGTCGACAACGGTCTGTGATGTCACGCGCTTTCCATTCTGGTCGAGCACCTCATAGGCTTTCCAGTCGTCAACGCGGATGTCGGCCAATGTCTTTGCCTCGAAGGTTTCATTGTTATATAATATAATAGGTGTACCCTTGACGTCGGTGTTGAGGTGTCGTGCCAACACGTTGACAGAGTTGGTGAGTACGCTTGAGAAGCTGTTGAGGCTGATGAGTTCGTCGTTCCATGAGAACTCATAGGCGCGCGGGATGCAGGTGCCGGGCAGGTCGTCGTGGAACTGGTGCCAGATGACGCGCCGCCAGTTGTCGGTCATCTCTTTCAGAGGATAGGTGGCGTCGCCCAGCCAGTCGGCGATAACCGCCGAACGTTCGGCGGCGTCGCCAAGATGTTCGTTCTGCCGGTTATAGAGTTTCATGGCCGCCTGCGACGTATAGCATCCGTTGCCGTGGACATCCATCGTCAGCTCGCCGTCGAAGACAGGTAGTTCGGGATGGTCTTTGAAAGGCATGAACTCTTTGTAGATTTGGTCGCTTCGCGAGCTGTAAATCTTGATGGGTCCGTCGCCCTTCATGCCTTTCATGACAGCCTGTACAGACTGGATGTTGGGCGATCCGCCCGTGTCTCCCGTGCCATAATAGCGATAGACCGTGTTGGTCGGACTTTGTGCAATCTCGCGCATCAGCGTCGAGTCGTTCGACAGGTCTTTCGAGGGGTAGCGCCGGCCGTAGTCGAAACCGTGAACCATCATAATCTGACTGCCGTCGATGCCCTTCCATAGGCCGATGGTATAGGGGTATTTCTTTCCACCCTCATAGAAAGGACTGGTGCGCCATTGCAGCTTTTGCGAAGAAAACCCGATGAGTCCGCAGTGGGCAGCCAGTGTGGGCATGTCGTAGCCGAAGCCGAAGCAGTCGGGCAGGAAGATGTCGGTGCATTCCGTCTTAAACTCCTTGCGATAGAAGCTTTGCCCAAGCAGGATGTTTCTTATCCACGACTCCGGCGAGCAGATGACCGTCTCGTTGGCATCCCATGAGGAGCCGGTGATGTGCCAGCGGTCTTGCCGGATGTATCGCTTCATTTCTTCGTATTGAAGGGGATAGTACTCTTTTATCCATGCGTACTTCAAGGCACCTTCGAAGTTGAAGATATAGTTGGGATATTGCTTCAGCAGGAAGAGATTCTGCTCAAGCGTTTTGCGGATATGGTCGCGGATGGTGGCCTGTACGTCCCAGTTCCATTGGGTGTCGAGATGGGCATCGGCGACCATAAATGCCTTCATGGTTTTTTCTTTGTTTTCAGACTTGCTTGCCGTTTGTGCATTGGCAACGGCCAAGGTCATTGTCAAAAAGCCAAGCAGTAAATTCCGTGCGACGGTGTTGTTTCTTTTCATATTTTTGGATGATAAATGTTCTAATGTGCAAAGTTAAGAAAAATCGAGGGCAATACAAAATAAAATTAATACTTTTTTTTCGTTGGCGAGCAGTCTCTTTTAGTTGAGGCCTTGACAAGGTCCCCCTCCCGAAGGGACTGGAGTTGTATTACTTTTGCTTGGGCTCCATCCTTAACTTCCGAAAGTAGCGTAAAAAATCCGAGTTCCCCCTCTGTTTTGGAAAAAACTTTTCATTTTATTTTGTTTTAGTTTTATTTTGCTGTATCTTTGCAGTAGTTTTTTATGGAATCACTGAAAGAAAAGACGGCGCGTGGACTGTTCTGGGGCGGAATGAATAACCTTGTGATGCAGTTCATCGGTGCTATATTCGGCTTTGCGATGGCTCGCCTGCTCGACAATGCCGACTATGGCATGATGGCTGGTATCGTGGTCTTTACGACGATTGCCACCGAGCTCAAAGACAGTGGTTTCAAGACGGCGCTGACCAACGAGAGCCATCCCGAAGACCGCGACTACAATGCCGTCTTCTGGTTCAACCTGCTGATGGGTATCGGCCTCTACGTCATTCTGTTCTTCCTGGCACCTCTGTTGGGTGATTACTATAAGAACGAGGCCGTTGTCCCGCTGGCACGCTATGCCTTTCTGGGTGTTGTCATCACGGCATTCAGTACGTCGCAGAGTGCATGGCTTTTCAAGAACCTTCGCACCAAGCAGCTGGCCAAGGCTTCGATGACGGCGACGCTGTTGTCGTGTGTGATTGGAATAACGATGGCCCTGCTTCGCTGTAACTACTGGTCGTTGGTGACACAGAATCTTGCCTATGTCTTTTTCAACACTCTTTTGCTCTGGCATTATTCACCGTGGCGACCCAGCATGAGCTGGGACTTCGAACCCGTTCGCCGCATGTTCGGCTTCTCGTGGAAGGTGATGGCGACGACGATTGCCACCCAGATTAACAACAATGTCATCAACGTGCTGTCAATGAGGCACTTCGGAAAGATAAATGCCGGCAACTACTACCAAGCCAATCAGTGGGATTCGAAAGCCTATTCACTCGTGCAAGGCATGGTGTCGATGGTGGCACAGCCCGTATTGGTAGACCTTCGTGAGGACAGCGGCCGGCAACTGGCAGCGCTTCGCAAACTCATGCGCTTCACGGCGTTCATAGCCTTTCCGTTGCTGTTGGGCTTGCGGCTGGTGGGCTATGAGTTCATTGTGCTCGCCATCGGTGAGAAGTGGCTGGCTTGTGTCCCCTTCTTGCAAATACTCTGTCTGAGCGGTTGCGTGATGCCCTTGTGCACCCTGCTCTCCAATATGGTCCTCTCGAAGGGCCGTTCCGACCTCTATCTGTGGGCGACGCTGGGACTCTGCCTGTCGCAAATAGGCTTGATGACCGTTCTCTGGCCCCACGGCCTGACAGTGATGGCAGAGGCCTATGTCGTGCTCAGTGTGGTGTGGCTTTTCGTATGGTACTGCCTCGTCAGCAGGCTCACAGGCTATCGCCTTTTGGACTTTCTGAAGGACACGGTGCCCTTTGCCCTGGCCGCCTTTGGCGTGATGTTGCTGACGGGTTGGATGACTCGACCGGTCACGGCCCTGTGGCTGTTGCTTCCCGTGAGAGTCATCGTTGCCGCCATGCTCTATTACGTCGTGATGCGGCTGGCAGGGGCCAAGATACTTGAAGAGAGTCTGACATATTTAAAGGTAAAAAAGTAAACTAATTAGTAATTATGATTGGTGGTCTGGTAGATTGGTTGTTTGGTAGATTAGGAAAGTTACCCTTTCTGGCAGGTAACTTACCTAAACGACTCAACGACCAAACGACCAAACGACTAAGATATTGGTAAACCAAAAAGAAATGCAAGCAATCATCTTGGCAGCCGGCATGGGTCGCCGGTTAGGAGAAAAGACGAAGGACAATACCAAGTGTATGGTGGAAGTGAACGGTGTCAGGCTCATCGACCGCCTGCTCGGCCAATTGTCGTCATTACACTTGAGCCGTGTCGTCATCGTAGTGGGTTATCAGCGCGAGAACCTGATTCGTTACATCGGCCATCGTTATGACGACCGTCTGCGCATCGAATACGTTGAGAACCCGGTCTACGACCGTACTAATAATATCTACTCGTTGGCTCTGGCTAAGGACAAGATGATGGAAGACGATACACTGCTCATCGAGAGCGACCTCATCTTCTCCGACCGCCTGTTTACGATGATACTGCAGAATCCCAGTCCCAACGTGGCGATGGTGGCGAAGTATGAAGCATGGATGGACGGCACCGTCGTTCGTGTCGATGGCGACATGAACATCGTCAACTTCATCTCGAAGCAGGCCTTCAGCTATGACGACGTGGACAAGTATTACAAGACCGTCAACATCTATAAGTTCTCGCGCGACTTCTCGCGAAACAAATACGTGCCCTTCCTCGAAGCCTACTGCCAGGCATTGGGCAACAACGAATACTATGAGCAGGTGTTGCGTGTCATCACCTTGCTCGACGGCAGCGACCTCAAGGCACAGCCCGTAGGCAGTGAACCGTGGTATGAAATCGACGACGTGCAAGACCTCGACATTGCCGAAACCCTCTTCGCTGAACCCGACGAGATGATGGAGCGCTTCAACTATCGCTACGGCGGTCACTGGCGTTTTCCGAAGATGCTCGACTATTGCTATCTGGTCAACCCCTACTTCCCACCCCAGCGCATGAAGGATGAACTGAGGGCGAGTTTCGATGCACTGCTCACCGAATATCCATCGGGAATGATGGTCAATGCCTTGTTGGCAGGTAAGAACTTCGGCCTGCACTCCAGTCATGTCATCGTGGGCAACGGAGCCGCCGAACTCATCAAGAGTCTCATGGAGCACATGGGACGGCAGCCCATCGGCATCATCTATCCGACCTTCGAAGAATATCCCCACCGGCTCCATCAGGAAGACATCGTCGCCTTCCGGCCCGCTACCGACGACCTCAGCTATTCAGCCGACGACCTGATGGCGTTCTATGCCGACAAAGACATCCGCCAGCTGCTGCTCATCAATCCCGACAATCCCTCGGGCAACTTTATCCCGTTGCCCGATGTCCTTCGATTGGCCCGGTGGTGTGGGGAACGGAAGATTACGTTGGTCGTCGATGAGTCGTTCGTCGACTTCAGCGATGACTTCGAGCATAACTCTCTTCTCAACGACGACCTGCTCGAAGGCCACCCCAACCTCATCGTCATCAAGAGCATATCGAAGTCATACGGCGTGCCAGGACTCCGACTGGGTATCCTGGCATCGGCCGATGAAGCACTTATCGACTGGATGAAACGCGACGTCAGCATCTGGAACATCAACTCCTTTGCTGAGTATTTCATGCAGATCTACAGCAAGTATGACAAAGACTATCTGAAGGCTTGCCGACGCTTCATTGCCGAGCGTCGCCGCTTCGAAGCATTGCTTCGTCAGGTGACCTTCCTCAAGGTGTTGCCGACGCAGGCTAACTTCTTCTGTTGTCAGGTGACCCGGCGTTTCACGTCGGCCGAGTTGACGCGCCGCCTGTTGGTCGACTATAACATCATCGTGAAAGACTGCGACTCGAAGACCACCCTCGAAGGCTGCAACATGATTCGCCTGTCCATTCGCGACGAGGCAGACAACAACCAGCTTGTCAAAGCATTAAAAGAACTGGAGGAGGAATGATGAAAATCTGTGTCTGTGGCGGCGGCAATCTGGGTCATGTCGTGGCAGGGTTTCTTGCTGCACGGTCCGATGCAGAGGTGAGCATACTCACCCGCAAGCCCGACGAGTGGGCTAAAGAGTTGTTGATTGACACCCCCGACGGAACCCTCCTGCAGGGACCGCTCCAGAGTGTCTCGGCCTTGCCGGAAGAGGTCGTGGCACAGGCCGACATCGTATTGCTGTGCCTGCCGGGTTATTCCATCGCCTCTGAACTGCAGGCCATCAAACCCTCCCTGAAGCCTACTGCCGCCGTCGGCACAGTAGTCAGCAGCACAGGCTTCTTCTTTGAAGCCCGGAAAATACTGCCCGACGGCATTTGCCGCTTTGGATTCCAGCGCGTACCTTTCATCGCCCGTACCGAGACCTATGGCCATCGCGCCCGACTCATGGGGTATAAGCAGTCGTTGGCAGTAGCCATTGAAGACGCTGCCGACAAAGAGCCGTTGCGGGCAACGCTCGAAACGCTCTTTCATACGCCCGTCCGACTGCTGGCCAGCCATTATGAAGCCAGCCTCTCCAACAGCAACCCCCTGCTCCATCCCGCACGGCTCTACGACCTTTGGGACCAGTGGGAGCCTGGCAAGTTCTATGACCGTCACATCCTTTTCTACGAAGAGTGGACCGACCGTGCTGCCCAGCTCTATATCGATATGGACCGTGAACTGCAGACACTGCTCGGCAAGTTGCCGGTGACACAGGGTAGCATACCCGATGTGCTCACCTACTATGAGAGCCGCGATGCCGAGTCGTTGGCCGCCAAACTGCGTTCCATCGAAGCCTTCAAGGGCATCAAGGCACCGATGAAAGAAACCACGGGAGGCTTCATGCCCGACCTCGAGAGTCGCTATTTCACCGAAGACATCCCCTATGGATTAGCAGCCGTACGCACACTCTGCCACGAAAATCAGGTGCCCTGTCCCACCATCGACCGCATCTATGCATGGGCAGACCGACTGATGACTTTCCGTCGCCAACAACTACGGATGCTCGACATCCTACTCGAAGTTGACCGCATCTGCCGGCGCCATCAGATTCCCTACTGGCTCTCTTCCGGAACGCTCATCGGAGCCCTTCGCCACGACGGCTTCATCCCTTGGGATGACGACCTCGACATCGAGATGATGCGCGAGGACTACCAGCGGCTGTTGCCACTGTTGCAGGTGGAACTGCCGGCGCAGTTTGTCGTTCAGACCCACCAGACCGATCCGAACTATTGTTTCTTCTATGCCAAGGTGCGCGACACAAAGACATTCTTCCCAGAGAACAACGGCTACGACGAAGCTTTCCGCGAGCGAGGCCTCTATATCGACATCTTCCCTCTGGAACCCCAGCGACGGTGGGTGCACATCCTTTCAGAGAAAGCCTATGGACATGCCTATAAGTTGTGGCAACGGGGCGAGATGAGGCGCGTGCGCACCTGGTTCGAATTCAACGAGAACCACTTCCATCCCCTGCTGCGCCGCCTGAACAAACTGCTCAGAGCCCATACCATCACCAGCGGACTGGGCATACCTTTCCACAATCCGCGTCATCGCGAAGACATCTTCCCACTGGCAACTCACACCTTCGAAGGCCACCCGTTGCCCGTTCCCCATGATGCCGACCACCTCCTGCGTGGCATTTATGGTGACTATATGAAGCTGCCCGCAGAGGGAAAAAGGACCGCCGGCCATTCAGGACTCTCTTCGGGAGTGAGTGGGTTTCTGAGGGGTGGGTTTGATGTGGCACCCGTCCTCATCCTATTCTTCAACCGCCCCAGACAGTTGGCCGAAGTCTTCGCTGAAGTGCGACGGGCACAGCCACCCGTGCTCTTCCTCTATCAGGACGGACCGCGCAGCGATCGCGATCTGCCAGGTATCGAAGCCTGTCGGAAAATTGTCGAGGATATCGACTGGCCCTGCGAAGTGCATCGCTGGTATCAGGAGGAAAACCAAGGCTGCGACCCGTCGGAATACCTTTCACAGAAATGGGCATTTTTGTTCGTTGACCGATGCATCGTCCTCGAAGACGATGATGTGCCCTCGCAGTCGTTCTTCCGTTTCTGCACTGAACTCCTCGACCGCTATGCCGACAACGGGAAAGTATGGATGATTTCCGGGTTTAATGCCGAGGAAACCACCCCTCTGCCCGCAGCGACCCCGGTACCGAGCTACTTCTTCACCACCGTCTTCAGCATTTGGGGATGGGCATCGTGGCGGCGGGTCACCGATACATGGGACGAGCACTACACGTTTCTCGACGACAAGGAAAAAGTGGCGAAGATACAGATGCTGATGGACCGCGGCGTGCTGCGGCGTGACTTCCTGCGTCTCTGCCGGGAACACCGCGCCACAGGCAAGGCCCACTACGAGACCATTTTCTGGGCGTCCATGATACTCCATGATGCCCTTGCCATCATGCCCGCGCGAAACATTATTAATAACAGGGGCGTAACCGACGACTCCACACACTATTCGGGTTCGCTGTCCACCATGCCCCGACCGTTGCGTCGCATGTTCACCATGCCCCGCTACGAAATCAGCTTCCCACTGGTTCATCCGCAGCGTATAGAGCCCGACGAAGCCTTCCGACGGCGTATCTATCGGATGAATGCATGGAATAATCCGTGGCGAAAAGTACAGTACTCGTTGGAAGAATTCCTTCTGAACCTTCGCTATGGGCATTTCAGTGCCATCTCAAAGGCTTTACGGAAACGCATCAGCAAGACTCTTTTAGTCTTTTTCCCTAAAGAATAAATTGTGAACGAACATGCGATAAAAAACCCTAACTTCACCGAAAGGAATGATTAATAACTTCCTCCCGGTAAGGTTAGGGATGGTTGGATGGGTCAATGGGCGAATGTTAATTGACCATAGTTCCTCCTTATCTTAGGACACCGAGTTCTTTTCCCACTTTGATAAATGCAGCGATGCATTTGTCGAGTTGTTCGCGGGTGTGGCCGGCGGAGAGCTGTACGCGGATGCGGGCTTCGCCCTTCGGTACGACTGGATAGTAGAAGCCAGTGACGTAGATGCCTTCTTCCTGCATCTTGGCGGCATAGGTCTGTGAGAGTTTGGCGTCGTAGAGCATGACGGCACAGATGGCACTCTGGGTGGGCTTGATGTCGAAGCCGGCGGCCATCATCTTGTCGCGGAAGTAATGGACGTTCTCGACAAGACGGTCGTGGAGTTCGTTGCTCTCCTTGAGCATTTTGAAGACTTCGAGCGAAGCTCCGATGATGCAGGGAGCGAGGGAGTTGCTGAACAGGTAGGGTCGCGAACGCTGTCGCAGCAGGTCGATGATTTCCTTCCGGCCTGTGGTGAAGCCGCCCAGGGCTCCTCCGAAGGCTTTTCCTAACGTTCCTGTGTAGATGTCGACTCGTCCGTAAGTCTGGTAGAACTCGCTGACGCCGTGACCGGTCTTGCCGACAATGCCGGCCGAATGGCTTTCGTCGACCATGACGAGGGCATCGTATTTCTCGGCGAGGTCGCAAATCTTGTCGACGGGTGCGACGTTGCCGTCCATGGAGAAGACTCCGTCGGTGACGATGATGCGGAAACGTTGTTCCTGTGCTTCCTGGAGGCATTTCTCGAGTTCCTGCATATCGGCGTTGGCATAACGGTAGCGCTTGGCTTTACAGAGACGGACGCCGTCGATGATGGAGGCATGGTTGAGGGCATCGGAGATGATGGCATCGTCGGCGGTGAGCAGGGGTTCGAAGACCCCGCCGTTGGCGTCGAAGCAGGCGGCATAGAGGATGGTGTCCTCGGTGTGGAAGTAGTCGGAGATGGCTTCTTCGAGTTGCTTGTGGATGTCTTGAGTGCCGCAGATGAAGCGTACGCTGGACATACCGAATCCGCGCTCGTCCATCATGCGCTTCGAGGCTTCGATGAGTCGAGGATTGTCGGACAGTCCGAGGTAGTTGTTGGCACAGAAGTTCAGTACTTCTTTTCCTGCCACCTGGATGGCGGCCCGCTGAGGGCTTTCGATGAGGCGTTCTTCCTTATAGAGTCCTGCCTCGCGGATTTCTGTCAGCGTCTGCTGCAGATGTTCTTTGATTTTTCCGTACATATCAATACCTTTTTTTAGTTGACAAGTTAACGGGTTGACAAGTTGACGGGTTATCTCCTTTTCACTTTTTCACCTTTTTACTTGTCTGCTTGTTATGGGGGCAAAGGTAGCGTTTTTTTCTGAGAAAAAGTATTTTTGTGGCAAAAAAATGCTTGTATGTCAGTTTTTTTTCGTTATTTTGCATTCCGAAAGAAATCAATTATTCAACTTTCTGAATTAGATAAGTAGTCAGTAGTTAAGTAGTTAAGCCAAATGACTGTGTGGTGGAAGGCAGCCGATAGAAGTAATGGCTTATCTACTGTCCGAAAGGACGAGCGAAGCGATAACTACTTAACTCCTTAACTACAAAGAAGTTGAG
>JAFSRY010000101.1 GCA_017445845.1 Prevotella sp.
CAGATGGCAGAACGAGGCATTGCCACGAATGTACATTTCAAACCACTGCCGATGATGACGGCATACAAGGCACTGGGCTTTAATATTGTTGATTATCCGAATGCGTACCACCTGTTTGAAAATGAGATAACACTGCCATTGTACAGCCGTCTCACCGATGAGGAAGTGGACTATGTGATAACTAACTTCGTAGAGATCATCAGGAATTTGTGAAAAGATTATTCGATATAGTTGCGAGCGGACTTGGACTCATTCTGCTAAGTCCCCTCTTTTTGGTTCTTGCCATTTGGATCAAGTCAGATTCTAAGGGACCGGTGTTTTATCGCCAGGTACGTGTAGGAAGGTACAACAGGGATTTCCGTATCTTTAAGTTCCGCTCCATGCGAGCCGGTTCTGATACGGGAAGCCTTATTACGATTGGTGGACGCGACCCTCGCATAACCCGTTCCGGTTACTTTATCCGCAAGTTCAAGTTCGATGAACTGCCTCAGCTCATCAATGTATTGGTGGGCGATATGAGCCTGGTGGGGCCGAGACCGGAAGTTCGCCACTATGTGAATTTCTGGACTCCCGAACAAATGCACGTGCTGGATGTCCGGCCTGGTATCACAGATCCTGCATCTATTAAATTTCTTAACGAGAATGAATTATTGGAAAAGGCTGAAGACCCGGAAAAATACTATATAGAGGTCATCATGCAGGAGAAGATAAGGCTGTATTTGGAATATGTCGAGAAGCATAACTTCTTTTATGACCTGGCGTTAATATTTAAAACCTTTGGGGGAATCGTGAAAGAAAAATTATTCAGCGGCTCCTCTATGCAAAGTTAGCGAATTTCACAAATTATGGATAAGATAAACTTGAACGATAAGACCTTATTGGTTACTGGTGCTTTCACCGTACTCTCTATAATGTAGTCATCGAAGAATGTCATTACCTTTTGGACAGTTACCTCCGCAGGGGTTCCCTCACCAATAAGTTCATTGTAAATGCCACGATGTTTCCATTGAGCATTTGCTTGCATAGTTGATGCAAGCATAAATAGTAATAATAATTTCTTCATCATTAAATCTCCTGTTGGTTTAAGTTAATACTATTATTGTTCCATCTTTTCAACAGTTAGCACCAACTTAACTAATGAATATGAAAAGAGTGCGCCCCTGTCATATCCGTCTCAGGCTCACCACAAGCCTCAAATCACTATTGAGGAACGCATTCTTGATGCATACTCCAAATGTAATTTGACTTTGCTCGTTATCCTTTACGAGGTGGTGATTCGAGACGGAATTTGAGCAAATAAAATAGTAGTATCCTCCTTTGTTTGCCTAACTCACTCAGGAGTGGGACAAGGAAGCATAATGCAAAGGTACAGATAAATTTTGAATTCACAAAAGAAATGAAGTTTTTTTGCGTGGTAAAGTAATGGCGAAGCTTAATACCACTGGACGGCATTCGAGTAGCCGGAGCGTTTGTCGTACTTCAGGGCGTCGGTGAGGGTGGATGCGTTGGCCCGGAAGGAGAAGTTGTAGCTGGTGTAGGGGGCGAGTACGACGGAGCACGACATGTTGAAGCAGTGGAGGTCGCGCTGCAGGGATGCCGTTGTCATCGATAGTTTCTTGTTCTCGAAGTCATAGCCCGATGAGAAGGAGATGTTCCACCCGTCGGAGAGCCGCAGGTTGCCGCTCATGTTGAGGGTCTGGGTGAACTGATAAGGGTATCGCATCCGTTTCTTGTTGAATTTAGAGACATCGTTGGACTCGCGCATGGTGATGCCGTAGCCGAAGGTCAGCGACCACGGCATGTTGAAGGTCATATAGCCGTCTTCGTCGGTCTCGGCCTTTCCGCCGCCCGACTTTTTCTTGGCTCCGCGCTGGGCTTCTATCATGTCGTCGTCGACATTACTCTCTATGTCGGTATCCATGCCTTCGTCGTCGGGGTCGTTGCGTTTTTTCTTCTTGTCGTCTTTGCTGAAGTCGCCGCTGAGCCATTTCTTTATCTTCTCTGGGTTGAGGGTGTAGGAGAAGTTCTGCGACATGCCCTGGAAACGTCCGAAGCGTCCGTACCCCCATTCGGTGTGGTTGCCTACATAGGGTCGTCCGTTTTCGTCGAGTTCGTAGGCATAGGTGGCGAAGACGGCACGCATGTTGAAGGTATAGCTCTTGGTGATTTTCAGTCGGATGTTCATCGAGAGGTCGCTCAGCGGCCTTTCCTTGGCTGCCATGTTATAGGACATGTTCAGTCCTAAAGCGTCGATGAGGCTGACTTTCTTCGTGGAGTCCTGGTCGACCTTCATCTTCATCTCGAGGTTGTTGTCCAGTCCGAGCGATATGCTTCCTGTCTTTCCTCGTCCGGGCACACCATAGAGGCCGTTGGAGTAGGGGGAGTATTCTACGAGCGAGACGCTGCCGTCGGCATTGGTCTTCTGATAGGAGTCCCAGAAGCCATAGCGTGAGGCCGAGAAGTCGGGTGCATAGCTGAAGCTGACGGTCGGTGTGAGGACGTGGCGGATGACTTCAATTTTCTTTCCGATGGACTTGGGTATGGGTTTCCACATACCGTAGAGCTTTGTCGACAGACCCATGTTCAGGCTCCAGTTGTAGACGTTGTGGAAGCCGTAAGTGGTGTCGGCCACTTCCGTCTGCCTTTCGTTGTCCCACGACTTTTTGATTTTCGATGTATACATGCGGTCGACGAAGTTGAACGACGGGTTGACGTTGATATAGTCGAAGAGTGTGAAGGAGCCGCTGATGGGTATGCTGTGCTGCATACCGTTGCGCCAGTCTTTGATGAGGTTGGCTTTGGGCAGTTTGTCTTCCTTGGTGTTGATGGAGTTGGAGAAGTGTCCTGTGTAGCTCATCGACAGTTTCTCGTACCATCGTTCGTCGCCGACGGCCTTTTTCCGTTTGAAGGGATAGAAGCGTGAGAGCGAGATGTTCAGGTCGGGCAGTGTCATGGCGATGGTGGTGTCGCGCATGTTTTGTGCGAGGTTGGCCGATGAGGAGATGTTGAGTCCGATGCTTGAGAACTGTGTGCTCCACGATACCGACGAGGTGCGCGTCGACTGTGTCATCGCCTGCGGATTATACATTGACGTGAGGTTGTTGCGTTCGAAGCTCGACGTTGCGAAGTTGACGCTTGCCGACAGGGTGTTGAAGGGGTTTGCCTTGGCATCCTGGCGATGGCTCCATTGCACCTTGAACGATGTCTGCTCGGTGAAGTCGGGCATTCCCTTGTCGCCGTTCTTTGTGTCCTGATAGCTCAGGTGGAACGAGCCGCTGTACTTGTAGCGTTTCCTGTAGTTTGATGCTGCCGACACGCCCCATGAGCCTTTGGTGTAGATTTCGCCGATAAGTTTCAGGTCCATCTTGTCGCTGATGGCAAAGTAATAGCCGCCGTCGCGGAGATAGAAGCCTCGGGCGCTCTCATCGCCGTAGCTTGGCATGATGAATCCGCTGGAATAGCTCTTTGTGAAGGGGAAGAAGCCGTAGGGGATGGCGAGTGGCAGGGGTACGTCGGCGACTACCATGTAGGCAGGTCCGATGATGGCATCCTTGCCGGGTCTGACCTTTGCCCGCGAGATGGAGATATAGAAGTCGGGATGCGGCTTGTCGCAGGTGGTATAGGTACCTTTGGCAAGGTATATGTCGCCGTTGGCACTTCGCTTGCCGAACTGTCCGGTGAGGAATCCGTCTTCCTGTTGTGTGACGACGTTTTTGATGAGTCCCTTCTTGGTCTTGAAGTTGAAGGTGATGGTGTCGTTCTCGTAGGTGTCCTGTCCCATCTTGAAGACCGGGGTGCCGGTGAGTCCGTTCTTCTCGGTCACGGTGGAGTCGATGACGCCCGTTGCATGGACTACGTTTTTGTCGAGGTCGAAGTCCATGCGCTCTCCTTCGAGGTTCATGTTGTCATATTTCACCTTCACGTCGCCATAGAGATAGGCCTTGCGGGCCTTTGCGTCGTAGACCATCGAGTCGCTCGACTCATATTCCACAGGGGCATCGATGCCGCTGGACTTGGCGCGGTTGATGGAGTCGAGGCGGATGGAGTCGTCGATGGCTTTGTTATGCTGGAGGATGGCGAGGGCTAAGGAGTCAGCCGGAGAAACCCCGGAAGCCTCACCCACGACCCCTCTCCGAGGGGGGAGGAGAGTGGTATCATTTGCTAAAAGTAAACTGTCAGTAAGTAAACTGTCGGCAAGTATATCATTGGAAATAAAACTGTCGGCAAGTATATCATTGGAAATAAAACTGTCAGCAAGTTCCGAGAGAGAAGAGTATTTATTCCCCTCTCCCCTCGGAGAGGGGTCGGGGGTGAGGCTGTTCCCCTCGCCTTTCGGAGAGGGGTGGGGGGTGAGGCTGTTGTTGTTGAGGCTGTTTGCTGTGGGTCTGCTTTGCCGCAACGGCAGACAGCCCACCATGATGAACACGGCAGTCAACACAAAGAGCCCTATGATTGTCTTCTGTCTCATTTTTGACCTGCAAATTTACAAACTTTTTCTGATATACGCCCCCTTGCGTGCGCGAATTTATAATATGTTTAGATATTTTCACCCCGACACGGCATCCGATGCCGGCTATTCGACAAGGACAAGTCATGCTTCCGACGAGGCCGACAAGGCCTTTCGAAGCAGCCGATTGTACCTTTCGAAGCAGCCGATAGTAAGAGTCGGAAAAGTAAAATAGCCTATTTTACCGACCAAAATAGCCTATTTTACTTTGGGAAATAGCCTATTTTACTGACCAAAATAGCCTATTTTACCGACCAAAATAGCCTATTTTATTTCAAGAGTTCTTAGAAATTGTTGTGACGAAAGGCAATAATGTGAGGAAAAAAGCGTTATTAAGTTACAATATATTGTAGTTAACCCATATTTTATCAACCTGTCAATCTATATTCATACATGGCAATTTTTATCAGACTTCAGCCCAGCACCTTCAAAGTCGAAGGGCAGCAGGAGCGTTGGATAGCTCGTACCGTCAGTCAGGGTGAGGTGCATACCAACGAAATCGCAAAAATGATTGAAAGCAACACATCGTTCAAGAAGGCCGATGTAATTGGTGTCCTTACAGAACTCGTCGACACGATGACGCGCGAACTGCAGGACGGCAAGACAGTTGTGCTCGATGGCTTCGGCCGTTTCCATCTCAGTGTCCAGAGTACGCCGGCAGAGCGTCCGCAGAGTTTCTCTATCAAGAAGAATGTGCGCTCGGTGAAGTGTAACTTCGTGCCGGCCGGCTATCGCGACAGCCAGGACAACAGGCTCCGCAAGACCTTCCTCGCTGAAACCGACGTGAAGATGCAGCCCAAGTACAAGAAAGAAAAAGCATAATAAAAAACCTCAGAAACATGAAGAAAACGTATTTTCTCCTGCCGGTTCTTCTCCTTGTGACGGGCCTGCAGAGCTGTCAGAAGGCTTCGTCGTCGGGCGAAGACTTCACACAGTATGTGGAGCCGCGCATCGGTACGGCCCACTGTCGTTATTTCCATTTCGCCCCTGGTGCGCTGCCCTTCGGCATGGCCAAGCCCGGCCCGTCGACCAACGGCCACATGGGCAACAAGGACGGATGGGAGGCCTCCGGCTACGACTATCGCGACGAGACCATCGAGGGCTTCCCTTGCGTTCATGAATTCCAGGTTGGCGGCATCACGCTGATGCCTGTCGTCGGTGAAGTGAAGATGTCGCCGACGGAGTATCGCAGCCACTATTCCCACGACAACGAAATTGCCCAGCCGGGCTACTACAGTGTGCTCCTCGACGACTACAACGTGAAGGCCGAGGTGACGGCAACGACGCGCGTTGCCTACGAGCGCTTCACGTTCCCTGCTTCGGCAGAGAGCCGCATCCTGTTTAATATAGGTTCGCGCATGGGCGAGAGCGGTGGTGTGAAGGACGCCAAGGTCAGTGTCAACGACGACGGAAGTGTGGAAGGTTACGTCATCACACTACCCGAATATGTGAAGAAATATCAGCCCGGTGCCGAGGTGCCCATTTATTTCTATGCCCAACTCGACAAGAAGCCCACCGACGCCCAACCGGTGAACTTCCGTCAGGTGCCTAATCCGGCACGCGGCGAAGGAGAGGATTTCTTCGACAATGCCGATGATATGGGCGAGGGTCTCTGCCTGACCTTCAATACGGAAGAGGGCGAACAGGTGACGGCAAAGATTGGTGTCAGCTACACTTCCATTGAAAATGCCCGCAAGAACCTCGAAGAAGAGGGCGACGACGACTTCGACGAAGTGAAGAAGGATGCTATCGAAGAATGGAACGAACACCTGGGACGCATTGCCGTTGAGACCGACAACCGCGAAGACAAGGTGAAGTTTTATTCCGGCCTGTACCACGCCCTGCTGGGTCGCGGTATCTGCAGCGACGTCAGCGGCGACTATCCGAAGCACGACGGCACGGTGGGGCGCGTACCCCTCGACGACGACGGTGAGCCTTTATATAATATGTATAACACCGACGCCATGTGGGGCGGTCAGTGGAACCTTACGCAGGTATGGGCGATGGCTTATCCCGAACACCTGAGTGACTTCATCTCTTCCCACCTGCAGGTCTATAAGGATGCTGGATGGCTGGGCGACGGTCTGGCCAACTCGCGCTATGTCAGCGGTGTGGGCACCAACCAGCTCTCACTGATGATTGCCGCTGCCTATGCCTGCGGCATTCGCGACTTCGACCTCGAACTGGCCTATGAAGCCTGCCGCAAGAACGAACTCGACGGTGAGAACCGTCCGCTCGGGGCCGGCAAGAGCGACACCGACCAGTTCGTAGAATACGGCTATGTGCCCCACGCAGAGGCCGGCGACGGTCCCGACGAGACCTTCATGTTCTCCGCCTCACACACTCTCGAGTATGCCTTCTCGGCATGGGCAACGGCTCAACTGGCAAAGGCCTTGGGTCATACGGAGGATGTAGAGAAGCTGCTCTGGCTGTCGAAAGGCTGGGAGCGCATCTACGATGCCGAGACCAACTTCGTGCGTCCGCGTCTGAAGGACGGCCGTTTCATCTCCGACTTCGACCCGATGCAGGTGTGGCGCGGCTTCCAGGAAGGCAACGCCTGGCAGTATACGTTCTATGCTCCCCACGATGCTCAGGCATTGGTGGCGAAGGTGGGAGCCGACGAGTTCAACGCCCGTCTCGACAGTATCTTCACGCTCTCGCAACCGAAGATTTTCTCCGGCGGAACGGAGATTGGCGCCTTTGCCGGTCTGCGCACGCTCTACAACCAAGGCAACCAGCCCTGTCTGCATATCTCGTGGCTGTTCAATGAGGCAGGCCGACCCTCGCTCACGCAGAAGTGGGTCCGCGCCATCCTCAATGAGTTCTACGGCACCGACGGCATCCACGGCTATGGCTACGGTCAGGACGAAGACCAGGGTCAGCTGGGTGCATGGTATGTCGTCTCCAGCCTCGGACTCTTCGACGTGGCCGGACTGTGTGCCGAGCAGCCGTCGTTAGGGCTGGGCAGCACGCTGTTCAAGCGCGTCACCATCCGCCTCGACGACGATTACTACAAGGGCAAGACCTTCGTCATCGAAACGCAGGGCGAAGGCGACTATGTGCAGCAGTATAAGCTCAACGGCGAGGAACTGCATGCAACACGCCTGCCCTTCAGCGACTTCGCCCGTGGCGGCAAGCTCCAGGTGACGTTGGGAACGGAACCGAAAGACCAATATTAATTTAATTCGACTTCAATAAGAAGAGCAATTTATTTTTCAATACCAATTATGAAAATCAAAACCATCAGTCTGCTCATCATGAGCACACTCCAATTCATGTCAGCATCGGCCCAGACCACCGTCACTGCCGATTACCAAGTCATACCGCTGCCCGAGAGCATTGCCTTTGTCAAGGATGTTCCCTTCCAGGTGAACAGCTCAACCCTCGTCTACTGCGAGTCGGCCGACGAAGCCATGAAGAAGAACGCCCAGTTCCTCTGCGACTACATCTATGAGTCGACGGGCATGAAGGTCGGCACCGCCACATCGAAGCCTAAGGACAAAGCCATCCGGCTGGCCCTCGACCCGAAGATCCAGAACGACGAGGGATACGAAATCAATGTCTCCGGTAAGGAAGTGGTCGTCAAGGGCCGCACCGCCCAAGGTGTCTTCTATGGCATTCAGACCCTCCGCAAGTCGCTGCCCGTCGGTGTCGGCACTACCGCCATCCGGTTTCCTGCCGTCACCATCAAGGACGCTCCCCGCTTCCATCATCGTGGAATGATGCTGGACTGCAGCCGCCATTTCTTCCCGATTGACTTTGTGAAGCGTTACATCGACCTCATTGCGATGCACAATATGAACATTTTCCACTGGCATCTGAGCGACGACCAGGGATGGCGCATCGAAATCAAGAAGTATCCGAACCTGACCACCATCGGCTCGTGGAGACCCGAGACTGTCGTCGGCCACAACACGCACGTCTATGATGGGCAGCCCCATGGTGGCTTCTACACCCAGGAGCAGGTTCGCGAGGTCATTCAGTATGCCGCCGACCGCCACATCACCATCATTCCCGAAATCGACATGCCCGGCCACATGCTGGCAGCAGTGACCAGCTATCCCTCGCTGGGTTGCACGGGTGGTCCCTACACCCTGTCGCGCCGTTGGGGCGTCTTCGAGGATGTGCTGTGTCTGGGCAACGAGCGTGTCTATGAGTTCTGCGAAGATGTCCTGTCTGAAATCATCGACCTCTTCCCCTCCCGCCTCATCCATATCGGCGGCGACGAGGCACCCAACAAGAAGTGGACCGAGTGTCCGAAGTGTCAGAAGGTAATGAAGGATCACAACCTCACGCCGAAGACCATACAGGGTTATTTCACCAACCGTATTGAGAAGTTCGTCAACGCTCGCGGCCGCAGCATCATCGGATGGGACGAGATTCTTGACGGCGACATCAACCAGAGTGCCACCATACAGTCGTGGCGCGGTGCCGACACGGGCGTGAAGGCTGCCAAGGCAGGCCATGATGTCATCATGTCGCCAGTGTCCCACTGCTACTTCGACTATCAGCAGGTGAAGGATGCCGGAGCCAACGAAGTAACGCTCTGTGGTGGCTTCCTGCCGGTGGAACGTGTGTATAGCCTCAATCCTGTCGACCAACTGACCGACGAAGAAGCCAAGCACATTCTCGGTGTGCAGGCCAACCTGTGGACAGAGTATGTCGTCTTCCCCCAACAGGCCGACTATCAGGTGCTGCCACGTATGGCTGCCCTCTGCGAGGTGCAGTGGCGTACGGGCACCCGCGACTTTGAAGACTTCAAGACGCGCCTGCCCCGCCTGGCCGACCTCTACGACCGCTACAACTACAACTATGCCACGCACATCCTGCCCGGACGCATCGTCAAGGTTGAAGGATTTAAACCCGACGGCGACTAATATTAAAAAATGCAAATTTTTTTGGCAGCCAATCATAAGTCAGTATCTTTGCAGTCAGTATGATAGACAGACCAACCGTTGAACGCATCAAGGACGCTGCAAACATCGTAGAGGTGGTGTCGGAATTCGTAACGTTGAGGAAGAGCGGAGCCAACTACAAAGGGCTCTGCCCCTTCCACAACGAGAAGACACCGTCGTTCTATGTGTCGCCCTCGCGCGGCACCTGTCACTGCTTCGGCTGTGGCAAGGGTGGCACGCCCATCTCCTTCATCATGGAGCACGAGCAGATGACCTATCCCGAGGCTCTGCGCTGGTTGGCCAATAAGTATCATATAGAAATAAAAGAACGCGAGCTGACCGACGACGAACGCCGCGAACAGTCAGAACGCGAGTCGATGTTCATCGTCAACGAATGGGCTGCCGGCTATTTCGAAGCACTGCTCCACGACCATCCCGACGGAAAGGCGGTCGGTATGCAGTACTTCCGTTCGCGCGGCTTCCGCGACGACATCATCCGCAAGTTCCGTCTCGGTTTCGACCTCAACGACAGACTCGCCTTGGCCAATACGGCAAGGCAGAAAGGCTACAAGGATGAATTTCTGCTGAAGACCGGCATCTGTTATAAGAATGATCGCGAACAACTCATCGACCGCTATTCAGGACGTGTCATCTTCCCCTGGATTGGCGTTTCTGGAAAAGTCGTAGGCTTTGGCGGCCGCAAGCTCGATGCCGCCACGAAAGGAGTGCAGCAGAAGTATGTCAACTCACCCGACTCCGACATCTATCACAAAGACCACGAACTCTACGGCATCTATCAGGCCAAGAAAGCCATTGCCAAGGAAGACCGTGTCTACATGGTAGAAGGCTACACCGATGTCATCTCCATGCACCAGTGTG
This sequence comes from Prevotella sp., assembly GCA_017445845.1. Lineage (GTDB taxonomy): Bacteria > Bacteroidota > Bacteroidia > Bacteroidales > Bacteroidaceae > Prevotella. Next base: position 10,282 of record JAFSRY010000101.1, read on the forward strand.
GCATCGAAAACGTCGTGGCCAACTCGGGAACCGCCCTGTCGAACCATCAGATTCACATCCTCCACAGGTTCACCTCAAACATCACCCTCCTCTACGACGGTGATGCTGCCGGCATCCATGCAGCCCTTCGGGGTACCGACATGCTGCTGGCCGAGGGAATGAACCTGAAGGTACTGCTCCTGCCCGACGGCGACGACCCCGACTCTTTTGCCCGTAAGCATACCGCCGAGGACTTCCGCCGCTATATCGAAGACCACCAGACCGACTTCATACAGTTCAAGACGGACCTGCTTGTTAAAGATGCCAAAGACCCTTTGAAAAGAGGAGAGGCCGTTAACAGTATTGTGGAAAGTATCTCTTTGATACAAGACTCTGTCCAGCGAGATTCATATCTTCATAATTGCGCATCAAGTATGGGGATAAATGAGTCAATTCTCGTAAATCAAATGAATCGTTTTATTTATGACAGGAAACAGAGGGCAAGACCTCATCTTGACGGAGAAAACGAAGGAGAAGGTAATAAGGTTCCGAAAACGATTGCACATGATGCTGCTTCAATAGCAGCAGAGCTGCAAGCCTCTGCAGGATTGGGACCGTCAAAAGTGGAACGTCTCCTCATCCAGCTCGTCATCCGCAAGGGCGGGCAAGTGGTGTATAAAGATGTCGACGATGGAAATGGACATGCCGTTTCGGTTACCGTGGCACAGCTTGTCGACCTCGACCTGTCGTCAGACGACCTGAAATTTAGTAACCCCCTCTACACGCAGATACTCACCGAGGCCGTGGCCCATTCGGGCGAAGAAGGCTTCCGCTCAGAACAGTACTTCATCAACCATCCCGACCTCGAAATCAGTCGGCTGGCAACAGAGATGAGTGTAGACCCCTATCAGTTCATCCTTCCGCAGAAGGCAGAACCGAAAACCGATGAGGAGCGCCGTCAGCAGGAAGAACAGGCCATGGAAGCCCTGCGCCACCAGACAAAGCACCTCATCCTGGACTTCCGTCTGGAGTATGTCGACAACCAGCTCAAGCAGGTGATGGCCGACATCAAATCCTCAGCCAACGACCCGGCACGCATGACCGGCCTCATGGCCAAATATAAGGACCTGCAATTCCTCCGCAATGCATTGGCAAGGGAACTCGGAGGAAACATAGTGATTTAGAGATGAGTTTGGACTACGCACGATGGATATGGCTCATTTTCTATGGTACGCTCATCGTAGGTATCATGGTGACCGTGCTGATGGAGAACCGTCAGCCCGCCAAGACCCTTGCGTGGCTACTCGTGCTCACCTTTCTCCCTGTCGTCGGACTCGTACTCTATGCCTTCTTCGGCCGTGACCACAGGAAGAAACGCATACATCGGGCTAATCCCCGGGAACCCATTCCCCTGAAACCCATTTCGCCCCCGCCAGCCCAAGCAAGTGGGGATAGGCATGACATTCAGCCAGCGGAAGCAATTGGTTCCACATCCCTCGTCAAGGGGATGGGAGACGAGCTTACCATCCCTCTCATCCGCCTCTTTGCCAACCAGGGCATGGAGCCACCCTTCCATACCGACCATACCGAGTTGTATGTCAGCGGCTATGAGTTCTTCCCGGCACTCCTGCAGGCCATCGGCAAAGCCCGCCGCACCATCACCCTCTCCACCTATATCATTGCCGACGACCCCTTGGGACGCCTCGTCGTCGACGCCTTGGCAGACAAGGCGGCAGAGGGCGTCGATGTGTCTCTCGTCTACGATGATGTGGGATGTTGGAAAGTCCACAACAGTTTCTTCCGCCGCATCATCCGGCGAGGCATCCGCGTAGAGGCCTTCATGCCCGTTCACTTCCCCGCACTGACAGGAAAGATCAACTACCGCAACCACCGAAAGATTTGCGTCATCGACGGCGATACCGTCTTCATAGGCGGAATGAATGTCGCCCTGCGCTATGTGAAGGAGTGGCGCGACACCCATCTCTGCGTCCACCGCAGCACCGAGGGAGCCCTGGCACAGTTCGTCACCAGCAGTCCCCTGTCGCCGTGGCCCGACATCATGCAAGCCTACGTCCGCATCCTTCTCGAGGCCCGCCACTATGTATGGATGGAGACACCCTACTTCCTTCCCACAGAGCCCATCCTCTTTGCCATGCGAACGGCAGCCCTCGCCGGAGTCGATGTCCGGCTGATGGTGCCCCGCCACAGCGACGCCATCCTCGCCGAGTGGGCCAGCATCTCCTACGTCTCGCAGGCCATCGAAGCTGGCGTGCAAGTCTGGCTCTATCAAGACGGCTTCAACCACAGCAAGCTCCTCGTCAGCGACGACAGCATCTCTACATGCGGTTCGACCAATATCGACTTCCGTTCCTTCGAAAACAACTTCGAGGCCAACATCTTCTTCTACGACAAAGAGATGGCACAGCGCATCAGACAGGTGTTTCTCGACGACATGAGCCGCTGCACCCTCGCCAACGACCACTGGCAGGCCAACGGCCGCAGGCCCTTCGTGCGGCGCCTCTGGGAGTCCGTCGTCCGTCTGCTCTCCCCACTGTTGTAAACACCCAGGCCATCAAGGATTAACAACTCAAGTTTCGCAGGGAATGCGAAATCTTTGATGATAAGTCGCCTACGGCGAGAAATACTTGGATTTCATCCGACCTTTTTTCGCCAAGGCAGACATCAAGCAAACTTGGTCTGCCCTTGTGGCTTAACGAAAACGTTCTATTAATAATTTAAAAACAAAACAGAGAAAGAAAATGAAGAAAATGTTCGATTTAAGCAGCCGGGTGGCATTGGTCACAGGCTGTTCCGGAGGCTTAGGCGTGCAGATGGCCAAGGCGCTGGCCCGTCAGGGAGCCGACCTCGTCATCATTGCCCGCAGGTATGAAAAACTCCTTGAGGTGCAGAAAGAAATCGAGACGGAATACGGCGTTCAGGTAATGCCCGTCCAATGCGACATCACCGACACCGCCGCCGTCGAAAAGACGGTGGACGCCGCCCTCGGACGGTTCGGCAAGATTGACATCGTTGTCAATAACGCCGGCACAGGAGCCGTGACTCCCGCCGAAGACATCACTGACGAGCAGTTTATGAACGAAGTGCAGATAGACCTCTTCGGAACCTTCCGCGTGGCAAGGGCCGTCGCCAAAAAGACGATGATACCCAACGGCTACGGACGGGTCGTCAACATCGCCTCCATGTACGGACTCGTCGGAAACAAAGTCGCCCCCGCCTCGCCCTACCATGCCGCCAAGGGAGGCGTCGTAAACCTGACGAGGGCACTGGCAGCCGAATGGGGCAGGCACGGCATCACGGTGAACACCATCTGTCCCGGCTACTTCATGACACCACTGACCAGGGAAACGCTCACGTCCGAGTATTTCGTCAACTACGCCAAGACCGTCATCCCCATGGAGCGATACGGCGAGGAGGGCGAACTGGACTCCGCCGTGGTGTTCCTCGCCGCCGAGGAGTCGCGCTATGTCACCGGCGTGGCCCTGCCCGTCGACGGAGGATACACTTGCGTATAGCCCTTCCGCGTGTAAGAGGGTGTGTCAAAATGAAGGCAGAGCGCTTCGCGCAGCAATCTCACAAATCTGTCCAAAATCTTTCATCTTGTCTGTCAGGCCTTTGATTTGTTTGACTTGTATAGATTTGTTGGATTTCTCGTCCGCAGGACGACTGGATTTCTGTTTTGACACGCCCTCGTGTTTTTTCTGAGGCTTTCAGTGTTTTCATGGTGTCAGGAGCGGAAGCGCGTCGGTCATGACTCAGGAGTTCCGCTCAGCGGAACAGGGTGAAGTTGACGCTGCCGTAGACGCGGTGTTCGAGGAAGCGGGGGTGGTCGGTGAAGTCGTTCCTGGCGCCATGCTCGAACACGAGCAGTCCGTCGGGCGCCAGCAGTCCGTGTTGGAAGATGAGGTCGGGGATGGTGGGCAGTGCGGGCAGCTGGTAGGGTGGGTCGGCGAAGATGAGGTCGAAGGCGGGTCGGTTGGGATTTGGGTCTTGGGGCCTGAACGTCCTGACGTAACGGAAGACGTCGCCGCGGATGAGGGTGTGCGAGGCTCCGGGGTCTCCGATTTTGGCGATGCATTGTTCGATGAAGCGGGCATGGTCGCGGTCGAGTTCTACGCTGACGACCTGCGGGCAGCCGCGTGACAGCAGCTCGAGGGTGATGCTGCCTGTGCCGGCGAAGAGGTCGAGGGCCCGGGTGTCTTCATAGTCTACATAGCCGTTGAGAACGTTGAAGATGTTTTCTTTGGCAAAGTCGGTGGTGGGCCTTGCCTTGAAGGTGCGGGGGATGTCGAAATGTCGTCCCTTGTATTTTCCGGTGATGATCCTCATGAGTTATCTCCCTTTTATAAACAGGGTCATCACGTCGAAGGGTATGTCCTGCCGGTTGGTGACGGGGGCGCGGTTGAACTCTGCGGCGGGGTTGATGGTATGGACGTGCCGGAGGTAGCGTTGAAGGTCTTCCTGCAGGGTCCTGTCGACGTCACCGCAGAGATGGAGCTCGTCGGCATGGGCGTCGAATGCCAGCTGGTTCCATACATAAAGGAGGAAATAGACGGCATCGCGCTGATGGCTGGCGTCGTAGCGGTTGTAGAACCGGAATCGGTTGCGGTTGAAACTGCAGATGTCTATCTCTTTGTCGTGAAGGTAGGCATAGAGCTGCCGGTGCATGGCACCAGTGCCCCTTCGGTGGAGATAGCTGACGACGGGTTGGATGACGGGCAGGTAGCGTACGCTCTCGAAGCGGTCGGCCAGGACTTGCCGTACGTCTTTGTTGACGGCAAAGGCTGCCACGACGTTGAGGTCGGGGAGGACGCAATAGTCGACGTGATAGCCTTCGTAGCCTGTGAACGTCTGCCCGTAGAGGTCGCCGAGGGTCGACGCATCCCGGTACTCTTCCACGGGAAGTAGCATCAGGGGACTGTCGACCATCGCCTGTGCCTGCCCGCCAGCCCGGTCGGGGTGGGCGGTGAAGGCTTCGCGCAGGTTGGCAGCCATGGAGACGCCGTTGCGCAGTGCGTAGGGTTGATAGTCGATGAGTTGTTCCCGGACCTTAAGGTTTGCAAAGGCCAGGGTGCCATGGCTGATGCGCAGGGTGGTGCTCATTTCAGCTTGTTGTAAATCCACAGCACGACGGAGGCGCCTACGACGGCGCAGACGAGGTTGCCGAGCAGGCCGCCTGTCGACTGTATGCCGAGCAGGCCGAAGAGCCATCCGCCCACGGCACCGCCAATGAGTCCGAGGAAGAGATTAACCAATAGTCCTTTGCCTTCTCCACTGGTGAGCTTGCTGGCGATGAATCCGGCCAGAATGCCCATGATAACAGATTCAATCATAATTTCTGCCTTTTACTTTTTTGGTGTTTTATTCTTTTACTTTTTCACTTTTTTATTAACTTTGCACCTGCAAAGGTACGATTAAGTAAGCGCAAAACAAAGAAAAAGAGAATTTATTATCTTTTTTTTGCTTTTGCCGAGCGGAAGTACCTTATGCAAAGGTACGATTAAGTAAGCGCAAAACAAAGAAAAAGAGAATTTATTATCTTTTTTTGCTTTTGCCGAGCGGAAGTACCTTATACAAAGGTACGAAGAAAAAGCGAAAAGGTGAAGAATTGAAAAGAAATCCAACGAAAAAGAATAAAAAATTCAACTTTCGGAAGTATGATAACAATCTGTATAAGAGCGCCGTCGACCTTTGGTTCAGGGCGTTATTTACTTCCGAAACATAAGTAAAAAAAAGATGCTGGTCGACGAATTTATTTACCGGATAAAAGATGTGATGGGTTTCCCGCCCACCCGTGACCAGGAGCAGGCGATGCGTGTGTTCGGCCGTTTCCTGGCCTGTCGCGACGACCACCCGCTGATGATATTGCGTGGCTCTGCAGGAACAGGAAAGACAACGCTGGCCTCGGCTTTTGTCAGGACCTTGGTGGCGTTGAGGCAGCATGTCGTGCTGTTGGCTCCGACGGGGCGCGCAGCAAAGGTCTTTGCAAAGAACAGCGGCCAGCCGGCCTACACCATCCACAGCGCTATCTATCGGCAGCAGCAGATGGATGCCGACGGCGGCTCCTTCGGTCTTGACTTCAATAAACATGCCGACACGTTGTTTCTCGTTGACGAGGCTTCGATGATTGCCAACGAAGGGTCGGGGAGCGGTGCCTTTGGCTCGGGCCGTCTGCTGGATGACTTGGTGCAGTATGTCTGTCAGGGGCGTCGGTGCAGGATGATGCTCATCGGTGACCGTGCCCAGCTGCCTCCGGTGGGAGAGGAGGAGTCGCCGGCTCTGAGCAGCGGTTTTATGAGCGGCTACGGCCTGACGGTCTTTGAGAGTAATCTTCATGAAGTATTGAGGCAGGGGGAGGCGAGCGGTATCCTCTGGAATGCAACGAAGTTGAGGGATGCTGTCGTCGGGCGGCCCTGTATACGTTTCCATGGGTTTGCCGACATCGTCAGCGTCTCGGGCAGCGAACTCATTGAACAGTTGACGACGAGCTATGGTGAGGTCGGCGAAGACGAGACCATCATCGTCACGCGCAGCAACAAACAGGCCAATATCTATAACCAAGGCATTCGCAGCCAGGTGCTTTGGCGCGAGGATGAACTGTGCACGGGCGACCTGCTGATGGTGGTGAAGAATAACTACAAGGCGACCTCACCCCGGGAAGCCACTCCGGGAGGACCCTCCTTCATCGCCAATGGTGACCGTTGCGTGGTGCAACGGGTCAGAGGCATCCACGAGATGCACGGCTTCCGATTTGCAGAGCTGTGGGTGCGGTTCCCCGACTTTGACAACTATGAACTGCAGACCCTCGCCTTGTTAGACACCCTCACCACCGAGGCTCCAGCCCTCACGCACGAACAGCAGGAGCAACTCTATCTGAGTGTGATGGAGGACTATGCCGACATTCCTCAGAAGCGTGAGCGGTTGAAGAAGGTCAGGGAAGATAAGTATTACAGTGCCCTTCAGGTGAAGTTTGCGTATGCCGTCACCTGTCATAAGGCACAGGGCGGCCAGTGGGCACATGTCTATGTAGACCAGGGCTATATGACCGACGACATGCTGACACCCGAATATATTCATTGGCTCTACACAGCTTTTACACGCGCCACCGACAAACTCTTCCTCGTCAACTGGCCGAAGGAGATGACCGAACCGAAGGTCGACGGAGTCAAAGTTGAATTCTGAACAATTATTTGTACGGATGGAAAAAAAGAAGTAACTTTGCAGAAGTGATAGGAAATTAATCATGAAGCAAAAGATACACCCACTCTATTGGCTCGTCTTCCTCACGGCGCCGCTGGCCTTGTGGGGAAAGTGGCTGATACTACCCACTTTCGACGACTGGAACACACTCTCGTCGCCAAACATGGACCCCGAATGGGCCAAATACTTTCTGTCGTTCACCAGTGTCTGGCGACCCTTTGATGCTGCCTTCGGCTATCTCTATTCATTGTGTCCCGAGTGGTATCCGCGACTGAGTCATCTGGTCATCATGGCGGGGCATCTGGTGAACACCCTGCTCGTTTACCTCCTCTGTCGGCAACTGTCTATAGGGCGGCAGGCAAGAGCCATCGCCACAACCTTTTTCTATCTGTCGCCCTGCGTGGCAGCTACCGTCTGGGCGTGTGACTCGTTGAACCAGACCTATTCACAGCTGTGGGGACTGTTGGCCGTACTGCTCTATCTCCGTACGAAGGGATGGCGACGCTATCTGTCGTGGCTCGTCCTGGTCTTCCTGGCTGTCCTTTCGAAAGAAAACGGACTGGCATGGGCTGTTGTGCCGCCCATCGTGGAGTGGGGAATGAAAGGCGGCTGTCAACGTGAACAGCTGCGGCCCCTGTTCCGAGAATTCATGTTCGGTGCGTTCATCGCCATTGCATACGCCACCATCCGCTTGTCACTGCCTCATACAGGTGACTATAACCCCGACTATCAGACGTTCGACATCATCCGTAAGGCCAAGGAGATTGGAATGTTACTCGTCAATACGACAATGGCCGTCGACCTTATCAGCATCCTCCATGCACCGAGTCGCAACCTGTTGCTGGGAGCCCTGACCGTTCTGCTCTCACTGCCCTTCCTATGGATGGTCTTTCTTCGTCGCCCAGGTCTTTATTTCACGGAGAAGGGACTGTCGCTGGCAGTTAGTGCCCTCATCGTTGTGTCACCCAATATCTTGTTGTCCCTCTCGATGATGAATGCCTATGCCTCGCTGGGCATGGCAGCCGTTTTGACCGGTTACCTCATCGACTGCCAGGAACGGAAGAGGCCCATCACCATTGCCTTCCTGCTCTATCTTGTGTCTGCCCTCATCGTGGAGGTCCACGCCTGGTATTGCTCGTGGCAGTCGGGACTGTTAGGGCGAGAGCTGTCGCAGAAGGTCATCCGCATGACCGGCGAGCCTGTCGACCGCGTCACCTTCATCATCGTTGAAGACGATTATCCCAAGTTCTCGTCCTTCTGTGTCGTCCCGAGCGATGCAATGGGGTGGGGCTTTGAAGTACAGCACGAGAACCACTATCAGTGGCCGAGCGAAGTGGTGCAAGTGAGAGTCGGTCGCGAGGCTACCGAAAACGAAATAGACAGCCTGACACAAGTGGCCTTCGGAGAAGGCTTCGACTGCGTCTGGACCATCCGTCATAAAGACATCACCGTGAAGAAGAAATGAAAAAAGTATCAGTCATCATACCTTGCTATAACGAGCAACAGTCGCTGCCGGGACTCTACGAGGCCCTGTCGCAGTTGATGGACACCTGTAACAGCTATGAGTGGGAGTTGCTCTTCGTCAACGACGGCAGCACCGACGACACCCTTTCTGTCATCCGGCAGCTGAGGGCTGAGGACGCCCGCGTCTGCTACATCGACCTTTCACGCAATTTCGGTAAGGAACGTGCCATGCTGGCAGGCTTCGACCATGTGACTGGCGACTGCACAGCCATCATTGATGCCGACCTGCAGCATCCGCCGATGGTCATTGCCGACATGCTCAAACTATGGGAAGATGGGGCTGAGGACGTCTATGCCAAGCGGCGTACGCGTGGAACCGAAGGCTTTCTGCGTAAGCACTTCACCCGCCTCTACTATCGCATCTTGCAGCGGTTGGCCGACACCGAAGTGTTGACTAATGTCGGCGACTTCCGACTGCTCGACCGGAAATGCATAGAAGCCTTGAAACAGTTGCGCGAGACACAACGCTACACCAAAGGTCTGTACTGCTGGATAGGGTTCAGAAAAACCTTTGTGCTCTTCGACCAGGAAGACCGACGCGCCGGCCAATCGTCGTTCAGCGCACTCAAGCTCTTCAACCTGGCCATCGAGGGCATCACCAGTTACTCCACCGCCCCCTTGCGCATGGCAACCCTCTTCGGACTGATGGTATCAATGGCAGCTTTCATCTATCTGTGCTTCGTCTTTGTGAAGACGCTCCTCTATGGCGATCCTGTACAAGGCTTCCCCACGCTCATCTCGGTTATACTCTTTCTGGGTGGCCTTCAGCTCATCTCCATCGGCATCATCGGCGAATACCTCGGTAGGGTCTTCCACGAGACGAAGCACCGGCCCGTCTATATCATCCGAGAAATCCAAGGAATATCGTAGAAACAGGCTGGCGACGGTGAAAAAAACTCAAGAATGAGCCGATTTTTGTTAATAAACAAGAAACTCTTACAAAGGTTTCATATATTTTTTGTATTTTTGCAAAGTTTAGTTTATTCAGAAAACGAATTGACATGGCTAAAATCATCGCAATAGCAAATCAAAAAGGAGGCGTCGGCAAGACAACCACGTCCATCAACCTTGCAGCATCGCTGGCAACACTGGAGAAAAACGTACTTCTCGTCGATGCTGACTCTCAGGCCAATGCCTCCAGCGGTCTTGGAGTCGACCTCAATGAAATAGATTGCTCACTCTACGACTGTATCATCAACGGAGCCGATGTCCACGATGCCATCTATACCACCGACATTGAGGGCCTTGACATCATACCCAGCGACATCAATCTGGCAGGCGGCGCAGTAGAAATGCTCAACATGGAGCATAGAGAGCATGTCTTCAGCCGGATTCTGAAGCCCATCGAGGCCGACTACGACTATATCATCATCGACACCATGCCATCGCTCGGACTGATTACCGTCAATGCCCTTACCGCAGCCCACTCGGTCATCATCCCCGTGCAGTGCGAATACTTCGCCCTCGAAGGCATTTCCAAACTCCTCAATACCATCAAGCTCATCAAGAGCCGCCTCAATCCGAAACTTGAGATTGAAGGTTTTCTCCTGACTATGTATGATTCGCGTCTGCGACTGGCCCGACAGATCTACGACGAAGTGAAACGCCACTTCCAGGAATTGGTCTTCAAGACCGTCATACAACGCAATGTAAAACTCTCCGAGGCTCCTTCCCACGGACTGCCCGTCATCCTCTACGATGCCGACTGTATTGGTGCCAAGAACCATCTGGCACTGGCCAAGGAAATCATCAATCGCAATTAATACTCACATCATGCCCATCAAGAAAAAATATGCAAACGGTTCAAAGACCAGTGCCCTTGGTCGAGGTCTCGATGCTTTGATACAGACGGATGACGTCCGCACAGGCGGCTCGTCGACCATCAGCGAGATACCCGTCACCAGCATCGATGCCAACCCGAACCAGCCGCGGCGCGACTTCGACCCCGAAGCCCTGCAGGAACTGGCCAACAGCATCAGGCAGATAGGCATCATCCAGCCTATCACCTTGCGCGAAACCCCCGACGGCCGCTACCAGATTATTGCCGGCGAACGTCGTTGGAGAGCATCGCAGATGGCAGGACTGACGGCAATCCCAGCCTACATCCGTACCATCAACGACGATAGCGTCATGGAGATGGCACTCGTCGAAAATATCCAGCGTGAAGACCTCAACGCCATTGAGATAGCTCTGGCCTATCAGCATCTGCTCGAGACAACCGGTATGACACAGGAGAAGGTAGCACAGCGTGTAGGCAAGAGCCGAGCTGCCGTCGCCAACTTCCTCCGTCTGCTCAAACTGCCAGCACAGGTGCAGATGGCTTTGCAGAAGAAAGACATCGACCAGGGCCATGCCCGTGCTTTGCTCTCCCTCGACAGTCCCTCCCAGCAGGTGAAACTCTTCCGGGACATTCAGAAGAACGGCTATTCGGTGCGCAAGGTAGAAGACATTGTCCGTCGGCTCAACGAAGGTCACGACATACAGAACATCAAGAAGCAGATTGCCGCCCGCACTGCCGTGCCCGAGACCTATGGAGAAATGAAAAAGAAACTCTCGACAGTCCTCGATACCAAGGTGCAGCTGAGCTTCACTGCTAAAGGAAACGGAAAACTCACCATCCCCTTTGCCGATGAGAGCGACCTGCAACGCATCATCACCCTGCTCGACAAGTTGAACGCATCGTAACATCCACATCACTTGCACAACCTCATTCGACATATCCGCTTGTTATTGCTGACCGTCAGCCTTCTGACCGTCAGCATTTTGCATTTGTCGGCACAAGAGCCCGTTGAGGTAGATACACTCAACATTCCCACACCAAGCAGTCCTCACCCCGACAACTCACCTCTGGCTCCTTCGGTTGGCGAGGAGCGGAAACCCCGAGGGGGAGAATTCATTACTCCCCTCCCTCAGGAGGAGCAGGGGCTCCAGGCAGGAACATCTGAGAGTGCTTCCGTAGGGGCTTCCCATGCCCGCGACTGGTCAACGTGGAAACCCGATCCCAAGCGTGCCATGTGGCTTGCAATGGTCATTCCCGGAGCCGGACAAATCTATAATCATAAATACTGGAAACTGCCCATCGTCTACGGTGGCTTTGTCGGCTGTGCCTATGCCATGCGTTGGAACAACATGATGTATCACGACTATGCGCAGGCTTACATGGACCTTCTCGACAACGACCCGCAAACCGACAGCTATAACCAGTTCATGCATCTCGGTGCCGAAATCAATTCCTCCAATCAGGCGCGGTACGAAAAGCTCTTCAAGGCACGCAAGGACCGCTTCCGCCGATGGCGCGACATGAGTTTCTTTGTCTTGATAGGCGTCTATGCCATATCCGTCGTCGATGCCTACGTCGATGCCTCCCTTTCCGAGTTTGACATCTCCGACGACCTTAGTATGCGCATCGAGCCCACCATCATCAACGACCAATTGGGGCGCAATCCCCTCAAGTCGAATGCGCTCGGTCTGCAGTGCAGTGTCAGCTTCTGACGGGTGTCACTCGATACCGATTCTTACAATAACCTTTCAAATTGGGCGTCGATGCCAACCTCTTTTGCATTCAAACTTCTTGTAAAGCTCTCTTTATCTCTCTATGTCTAATAGGACATCATCCTGTCTTATCCATTGGAGCAAGCCTTCACAGCCTTCGGCGACGTCGCGCCATGTGGCGTCGAAGTTCCCGGTATACCAGGGGTCAGCCACTTCGCCAGGCCGGTCGGTATAGTCCATGAGCAGATGGATTTTATCTTCCGGGTCACCGCCGCAGATGCGCTCCATGTTGCGCAGGTTCCAGCCTTCCATACCGACAATCAGGTCGAAGCGGTCGTAGTCGCCACGCGTCATCTGTCGTGCCGTCTTGCCCTTACAACTGATGCCGTGTTCAGCCAGTTTGCGTCGTGCCGGCGGATAGACCTCGTTTCCAATCTCTTCGGTCGACGTGGCTGCCGACTCTATGTATATCTTGTCTTCAAGTCCGGCTTTGCAGACAAGGTCTTTCATGACAAATTCTGCCATCGGACTGCGGCATATATTGCCGTAGCATACAAACAGAATTCTCTTCATCGTTCGTTCATCGGGATATAATCTCTCTCGCCTGATACATTCATATAGGCAGGCCGGATAATTCGGCGGCCTTCGAAGTTCAGCTCTTCTATGCGGTGGGCAGTCCAACCGACGATTCGTGCCATGGCGAAGATGGGGGTGTAGATTTCCTGCGGCAGACCTATCATCTCGTAAATGAAGCCGCTGTAGAAGTCGAGGTTGGCACAGGCAGGCTTGCGCATCTTGCGGTGCTCCATGAGGCATTTGATGCCTTCCTGTTCCAGCAGGCACAGGAAGTTGTACTCTTCTTCGCGCCCTTTCTCGCGTGCCAGTTCGCCTGCTAACTTCTTCAGTTGGACGGCTCGTGGGTCGCTTTTCGTGTAGACGGCATGTCCGATGCCATAGATGAGGCCCGACTTGTCGTATGCTTCCTTGTTCAGCATACGCTGCAGGTAGGTGTCTATCTCGTCCTGATTGGTCCAGTCCTTGATTTGTTCTTTCAGATGGTGAAACATGTTGATGACCTTAATGTTTGCACCACCATGCAGCGGTCCTTTCAGCGAACCTATGCCGGCGGCGATGGACGAATAGGTGTCGGTTCGCGTCGATGAGGTGACACGGACGGTGAACGTCGAGTTGTTACCGCCACCATGCTCTGCCTGTGTGATGAGCAGAAGGTCGAGCGTACGGGCATCGAGTTCTGTATATTCATCGTTCTTCAGCATATAGAGGAAGTTCTCTGCGATTGACAGGTTCTCCTTGGGGTGACGGATATGGAGGCTTCGTCCCTGCACGGAATGGCGGTAGATGTTATAGGCATAGGCCACGATGGTGGGAAACTTGGCGATGAGTTCTATGGACTGCCTCATGAGGTTGTCGCGCGAGATGTCATCGGGGTTGTCGTCGAAAGTATACATCTCCAATACGCAGCGTGCCAGAATATTCATGATGTTAGTGCCTTCAAGGTCGACCAGGTGGACGACGGTGCGATGGTCAAGGGGCATGTTTTCGTAGAGGAGTTCGCGGAAAGCTCCCAGTTCTTCTTTGTCGGGCAGCCTACCGGAAAGCAAGAGAAAGGCCACTTCCTCGAAGCCGAAGCGTTTCTCCTTGAGCAATGGCGACACCAATTGGTCCAGCTCGTAGCCCCTATAGAACAGTTTGCCTTCGGTTGGTTCCAGACTGCCGTCTTCTGCAACTTCATAGCCTACGACATTACCGATGTTGGTCAGGCCGACCAATACGCCCGAGCCGTCTTCGTTGCGCAGACCGCGCTTCACTCCATAGGTGGAAAACAGCTCATTGTCAATCTTACACGAGTTCTTGACTTCGTCACTGAGCTTATATATCAGGTATTTCTTGTTCATCTTTCTTTCTCCTTTTCTATTCAGCTTTTCTCTGAGCACTGTAGTTAAGAGCTGAGCCGGCTTTGAACCAGGCAATCTGTGTGTCGTTGTAGCTATGGCAGACATCGAATTGTTCGGTGCTGCCGTCGGAATGTCGTAGCAGGACCGTCAGCGCCTTGCCCGGCGCAAAGTGAGACAACCCGGTGAGACTGATGCGGTCGTCTTCCCTTATCTTGTCGTAGTCGGCCTTATCGGCGAAGGTCACCGCCAACAATCCTTGCTTCTTCAGATTAGTCTCATGGATGCGGGCAAAACTCTTGGCCAATACGACCTTCACATTAAGGAACCGAGGTTCCATGGCGGCATGTTCGCGGCTGGAACCCTCGCCATAGTTGTCCTCTGCCACGACGATGGTCGACAGTCCTTTCTCCTTATAGGCTTTGGCGGCGCTGGACACTTCCATGTATTCTCCGCTGAGTTGGCATTTCACTTTATTTGCCTCACCGTTGAAAGCGTTTACGGCTCCCATGAGCAAGTTGTCAGAGATGTTCTGCAGATGGCCGCGGAACTTCAGCCAAGGACCAGCCATGGAGATATGGTCCGTAGTGCATTTTCCCTGGGTTTTTATGAGCAGGGGCATGTCCTTCAGGTCGTTGCCGTCCCAGGCTGCAAAGGGCATGAGTCGCTGCAGACGGTCCGAATCGGGACGGATGACGACCTCGATGTCTTCGTGTGCTTCTGAAGGTGCTATAAATCCTTTGTCTTTCACGTCGAAGCCCTTCGGCGGGAAGACATCGCCTTGCGGCTCGTCGAGCGTCACCTGCTGTCCGTCGCTGTTGGTCAGGCTGTCCGTGGCAGGATTGAAGTCGAGGCGGCCGGCAATGGCCAGTGCCACCGTCATCTCAGGACTTCCGATGAAGGAATAGGTGTTGGGGTTGCCGTCGGCACGTCGGCGGAAGTTTCGGTTGAACGATGTCACGATGGCATTCTTACGCTCGTTGTCGTCGGTATGGCGGCGCCACTGTCCGATGCAAGGTCCGCAGGCATTCGTCATGATGATGCCTCCGATGGCTTGCAGGTCGGCAAGGATGCCGTCGCGCTCGGCAGTATATCTTATTTGTTCCGAGCCGGGATTGATGATGAGCTGGGCCTTTGCCTTGAGGTGTTTGGCCGCTGCCTGACGGGCTATCGATGCAGCCCGTGCCAGGTCTTCATAGCTTGAGTTGGTGCATGAGCCAATCAGTCCAACCTCAACAACCATTGGATAGTCATTCTGTGGACCTTTCTCTCTCATCTCTGAGATTGGTGTGGCGGCATCGGGAGTGAACGGACCGTTCAGATGTGGTTCGATTTCGGAAAGGTCGATGTGGAGCAGCTGGTCGAAGTGTCGTGACGGCTGTTCCATAAAGTCATCATCGGCCCGCAACTCTTTGGCATTGGCCACTGCCATGTCGGCCACTTCGTCGCGTCCGGTCTTCCGCAGGTATTCCTCGGTTTGTCGGTCGAAGGGGAAGAGTGAACAGGTGGCTCCCAACTCTGCGCCCATATTGCAGATGGTGGCACGTCCTGTGGCAGAGATGCTTCCGACGCCTTCACCGAAGTATTCGAGAATAGCGTTCGTTCCGCCTTTAACGGTCAGTATTCCGAGTATTTTCAAGATGACATCCTTTGGCGAAGCCCAACCGCTGAGCCGCCCCGTAAGATGAACGCCGATGAGTCGGGGCATCTTCAGTTCCCAAGGCTGACTGGTCAGCACGTCGACGGCATCGGCACCGCCCACTCCGACAGCTACCATGCCCAGTCCTCCGGCATTAGGCGTATGGCTGTCCGTGCCCACCATCATACCGCCGGGGAAGGCATAGTTCTCAAGCACTACCTGATGGATGATGCCGGCACCGGGCTGCCAGAAACCGATGTGGTATTTCTTCGACACGCTGGAGAGAAAGTCGTAGACTTCCTTATTCGCCTCACAGGCGGCAGGCAGGTCTTTCTCCACCCCGACGTCGGCACGGATGAGGTGGTCGCAATGGACGGAAGCGGGCACGGCCACACGGTCCTTACCGGCATTCATGAATTGAAGCAGTGCCATCTGTGCCGTAGCGTCCTGCATGGCAACACGGTCGGGACGGAAGTCTACATAGTCTTCGCCTCGGCGGAAGTCCTTTACATTATTATTATATAGGTGGGCATAGAGCACTTTCTCAGCGTAGCTCATGGGACGGCCCAAACGTTGTCTGGCTGACTCTACACGCTCAGCATACTGGCTGTAGAAAGCCTTCAGCATGTCTATATCTAATACCATTATTACCTAAACGATTTGTCTGTCAATTACACACTTGATAATCTCTCTAATCTTTCCCGTATGGCACCAATGAACTGGGCAGAGTTGACGGCATTCGGCGTGACGCCTTCCATCAGGCCTGCAAGGTCTTTCGTGGCAATGCCGTCGTTCAGGGTTTCAAAGCAGGCAGCCTCGAGTTTGTCGGCAAATGCCGTGAGAGCACTCAGGCCATCCAACTCGCCGCGTTTCCGCAGGGCTCCGCTCCAGGCGAAGATGGTGGCCATCGGGTTTGTCGAGGTCTCCTCGCCCTTCAGGTATCTGTAATAGTGGCGGGTGACAGTGCCGTGGGCAGCCTCATATTCGTAGTTGCCATCGGGGTTTACGAGCACGCTTGTCATCATGGCAAGCGAACCGAAGGCCGTCGAAAGCATATCGCTCATTACGTCGCCGTCGTAGTTCTTGCAGGCCCAGATGAAGCCGCCTTTCGAGCGGATGACACGGGCTACGGCATCGTCGATGAGGGTATAGAAATAAGTCAGGCCCAACGACTCGAAAGCGGCCTTATAATCCTGCTCGTATACTTCTTGGAATATTTCGCGGAACCGGGCATCGTAGGTCTTCGAGATGGTATCCTTCGTAGCAAACCAAAGGTCTTGCCGGGTGTCGACGGCAAACTTAAAGCATGAGTGGGCAAACGAGCGGATAGACTGGTCGGTGTTGTGTATACCTTGCAGCACGCCCATGTCCTTGAACTCATGGATGACAACCTCTTCGCGCTGCCCGCCGTCACCTTCGAAGACCAGTTTGGCGACGCCAGGCTCATAGGCGCGTATCTCAACGTTCTTATAGATGTCGCCATAGGCATGGCGGGCAATAGTGATGGGTTTCTCCCAGTTCTTCACACATGGGTGGATGCTTGGAATGGTGATGGGGGCACGGAACACGGTGCCGTCGAGAATGGAACGGATGGTGGCATTCGGACTCTTCCACATCTGGTGCAGCTTGTATTCGTCCATGCGTTGGGCATTGGGAGTGATGGTGGCGCATTTTACGGCCACGCCATATTTCTTTGTGGCCTCAGCCGCGTCAATGGTCACTTGGTCGTTGGTTTCATCGCGATGGGGAAGCCCAAGGTCAAAGTATTCAGTCTTCAACTCGACAAAAGGCAAGATGAGTTCGTCTTTAATCATTTTCCAGAGTATCCTGGTCATCTCGTCGCCGTCCATCTCCACGAGGGGAGTCGTCATCCTTATTTTTTCCATAAGTGGTTGGATTTGAAAAACATATTTAGTTTTATTATCGTCGAAACAGTTCGTTTCTATTTTTGCAGCAAAGATACTAAAAAGATAGGAGTTGACCTTCGGGAATAAAAAAAAGTTTTGATTTGCAGCCCATTACATGATTTATATAAAGTGTTCAACCTTCAGAAGTGGTAAGAAGGCGGTAATTGGACACGTTAGTTCAAAGTTGAAATTCGTCTTTAAGCAACCTCCTCATCGGAAAGCCTCAAATTTTAGAACTATGAAGTTAAAAAATGTAAAGCGACACACCTGTCGGAAGTTAAGAGAAATAAGCAATACAAGCAATTATCAATTTCCCAACTCCTCATAGCAGGGAATGTCTTCGAGGAAGGTATAGCTGTTGTCAGCATAGTTCATGCGGCAGCAATAGTGGTTGAGGCCGTTGCTGACAACAAGAAAGTCGACGTGCAGCAGCATATTGTAGATGCTGATCTGGTCGAACACCTTCTGCGTGATGGTCACCGTCGGCGCCTTGTATTCCACTATCATCCGGGGCCGCAGACCACGGTCGTAGAGCACGCTGTCGGCCCGCAGCGTCTTCTCACCCACCTGCAGCCGAACCTCATTGGCCAAAAGGGCTGCGGGGTAGCCCTTATCGTCGATGAGGAAGTGCACGAAGTGCTGGCGGACCCATTCCTCGGGGGTCAGCGCAACATAACGACGGCGTAGAATATCAAAAATCTGCGGGTGTTCGCGCGTTCCTGATAATTTTATTTCAAAATTTGGCAGGTTTAATCGAATCATTTTATTAACTTTGTACGCCACAAAGGTAACATTTTATTTCGGAATAAAAAAGAAAACATGGCAGAAAAGAAACCGGCAGCCTCCTACGAGAGCATCATGAAGGCTCTTCGTAACCGTGAATATGCCCCTGTCTACATATTGATGGGGGAGGAGTCGTACTATATCGACAGGATTTCCGACTACATCGCCGACTCCGTACTGCGGCCCGAAGAACGCGATTTCAACCAGACCATTATCTTCGGCGCCGACGTGACTGGCATCCAGGTCGTAGATGCCGCCAAAGGCTTCCCGATGATGGCCGAACGGCGCGTCATCATCGTCAAAGAGGCACAGGCCCTGAAGGGTACCGATGCCCTGGAGAAATACTTTGAAAAGCCTGTTCCGACGACGATTCTCGTCATCTGTCACAAGAACGGAACCATCGACAGAAGAAAGAAATTAGTGTCGAAGGCGGAGGCTGTGGGCGTGGTTTTCGAGAGCAAAAAGATGCGCGATTACGAGCTTCCGGGCTTCGTTGAGTCCTATCTGGCAACTAAGGGAGCCACCATCGACCGCAAGGCAGCAACAATGGTCGCTGAGCATATCGGTTCCGACCTGAACCGCCTGACATCAGAGCTCGATAAGGTGCTTATAGCCCTTCCGGATGGCGAAAAACGCATCACACCAGAGGTCGTCGAGCGGCAGATAGGAGTGAGCAAGGACTTCAATGCCTTCGAACTGCGCAATGCCATCATCGAGAAGAATGTCTTCAAAGCCAATCAAATTGTGAATTATTTTGACAAAAATCCAAAAGCCGGATCGCTTTACGCCTTCCTTCCCATACTCTTCAACTACTTCCAAAATCTGATGATTGCCTACTATGCGCCACAGAAAAACAACGAGCAGGCACTGGCTCAATATATGGAATTGAGGGGAGGGTGGGCGGCCCGAGAGTATATGACCGGACTGCGCAACTACTCTGGATTGAAGGTGCTGCAGATCATCTCAAAATTACGCGAGGTGGATGCTCGAAGCAAAGGTCTCGATAATCCCAGTACCGGGGCAGGGGACCTGATGAAGGAACTCATTTTTTTCATCCTCCATTAGACGAATTCTGGAAATTTAGGTTTTTAAAATTACCAAAAATGGGGCAGAAAAGCCCCTTTTTTCATCCCGTTTTGGGTGCCGGGGACTCCAAACGAACCCCATTTCACCCTCATTTTTTACCCTTTTTCGACCCATTTTTCTCTGGAACGATGGGTTTTCAAAACACATTTTTTGGCCGTTCAACTCCGATGGATGCTCATTTTCGACCACTTTTTGAGGGCTCATTTTTGGAAAATTTTCAAGCGTTTCGCCCGTCGTTCAGAAATTTGTTTTTTTTGACCGTTTTTCCAATTTTTCCCTCTTCGTTATC
>JAFSRY010000102.1 GCA_017445845.1 Prevotella sp.
ATGCAAAGTTACACAAAAAAAACGAGAAACAAAGAAAGTGGCCTGCAGATTTGTTGTTTTTTCAGGAAAACCTGCGAATTGTCGATTCTTTTTTGTAATTTTGCACGCTCTGTAGCATCACTACTATTTATTTGCTGATATAATAAAGCTCAAGAAAGGAAGATAAAAGTTCGGTACCTTGAGTGTATGGGAGACCTAACTAAGAATAATTAAAAAGCAGACATAGCAATGAGAAGACTTTTCGTAATACTGAGTTTGTTCGTAGCAATCGTCGCCATGGCTGGCCCCGTCGACAAGAAGCAGGCCATGCAGGAGGCTGCCGCGTTTCTGAAAGACCACCCGCTGACGGTCAACAACAAGGCCGACGGGCAGGCGCAGACAGCTGAATCCGTTAGGCTCACGGACGTCTCTGCGACTCTTCCGATGGGAGAGAAGGTGCCTTTCTACATCATCAACATCGGCGACCAGCAGGGATTCGTCATCGTGTCGGGCGACGACCGTACAAACCCTATCCTCGGCTATAGCGACGAGGGGGCGTTCGATGCAAACCGTATGCCTGCGAACATGCGCTACTGGCTCGACTGCTATGCCCAGCAACTCAATGTACTTGCAGAGATGGACGACATGCAGGCCGCTCGTGTTCTGCGTGCTCCGCGACGCGACAGGGTAGGCACCCACAACTCCATCGCACCCCTCATCACGACGAAGTGGGACCAGGCGACGCCGTATTGGAACGAACTGCCCGACTTTGTGACCGATTTCTCTGTCGATCCTGAGACTGGCGACACGATTGTTGCCACCGAAAAGCCCTATTCTGGTTGTGTGGCCACTTCCATGTCGCAGATTATGTATTTCTACAAACAACCGCAAAGCATTGATCAGGAGATTCCTTCCTATACGTTCACGGTAGCTGGCGAACAAATGGGTGAATATGCCACGGTGACGATGGAAGCGCAGCCTCCAACCACTTTCGACTGGGAACACATGCGCGAAACCTATACCGGTGCCGAGCAGGAGGTGTATACCTCGGCCGTTGCCCACCTGATGCTTTATGTGGGTTGCTCTGTGAAGATGCAGTATGGCTTATCTGCATCGGGAGCCTATACCGATGATATTCCAAAGGGCTTTAAGCAGTTCGGCTATGGCTCGAAGATTGCCTTCCGCAACGACTATGACCAAGAGTCATGGAATGACCTTGTCTATGACGAACTGGCTGCCGGACGCCCGATGATCTATAATGGTACGGCTGGTAGCGGTGGCGGCCACTCGTTCATCTGTGACGGCTTTGAGTATGGCGACTACTTCCACATCAACTGGGGATGGGGAGGCATGGGCAACGGTTTCTTCCAGCTCAGCATCCTGAATCCTTCGGCCAGCGGCATCGGCGGCTCCTCCAGTAGCGAAGGCTACAACATGAAGCAGAACATCATCTATAATATTATCCCTGGAACGGCTACGCCTGAAGGAGAAGAGGAAGATCCGGAAGAAGTGGAACCAATTCTCACGGTGACGAATATTAGCGGACCCACTGCTTGGGACCGCGATAGGCTGAGTGACCCATTCAAGATTTATAAGTCGAAAATTGTGAAGG
>JAFSRY010000103.1 GCA_017445845.1 Prevotella sp.
CTTGGCAACCATATACGGTGGTACCACAACGGTTACCACGACCAAGAACAAAGCCGAAGGTCTGGAATCGAAGACGCAAATCAACTTTGAAGGCGGCCAGCATTACTTCCACTGCTATGACGACTGCATCAACTCGGCCGGAAAGATCTTCTTCAACGGCGGTATCACCGTTTGCTACGGCTACGGCAACGATGCCATCGACTCGAACGCAGGCACGGCAGGTGCCATCACCATTGGCAACGGCGTCGTATTCACCTATACGACCAAAGGCAGCCCTGAGGAAGGCTTCGACTGCGACAACAACAGTTACATCCGCATCACAGGCACGGGCATCGGCATCAGCGCTGGCGGCTCGCAAGGCGGCGGCGGTGGCTGGCCTGGCGGCGGTGGCAACACCATCACTGGCGCGGTACAAGGCTATCACTTCCACACCAGCAGTGTCACCTACCAATCAGGAAGATACTACACCTTTTCGAACTCAAGCGGCGCCAACCTCGTGACGTTCAGCTTCGAGGCCAACTGCTCGAGCACCCTCTCCCTCATCACGGCGACCGGTATGGTAAGCGGTGGCACCTATTATGTAAAATACGGCAACAACGCCCCCAACAACCCGACCACGTCGTTCCACGGCATCTACTTAGGAGGGACCTCGTCGGCATCGACACAAGCCTTCAGCTTTACCGCGAATTAAACGATACATTTTTAAAAAAAGATAGGGGCACATGGAAATGATGTGACCCCCAGAAGTTGGACGGTTAAACATTAATTATCAAGGTAAAGAGTTCGGTATTGCACCGGACTCTTTCCTTTTAGTCTTAACTTGATTCTGTCGTTGTTATAGTAGTGTATGTAAGCCATGAGAGCATGTTTGAACTCATCGACGGAGTTCCAATCGTGCAAATATAGCAATTCATTCTTCATCAGTCCGAAAAAGTTTTCCATCATGGCATTGTCGAGGCAGTTGCCCTTGCGCGACATGCTTTGCGTAATGTTCCTGTTTTCCAATGCCTTCTGATACATTTTATGTTGATAGTGCCAGCCTTGGTCCGAGTGGAGAATCAGGTCTCCGTGTATGTCTCTTTTCTTGAATGCCTTGTCCAGCATCGCCATAACCATCTGCAGGCATGGGCTGTCGGATATGGTGTAAGAGACAATCTCGCCATTGAACATGTCCAGGATGGGGGAAAGATAAATCCATCTGTCCTTAATCTTCACCTGCGTGACATCGGTGGCCCATTTCCGATTCGGTGCCGAGGCCCTGAAGTCCCTGTTGAGCACGTTTGGGGCGACCCTGCCAATCTCGCCCTTGTAGGAACGGTAGTGTTGAGTCTTCCTCTTGGCTTTCAGGGACATCTGCCCCATCAGCTTCTGGACGGTCTTGTGGTTGATGTCAAGGCCCTCGTTGTGGAGCTGTGCCGTGATGCGACGGTAGCCGTATCGGCCATGATGCTCCTCGTATACCGAGCGTATGCGCTCCCTGACAGAATCGTATCCGTCGGGCCGTCCCATGCGCTTGGTGTGATAATAGAAGGTGGAACGCGCCATCCCCTTGATCCCCAAAAGGAGGTCAAGGCTGTGTCCCGGCCTCAGTCCTTCGATGGCTTCCGCCCAGTCCCTCGCTGACGGGCTTCCCTTTCTTCGACCAAGGCCTTCACTTTTTTTAGCAGGGCATTCTCGGCTCTCAGGTACTCGTTCTCGTAGCGGAGTCGTTCCAACTCCGTCATCTCCTCTGGCTTCTTTTTCTTCGGTCTACCCATGTCTTTCCTAGGTCTTCCCCTGGGCTTGCGCAGCGCTTCCTTCCCGCCAGCGGCATATAGCAA
>JAFSRY010000011.1 GCA_017445845.1 Prevotella sp.
CCGATAGAAGTAATGGCTTATCTACTGTCCGAAAGGACGAGCGAAGCGAGACTCCGGCTTTGCCGCCTGAGCACCTACTGGAGCGCAAGAACTACTTAACTCCTTAACTACAAAGAAGTTGAGCGAATGCGAAACTTGAATCAATGAATATATACAGATATCCGACAGAAGAAGAAACAAAGAGTATCGTGACGCGCCCGGCTGTCGACTTGGACGCATTACAGAAGACGGTAGGCGACGTGCTTGCCGACGTGAAGGTGCGTGGCGACGCGGCAGTCCGCGACTATGAGGAACGCTTCGACCATGTCCATCTGGCATCGCTGGCCGTCAGCGAAGCGGAGTTCGACGAAGCCGAGACGCTGGTCGCTGCGGAGTTGAAGGACGCCATCGCCCTGGCTCATCGGAACATTTCTACCTTCCATGCTTCACAACGGCAGGAGCATCAGCGCATAGAAACCTGCCCGGGCGTGACCTGCTGGCAGAAAGACGTCGCCATCGAACGGGTAGGCCTCTATATCCCCGGCGGCACCGCTCCCCTCTTCTCTACCGTGCTGATGCTGGCGACGCCGGCACGGCAGGCTGGCTGTCATGACATCATCCTCTGCACCCCACCCAACGGCGAAGGAAAAGTGCACCCCGCCATTCTCGTCGCCGCCCGCACGGCCGGTGTGAGCCGCATCTATAAGATTGGTGGTGTGCAGGCCATCGGTGCCATGGCCTACGGCACAGCGTCGGTGCCGCAGGTCTATAAGATATTCGGGCCGGGCAACCGCTTCGTAATGGCTGCCAAGCAGGCGGTGAGCCAACAGGGTGTCGCCATCGACATGCCCGCCGGACCCTCGGAAGTGTGCGTCATTGCCGACGACGCTGCCAATGCCGTCTTCGTGGCCGCCGACTTGTTGTCGCAGGCTGAGCATGGTCCCGACTCGCAGGTGCTCTTCATCACCACCTCTGACACGATGCTGGAGAAGGTGGAAGAAGAGATTGACCGCCAACTGAAAGCACTGCCGCGGAGAGACGTCGCCTCAAAGGCTCTGGACAACAGCCACGCCCTGCTCGTCAATACGACCGACGAGGCCATCGACCTGGCCAACCGCTATGCACCCGAACACCTCATCCTACAGACCGCCGACTATGAGCGGCTGGCTGAACGGGTGGTGAATGCGGGCAGCGTATTCCTCGGACCATACGCCTGCGAGAGTGCCGGCGACTACGCCTCGGGCACCAACCACACCCTGCCCACCCACGGCTATGCCACCGCCTACAACGGCGTCAACCGCGACGCCTTCGTCCGCAAGATTACTTTCCAATACCTCACACGCGAAGGCATCAACACCATCGGACCCGCCGTCGAACGCATGGCCGAGGCCGAAGAACTGCAAGCCCACAGAAACGCCATGAAGGTGAGGAGACAATGATAGGTTTTATATGAATGACATTACATTTCAATCCTCTCCTTATAGGGAGGAGGCCGGGGAAGGGGCTTTGGCTACTCTCCTCCGCCCCAACATCTTGGCGTTGAAACCCTATTCCTCAGCCCGCAATGAATACAGCGGGAAGGAGGCCCGGGTGTTCCTCGATGCCAACGAGAACCCTTACAACAGTCCCTACAACCGCTACCCGGACCCGTTGCAGACGGAGCTGAAGGCAAAGCTGGCAATAATCAAAGGCGTGAAACCAGAACAGGTCTTCTTAGGCAACGGCAGCGACGAAGCCATCGACCTGGCCTACCGCTGTTTCACGCGCCCCGGCATCGACAACGTCGTCGCCATCGAACCCACCTACGGCATGTATCGTGTCTGTGCCGACATCAACGATGTGGAGTATCGGCCGGTATTGCTCGACGAACACTTCCAGATGTCGGCCGACAAGCTGCTGGAGGCTTGCGATGAGAAGACAAAAGTCATCTGGATATGCTCGCCCAACAACCCCACGGGCAACCACATCCGGCAGGAGGAAATCATCCGTGTGTTGCAGCGGTTCAAAGGCATCGTCATCATCGACGAGGCTTATGCCGACTTCTCGCGACGGCCCTCGTTCAGACATGTCCTGAGCCACTTCCCACGACTCATCGTCATGCAGACCTTCAGCAAGGCATGGGGGTGTGCCGCCATCCGACTCGGCATGGCCTTCGCCAGCAAGGACATCATCGATATATATAATAAGGTGAAATATCCCTATAACGTCAACCTGCTCACTCAGCAACATGCCCTGAAGGTCCTCGACAACATGGAGGAGATTGACCGCTGGATGAGTCTGGTCTTGGCAGAACGGGCGGTTGTCATGCGGGCCGTGCAGACGCTGCCCTACTGCCGGCAGGTCTATCCGACGGATGCCAACTTCTTCCTCGCACGCATGGACGACGCACAACGCGTCTATGACTATCTGGTCGACCAAGGCATCATCGTACGCAACAGAACACGCGTGGAACGCTGCCAGAACTGCCTGCGCATCACCATCGGCACAAAGGAAGAGAACAGCACACTCATCGGAGCACTCCGAAGGTTTCCTGATTAATCCAACTTTGACTCCGTCGACTAAAAAAATGAGCGTAGCCATCGTCAAATATAATGCAGGAAATGTCTGCTCGGTCATCAATGCCTTGCATCGGTTGGGCATTGAGCCCGTGGTGACCGACGACGCCAGCCAGCTCCGGCAGGCCGACCACGTCATCTTCCCCGGTCAGGGCGAGGCCAGCAGTGCCATGGCATACCTGCGCGAGCATGGACTCGACAACGTCATCCGGCAGCTGACACAACCCGTCTTGGGCATCTGTGTAGGCCAGCAGTTGCTCTGCACCCATTCGGAAGAAGGCAATGTAGACTGCCTCGGCATCTTCCGCACCGATGTCCGCCGCTTCCAGCCACAACCCGGCTTCAAGGTGCCCGCTATGGGATGGAACAATATTGACCCTTCCCCTCATGGAGGGTTCTGCCTCCCGGGCAACGTATACTTTGTCCACAGCTACTATTGCACGTTGTGTGAAGACACGGCGGCTGTCGCACATTACACACGGCCCTTCAGTGCTGCCCTCCACCGCGACAACTTCTATGCCACGCAGTTCCACCCCGAGAAAAGCGGACCTGTGGGCGAAGCCATCCTACGGAACTTCCTCAACCTATAATCTTTTTCACCCGTTCACTTTTCCACCTTTTTCCTATGCAACTCATTCCGGCAATAGACATCATCGACGGGAAATGCGTACGTCTGACCAATGGCGACTACTCACTGAAAACCGTCTACAGCGACAGCCCTGTCGACATGGCGCGACGCTTCGAAGCCTTGGGCTATCAGCGACTGCATGTCGTCGACCTCGACGGTGCCAAGTCGAAACATGTCGTCAATATCGAAACCCTCCGACAGATTACGGCATC
Source organism: Prevotella sp. (assembly GCA_017445845.1). Taxonomy (GTDB): domain Bacteria; phylum Bacteroidota; class Bacteroidia; order Bacteroidales; family Bacteroidaceae; genus Prevotella. Next base: position 3,375 of record JAFSRY010000011.1, read on the forward strand.
CACCAGCCTCGTCGTCGACTTCGGCGGCGGCATCAAAAGCGATGACGACATCCGGCAGGCCTTCGATGCCGGTGCCTCGATGGTCACCGTCGGGTCTGTTGCCGTCTCCCATCCCGACCTGATGGAACGTTGGCTGAAGGTGTTCGGCACGAACCGCATCATCCTCGGTGCTGACGTCCGCAACGGCTTTGTCTGCGTGAACGGGTGGAAGGAAGACAGCCGGGAAGCCCTCCTGCCCTTTTTGCAACGGTATATCAACAAGGGCGTTACGAAAGTACTCTGCACCGACATCTCGCGCGACGGCACTCTCAACGGTCCCGCCGTTGACTTATATAAAGAGGTGTTGAAAGCCTTTCCTGGGCTGCAGCTCATCGCCAGCGGCGGTGTCTCGTGCGACGATGACCTGCGGCAGCTTGAAGCCGCCGGACTGCCTGCCGTCGTCTTTGGAAAAGCATTCTACGAAGGAAAGATAACACCACCGCAAAGGGGACTCTGCAAACGCATCATTCCCTGCCTCGACGTGAAAGACGGGCTGACGGTGAAGGGAACGTGCTTTGAAAACCTGCGGCAAGCCGGCGACCCCGTGGAACTGGGCAAAGCCTATTCGGATGCCGGGGCCGACGAACTGGTATTCCTCGACATCGCCGCCTCTCACGAAGGCCGCAAGACATTCACCGATGTCGTCCGTAGGGTGGCGAAAGAAATAAACATCCCTTTCACGGTAGGCGGCGGCATCAACGAACTCGATGACGTCAGCCGACTGCTCGATGCCGGCGCCGACAAGGTGAGCATCAACAGTGCCGCCCTGAGCCGGCCCAGGCTCATCACGGAGATTACCCGCCGTTATGGGTCGCAGGTCTGTGTCGTTGCCATTGATGCCACGCCGGAAGCCGGTGAGATTTCTGAAGACTGGCATTGCTACACCCACGGCGGCCGACAGCGTACCGACCGCAACCTCTTCGAGTGGGCGCGCGAGGCACAAGAGCGTGGTGCCGGCGAAATCCTTTTCACCTCAATGGCCCACGACGGCACGAAACAAGGATTTGCCAATGAGGCCTTAAGAAAGCTGTCGGAAACGCTCACCATTCCCGTTATCGCCAGCGGTGGGGCAGGACGGAAAGAACACTTCCGCGACGCCTTCCTCATCGGAAAGGCCGACGCTGCCCTTGCCGCCAGCGTCTTCCACTTCGGTGAGATTGCCATTCCCGACCTAAAACGCTACCTTCATCATGAAGGCCTGCACGTCAGACTATAAACAGCTGACAGGGGTTTCATGACAAATAAAAAAAAGTCGTGCCCCCTGTCATAAGGACAAATGGGCACGACATCTTTCTTTATGTAACCGTTAAAAAATAAGATGGTATGATTTTACCTCAGATTTTTAGGCTATTTTCATGTTGTGAAGAGGGAGCATAGCGGGCTATGTGACCGATGAACAACGCGAAAAGAGACAAAAAGATGAGAAATCATGACAATTAA
>JAFSRY010000012.1 GCA_017445845.1 Prevotella sp.
GGCTATTTTCATGTTGTGAAGAGGGAGCATAGCGGGCTATGTGACCGATGAACAACGCGAAAAGAGACAAAAAGATGAGAAATCATGACAATTAAGATGTATCATAAAATCGTACCAAGTTATTTTTTTATGGTTACTAAAGTGCGGCGTCGATAACTTTGTCAAGGAACTCTAAAATCACAAAGGGGTTTTTCTTCACGGCCTCCTTGTCTAAGTTCTTGATATAGTCAGCCATTTCGGGATAATCCTTGAAGTCGTCAAGGAGAGTCCCGATACGTTTACTGTTCAACTTTCCAGAAACGGAAATGAATGCTTTGGCATGACCGGTACCTTTAATCTCAAACAGACAACGCCTGCCAAGAAAATAATTGTCTTCTGCCACATAACCTGTTACATGCTTGCCTCTATAAATGACATTCAGCATCAACGGATAGTCGTAGACGACAGGTTGGTTATTGCCATAGGCCAGATTAGCCATCCGTGGCACCCAGAACAGTTTGAATGCCTCATATTGGTCATACCATGTATACATGCTGTCTATATCTCTGTTTGGATATTTCTTGTCTTTGCTGAAAACCTTTTGCAGGGTATTCAGCCGCATACATGAATCGAGAACGGTTATTTGACTTGCCAGACCATTGGGGCCACTGGGATGACCCAGATAGTTACGCAAATATCCTTCTGCAACTGAATCATTCTTCAGAAACAGCAGGGTATGAAAGAGATCGCTGCTTTTCTTCTGTGCCACGACAGGTAAGCCCGTCAATAAGAAAAACGACAGAAAGATGACGAGACCCTTGACGGCTTTCACTGATAAGTTGAATTTCATTGCCATGTTGAAATATCGTGTAAAGTTAAAATACACGGCAAAGTTAAGTCTTTTTTTTATAAAGAACAAGCACTTCCGCAAAAAAAAAGAGTAAAATAGGGATTATTTCTTTTTTCGAACACTTATTGCACGAACTTACCTGATTATCGGGTCGCTTGTGATTTGCTTTTCATCTCATTATTTTCTTGGCAACACTGCGCAGGGCTGGCGACAGCTCACTTTGCGGCAGCATCGACACGATTTCGCGCAGTTCTGCCATCAATTCGGGATAGTGACGGCACAAGACAAGTGACAGTCTCATGCTCACCGATCTGATGCCGACGGGCTCATCGGCACGAGGTATCAGCGAGAAGCAGAAGTCGACGAAGTCGCCACGCAGGGTTTCTTTCTTGAAGGTCGTCCGCAAGAGCAGCGTCATCAGCAGTCGACGGCGGGTCGCACTTGTCGTCTTCATGGCTTCGTCAATGAGTGCTTCCTGACGCTCCTGCAACCATCCATCATGTATTTCAGACAGGTGCGTCATCACCCACGCTGCATTGTCACCCGTTCGCTTGTCGGCAGAGAAGAGTGCACGGTACAAGTCCTCGCGCAACGCCCCATTGCCATTGACCTGATGGCATAAGAAGTCGATGTCCGACCTATGAAGCGGTCCCGACAGCCGTTTTTCCAACAGTATGCTATCCATCGTCTCAATAGAGTAGCAACAGGCCGGCAAAGGCTGCGAACCCAATCATCTTGATGGGGTTGATTTTGACAACCTTCGTTCCGACAAAGGTAGCTACAAACAGGAAGACGCTGATGCAGAACTGCCACAGATTCTCAGAAGGTTTGGAGAAGTTCTCGGCATTCATCAGAAGCAGCGTCGCTGCCGCCAACAGACCGACAACGGCAGGGCGCAAGCCTGTGAAGACATTCTGGACAACGGGCGTGTCCCAATATTTCATAAACATCTTGCTGATGAGAATCATCAGTACCACCGACGGCAATACCAAGGCGAAGGTGGCAACGGTGGATCCCAGCACGGCCATTCCCGCCGAGTAGCCGGCATTATGGATGGCAGCATATCCGCAGTAGGTGGCGGAGTTGATGCCGATGGGCCCTGGGGTCATCTGCGAGATGGCGACGATATTGGTAAACTCAGCCGACGACAGCCATGTATGGTGTACGACTGTCTCGGTCTGTATGAGTGACAGCATCCCGTAGCCTCCGCCGAAACCGAAGAGGCCAATCATAAAAAACGTATAGAATAGTTCAAAGAAGATCATACATGCTTTTGTTGACAAGTCATTTCTCATTGGCTTTCCCTTGGGCCGCCGACCTACGGTTCCTCATTTTTCATTTCTCCATAGATGAGTCCGCCGATGCCGGCAGCCAGGATGATGATGATAGGGTTGACGCCCATGAGCCAGATGAGCAGAGCCGACGCTATCGGTATCCAACAGTTGGAGAAGGTCAGCCGGGCACTCTTGGCAAGGTTGAAGGTCGGTACGGCTATCAATGCCACGACAGCCGGGCGGATGCCTCGGAACATCGCCGCCACCCACGGCACATCCATGAACCGATGGAAGAACATGGCGATGAGCAGGATGATGAGGAACGACGGCAGAGCCGTACCCAACGCCGAACAGACGGCACCGCGCACCTTCCGCAGCTTATAGCCTATGAACACGCTGATATTGATGGCAAACACGCCGGGACAGCTTTGGGCGATAGCAATGAGGTCGAGGAAGTCTTCCTTCGATATCCATTTCCGCCTGTCCACCACTTCTGCCTCGATGATAGGTATCATGGCATAGCCTCCACCGAGGGTGAAGGCTCCAATCTTAAAGAATGTGCTGAAGAGTTTCTTGTTCATAACGTCCAGTCGCCAAGGCTCTTGCAAACCTCAAGGATATAGTCGCGCCGGTTGCCGATGCGCTCGGCAAAGAGGGCCTTACACTCATTAATGACCTCTTCCGGGAAAGAGTCGCTCAAGGCAAGCCAGCTGAAGTTACGGACACACGAAACAACTTCTATCTGTGCTTTCCGGTGGGCAATGGTCTCTTCGGACAGTCCTTCGAAGTAATAATTGATGGCACGTTCCCATAGGGCCGTTCCCAACGCTTTCGGCATACCGATTATTTTCTCGTAGTCGCCCACCAGCGTCACCATCGCCGAATAGGCATGAGCCAGGTCGAGGATGGGGTGACCGAAGCCTATCTCACCCATGTCGATGAGCATCAGCTCGCCCCGTTGCACCATCGCGTTCTTGGTCTGCAGGTCGAGGTGCAGCAGGCGGTGGCCTTCCGGAACGGAATTTATAATCATAAGCATCAGGTCGACATCCTCCTGAGAAAAATAGCGCAAGAGGTGTTTCACCTGCTGACGTTCATGGTCGAGGGCCGACGGCACACTGCTGCCTTGCGGCACTTCAATGGAATGGAGTTGACGGAACAGACCGGCATACAGACGGGCAAAATCATCCAGCTTCTCCGGTTCGCGACGTACGCAGGCACTCAGCGTGTCGGCGTCCAACAGCTCATAAACCAATCCATACTGACTGCCCACCTTGACGATGTCGAACGAGATAGCGGTCGGCATACCCAGTACGAAGGCTTCTTTCGACATACCGATTTCCGTCTGTACCTCGTCCATCGAAGTGCCTTCGCGAAACACCTTGATGATGGTATCGCCATCGATACGATACACCGTGCCGACGCCACCGACGCCAATCACCTTGCAGCCGTCAACGCTCATTCGCCGCATAGCCTTACTGACGGACATAATCTTTGTAAAGCCCGTCATCTCCAACACGTTATACACCTCTGGGTTTACTTCTACAATCTTGAAGTTACGGTAGCGTTTGGCCAATGACAGCAAGATGCGAAGACCGGAACTCGATATATATGTCAATTCCTCGGCATCCACCGTCAACTCGTCTGCCTGTCTACTTGTCAACTCGTCAATTTGTTTGCTTGCCTGGGCGGAAGCAGCTGTGTCCAACCGACCACTGAGGTGCAGCGTGGTTTGGCTTTTGTCTGTTGTTACCTTAATATCCATTGTTTTTAGTTTTTGGGGGTTATCATTTTACTCTGTTGCCTGAGCTGCCAGCTCACACCATTTACGGGCATTGACGAAAGCCTCTATCCAAGGTGTCACCTCGTCCATGCGGTGCTCTCTCGGATACCAGGCACACTGCCACGGGAAGATGGCGCGCTCCAAGTGAGGCATCATGGCCAGATGGCGACCGTCGTGTGTGCAGAGGCCTGCCACATTGTAGGCCGAACCGTTAGGATTGGCGGGGTAGCCGGCATAGTTATACTTGGCAACAATGTTGTAGTCGCTTTCATTTCCCGGCAACGAGAACTTTCCCTCGCCATGAGCCACCCACAATCCGAGCTTCGTTCCGCTGAGGGAGCCGAACATCACGCTGTTGTTCTCAGGAATGCTCAAGGTGATGAACTCACTCTCAAACTTGTGTGAGTCGTTATGCAGCATCTTTATTTTACTTGACGAGCCGGCAGGTTGACGAGATGACAAGTTATTGGCATCATACAACTCGTCAACGATACCCAGTTCCACCATCAGCTGGCAACCGTTACAGATGCCGAGCGACAGCGTGTCCTTACGGGCATAGAAGCGGTCGAGGGCTTCCTTGGCTTTCGGGTTATAGAGGAAGGCACCAGCCCAACCCTTTGCCGAACCGAGAACGTCGCTGTTGGAGAAGCCGCCACAGAAGACAATCATCGACACCTCTTCCAAGGTCTCGCGACCGCTACTGAGGTCGGTCATCGTCACATCTTTCACCCGGAAGCCTGCCAGATAAAGTGAATAAGCCATCTCGCGGTCGCCGTTGGTTCCCTTCTCACGGATGATGGCGGCGACGGGAGCCTTGTCGCCGGTCGCTGCAGCATGGCGTGGACGAAGACCATATTGTGCCAGCGTCCCCTTGAAGGCCTTGGGGAAGGTAATCCGAAGGGGTTGGTGCTTATAGTTTTCAAAGCGTTCGCGGGCCTTGCCGTTCATGCTCTGTCTGGTGTCGAGCTCATAGGAGGTCTCATACCAGATGTCACGAAGGTGGTCGATGTCGAAGGCGGTTTCCCACTCATCATTCTTAATGACCAAAGCCCGTGCGTCGGTGGTATACCCTATCTTCGCAAAGCCCACGCCGATGTCTTCTAGATACTCGCGGAGTTCAAACTTATGTTGGTCACTGACCTGGATGACCACACCGGGATTCTCGGCAAATAGCGTCTTGACAACATCGCCGTCGTTACAGAGGTTATGAAGATTGATATGCAGTCCGCCTTCGGTGTTTCCAAAAGTCATCTCGAGCAGTGTCGTGATAAGACCGCCTGCCGAGATGTCGTGACCTGCCATCACCCAACCTCTGCGGATGAGTTCCTGCACGGCATTGAAACAGTCGGCGAAGTATTCGGCATCGGCCACCGTCGGCACGTCAGAACCCACATAACCGCGACTCTGGGCGAATTCCGAACCTCCCAAGCGCTGTTCGCAGAAGGAGAAGTCGATATGATAGAGGGAGGCATGGTGGTCGTTGACGACAACCGGTGAGACTACCTTGCGCACGTCAGACACCTCGCCACCTGCCGACACGATGACGGTTCCCGGCGAAATGACTTTCTGCCCGTCAGGATACTGCTGGGTCATAGAGAGTGAGTCTTTTCCTGTCGGCACATTGATATGCAGGTCGCAACAGAACTCACTCAGGGCCTTCACACCAGCATAGAGGCGCGCATCCTCACCCTTTTGCGAACGGCAGGGCCACATCCAGTTTGCCGAGAGCGATACGCTCTCCAATCCTTTTTCCAATGGTGCCCAGACGATGTTCGTCAGAGCCTCGGCTACCGACAACACGGAGCCAGCTTCAGGTGAGGCCAGTCCTGCCTGCGGAGCATGGCCGATGGCCGTAGCAATGCCTTTGCGGCCACGGTAGTCGAGGGCGACGACACCACAGTCGCTCAGCGGCAGCTGTATCTCGCCCTGACACTGCTGACGGGCTATGCGACCGGTCACCGAGCGGTCTACCTTGTTCGTCAGCCAGTCTTTGCAGGCAACGGCCTCTAAGCGGAGCACTTTCTCAAGATAATCGTTCAGAACGCCTGACAATCCGGCTTTGCCGGTTGTCCCGGCTTTTCCGACATACGCTACCGGGGTATAGCGGTGTTCGACGGTTTCATCGCGCATGATGGTCTTGGGCGAGTGGCCGAACATCTGCGCCACATCAAGGTCGAAGGGCTTCACACCGTCGGCCTGACGGAAGGAGAAGTGGGCGTCGCCAGTGGTCTCGCCGACAACATAGAGCGGAGCCCGCTCGCGCTCGGCTATCTTGCGCACGTCGTCAATATATTTTTCGTCGATAAGCAGTCCCATGCGTTCCTGACTCTCGTTGGCAATGATTTCCTTTGCCGAGAGGGTCTTGTCGCCGATGGGAAGCTTATCCATTTCAATCTCCCCGCCACAATCCTCGACAAGTTCCGACAGACAGTTCAGGTGGCCTGCCGAACCGTGGTCGTGGATGGAGACGACGGGGTTCTCATCGCTCTCCACCAAAGCCCTGACGAGGTTATAGGCACGCTTCTGCATCTCAGGATTGGCGCGCTGGATGGCGTTGAGTTCGATGCCGTTGCCATAGCGGCCTGTGTCGACAGAGGACACGGAGCCGCCGCCAAGTCCGATGCGATAGTTGTCGCCTCCGACGACGACGACCTTGTTGCCTTTCTGCGGTTTTTTCTTCAGGCAGTCGCGCTTCTTGCCGTAACCTACGCCGCCTGCCAGCATGATGACTTTGTCGTAGGCATAGAGGGGTTCAGTGCCGGCAGCCCCGCCTTGAGGGCTTGTTGCGGCTGAGTCGCAACATACGTCGTTCTCCTGATGTTCGAAGGTGAGGACGGAGCCGCAGATGAGGGGCTGTCCGAACTTGTTACCGAAGTCGGAGGCACCATTTGAGGCCTTGATGAGGATTTGCTCCGGCGACTGATAGAGCCAAGGACGTTCTGACGAGCGTGGAGCCGTCATATAGACCGCAGTCCCGGCAAGGGGCCATGAGCCCGTGCCGCCGCCCATACGGTCGCGTATCTCGCCGCCCGTTCCTGTGGCAGCGCCGTTGAAAGGTTCCACGGTGGTGGGGAAGTTATGGGTCTCGGCCTTCAGCGAGATGACACTCTCGATGTCCTGAACCTCGAAGAAGTCTGGTTTCGTAGGGTCTTTAGGTGCGAATTGCTCGACGACAGGACCTTGCCCGAAAGCCACATTGTCTTTATAGGCCGACAGGATGCTGTTGGGGTTCTCCTTCGTGGTGCGCTTGATCATCTGGAAGAGGCTCGACTCGCGTTCCTCGCCATCGATGATGAAGGTTCCGCCGAAAATCTTATGACGGCAGTGCTCGGAGTTGATTTGTGCGAAGCCGAAGACTTCCGAGTCGGTCAGCGGTCGTCCGTTCTGCTTCTCAATGGTATGCAGGTACTCGATTTCTTCCTTCGACAGGGCCAGTCCTTCTTGTTCGTTATAGGCCTCAAGGTTGTCGATATATTGTATCGGCTCGGGCTGACGGCTGACGGTGAAGATGTCTTGGTCAAGCCCCTCGTAGCGACGTTGCAACATCGGGTCGAAGTCGGGCGACGGGTCATGGGCATCGGCCGTCGGGAAGAACTCTTCAATACGTGAAATGCCGCTGAGACACATGTTCTGCGTAATCTCAACGGCATTTGTCGACCAAGGCGTTATCATCTCGCGGCGAGGACCTACGAAGCAACCCTCTAAGGCTGTCGCTTCCAGACACTCGGCTCCGCCATAGAGCCAGCACAGGCGGCTCACTTCGTCGGCCGAAGGTTGATGGTCAAACTCCGTTGCTATTACACTCTTTGTTGGGGTCCTGAAAAAAAGTACCATTGCTGTTTACTATTATATATAATAATGTGAATTCTGAATTCTAATGCAAAGGTACGAAAAAATCGATTAAGTGAGGAAAATAATTACATTTATTTTTCCGAGCGTGAGATTTTTATCCAAATAAAATAAGAAATGAGGAACCGATAGGGCTGCGAGAGAACCTTGTCCAAAGTACGAAAAGAGAGTTTGTGACATGTTAACAGCCGTTTTTTTCTTCCTCTTTTGGGTTAAAATTCACTAAAGGGATTAGACAATTACCTTTTTTTCGCGTCTTATCATTAACTTTGCAACGAAAATGAATGTTTAACCCCTTTTAAGAAGAAAAAAGTATGAAAAAGAACTTATTGATAATGACTTTGATGGCAGGTGCCGTACTGATGACGGGATGTGTCAGCAAGAAGGACCTGCAGAACTGCATCACCGAGAACAAGGAGCTGACAGGAAACCTGACCTCGACCAAGGAAGACCTCGCTGCCGCCAAGGCCCGCGTCACCGCCCTGGAAGAGCAGCTCAAGCAGCAGAAGGCTCAGAACGCCCAGCAGGTGGAGCTCATCACCCAGCAGAAGAAGGACTATGCCGCCCTGCAGTCATCGCTCGACAAGAGCCTGAACAACGCCTCGCAGAACAACGTCTCCATTGAGAAGCTGGTCGACCAGATCAACGAGTCGAACCAGTATATCCGCCACCTGGTGGAGGTGAAGACCAAGAGCGACTCGCTGAACCTCGTACTTCAGAACAACCTGACACGCTCGCTCTCGAAGGAAGAGCTGAAGGAAGTCGACGTACAGGTCCTGAAGGGTGTGGTCTATATCTCGCTGGCCGACAACATGCTCTACAAGAGCGGTTCGTACGAAATCAACGAGCGCGCATCGGAGACCCTGTCGAAGATTGCCAAGATCATCACCGACTACAAGGACTACGACGTGCTCATCGAGGGTAACACCGACGACGTGCCCATCTCGCGTGAGAACATCCGCAACAACTGGGACCTCTCCTGCCTGCGTGCCTCCAGCGTTGTCCAGGAACTGCAGAACAAGTATGGCGTAGACCCGAAGCGTCTCACCGCCGGCGGACGTGGCGAGTTCAATCCCATTGCCGACAACAACTCGGCAGTAGGCAAGCAGCGCAACCGCCGCACGCAGATCATCATCACACCGAAGCTCGACCAGTTCATGGAACTCATCGACCAGGCTCCCGAGGAACCATAATTTCCCATCTGCATAGGCCCTTAGGGTCGATAACCATTCCCTTTGTCCGTCATCACTGGCCGGGCGAAGGGAATGTTTTTTTGCAGCATCACCACGCAGGAGTCCAGCCGAAGCAGTGCTTCGGGGATGCCGAAAGGGTGCTTCGGCAGTGCCGATAAGCACCTTCGGCAGTGCCGATAAGTAGCTTCGGGACAGCCGATTAGCACTTTCGGGGGTGCCGATAAGCACCTTCGGGAAAACCACCTCTAAACATCGCTACCCTTAACAAGCACAGGTAATGGTGTTATCAATGCTTGATAAGCCTGTTATCTGTGCTTGTTAATAGGATTATCTGTGCTTGTTAATAGGATTACCTGTGCGTGATAATACTTGGCCTCAAAATGACCGCCCTGAACAACTATGCCAAGACATGGCATTGATATTGGTCAAGAAAATCGTTACTTCACACGATTGTTCGCGCAAACAGACCTCGATTTTGGTCAAAAACCACTACCTTTGCATCGTGTTTTTCATGGTATTAGATTTAAGGTTAACAAAGATTGGGACTCAGCGGAGCCCCTTTTTCTTTTTAGTGACGTTTAAAAAATGTTATTTATTTAGAAGCCCTTACTGCCTTTCCCCGGCTTTTGCCTATCTTTGCAAACAGATTAAACAGCAAACCATAAAGACGCAGAATGATGGAACTTGAAAAGAAAATGAAGGAAGTAAGGGCGCAAATGAAAGGTTTCGACAAGTGGGCCACAAGGCTGTGGTTCATTGCCTTGCCAATAGCCGTCGTATGTCTGATTGTCGAGTGGAACGACCCGCAGTTCGTCCGGATGTGGTTCTACATCATGCTGCCACTCATTTTATGCGGGCTGGTTGAAATACTCCATGACTGGATGAAACGCGAATAGCCAAGAGACATTATACAGAAGAATGCCTGAGTATAAAAAACCATCGGATAGGCAGACGACACAGAGGAAAGCGGCGTATTCTTCTAAATAATGTTTAAAAAATTGTATATGTCAAATATAAATGGTAATTTTGCAAGGATTTTGCAAAATTACCATTTCATGAATAATTCAGCACATACGCATTGGATATGGCCACTGGCAGCAATGCTGCTCCTGACCATACTCCCCGCCAAGGCCCAACAAGGCGACAACTATCGCGGAATGTTGGCCAACCCTTATGTGCAAATCGACGAAACCAACCTGCCCATCATCTTCATCGAGGTAGATGGCCAGATGATTCTCAGAGACCAATACATCCTCGCCCACATGAAGGTCATCCACAACGGTGACGGGCAACTCAACTACGGCGACACCATCGCCCACCCCGGCCAGCACATCGACTACGAAGGACCCATTGCCCTGCGATACCGGGGCAATTCGTCGTTCGACAGCTCCAACAAGAAACCCTTCCAGCTGCGGACACTGAAGGAAGACCTGCTGCCCGACGAAGGTGGTGAAAAACAGAAGGTGGAAATCCTCGGCATGGGAAAGGACAACAAATGGTGCTTCATCGCACCCTGGGGCGACAAGGTGATGTTCCGCGACGTTCTCACCTTCGACCTTGCACGGCCATGGATGGACTATGTGCCCACGATGAAGTTCTGCGAAGTCATCCTCGACGGCACCTACTACGGCGTCTATGCCTTTGGCGAACGTATCTCGAAAGGGAAACATCGCCTCAACCTTCACGACCCAGGCTCCGACGAAGGCGACCTCTCAGGCGACTACCATGTGGCCGTCGACCGCGCCGAAGACTCTTATTACACCTCGCGCTACCGCGCATGGGCATCGATGAACGGGGACGAGAAATACTGGGCAGGATGGGTCTATCAGCACAAGGAACCCGACCAGGACGACTGGGCCACGCTGCCCACAGGCACCCGACAGCGCATCAACACCGAAATCGACCTCATGGAGAGTTCTTTCCGAACAGAAGATGCCACCGACCCCGAAGGCGGCTACCGGCGATACATCGACGAACAGTCGTTCATCGACTACCTGCTATCCACCGAGATTTCCAACAACATCGACGGCTACAGACTGTCCACCCACTTCTACAAATACAGCGAAACCCGTGCACGCAACGAAGGCCTCGACCCACGATGGAAGCTCTCACTGTGGGACATCAACCTCGGATGGGGCAACGCCAACTATAACCACGGCGACCGCACCGACTCATGGGTCTATCTGCTCAACACCTATAGCGACGATGCCTATCAGGTGCCCTTCTACTGGTATGTCATGATGGGCGACCGGAACTTCGTCGACCACGTCAAACAACGCTACAAGCAATACCGCGAAGGAAACTACAGCAACGAGCGCATCATGCAGAGCATCGACTCGCTGGCAACACTGCTCACCAGCCACGGAGCCGTAGACCGCAACGACGAGGCTTGGCGCGTGATAGGCCGATATGAATGGCCCAACCCCTTCTACGGATACTCCTACGAAGAAGACCTCAACTATATGAAGCAGTGGACGACCAAGCGACTGCGCTTCCTCGACAACGCCCTACTGCCACGCGAGCCGCGCAACACCACTCCCATACTGCCACTAAGCGGATGGAATGCCGACGTCATCGTCGAAGACTTGCCGGCGGCCGACTTCGCCACCAGCACCATCGACGCCGACCGCACGTTCTACTCCCGACAAATCAGGGAAGAAGGCTGTCTGCCCTCCACACGACTCGTCACCTCACAAGCCGAAGGCATCCTCTACAGGCTCGCTGCCTACACGGGTCCCAATGCCGTCTCAATGCACCAGCAGGGACAACAGGCTACCGTCACCTTCGACCCCTTCTATACCAGCGACCTATGGATGCTGGCCACATCGGGCAGCGGACGGGCACTCCTGGAGGCGGTCGTCAACTATACCGACGGAACATCGTCGGAACCGGAACTGTTGGAGGTGCGCGACTTCTCCGTGCCTAATCCCGACGGCACCGAAGCCCTCACCGGACTCGGCAACATTCGCATCACAACCGACGAACTGAACAGCGGAACATGCCACAGCGGACTCTTCGACCTGCAACTGCACACCGACTCAAAGCGACAGATAGCATCGGTGACCCTTACCTCGAGGAACGGCTCCTACCCCACCGTCCTCGCCTTTGCCTATCAGATTGTCAGCACGGTGTCGGTTCACGAAGTAAACGAACCGTCGGCCCAGCTGCCGTCGGCAGCCACCGGCATCTTCTCGGCCGAAGGCATCCGACTGCCCGCACTGCAGAAGGGTCTCAACATCGTCCGACAGGCTGACGGCACCGTCAGGAAGGTGTTCGTGAAAGAATAACAAAATAAGTATTACAGATAAAATGCATCGCAAAATCTTGTGCATCATGAAAAAAAACATCCTTTCTCTTCTCCTCTTTTCCCTGTGCGTACTCAACGCCCAGGCTCAATCCTACGACAATTACCGAAGCCTCCTACGCAACCAGAACGTAAAAATCAGCGACACCAACCTGCCCATCATCTTCATTGATGTCAACGGCAAGATGATCCTGCGCGACAACTACATCCTTGGCCACATGAAGGTCATCCACAACGGCAACGGACAATATAACTACGGCGACACCATCGCACACCCGGGACAACGCATCGACTACGAAGGACCCATCGCCATCAAATACCGAGGAAACTCTTCCTTCTCCAACTCCGACAAGAAACCTTTCCAGCTCAGAACCCTCAAGAGCGACCTGCTGCCCGACGACGGCGGTGAGAAACTGAAGGTGGAAATCCTCGGCATGGGAAAAGACAACAAGTGGATGTTCATCGCACCATGGGCCGACAAAGTGATGTTCCGCGACATTCTCTCCTTCGACCTCGCACGACCCTGGATGGACTATTCGCCCTCGGTGAAGCTATGCGAAGTCATCCTCGACGGCACCTACTATGGCGTCTATGGCTTTGGCGAACGCGTCTCGAAAGGCAAGCACCGACTCAACCTCCACGACCCGGGAGCCGACGGAGGCGACCTCACCGGCGACTACCATGTGGAGATAGACCGCAGCGACGACCCCTACTACACTTCGAAACACCATCCCTGGCGCAACCTCGACGGCGATGAAGAATGGAACAAAACCATTAAATACCAATATAAAGACCCGGAAAACGAAGAGTGGGCCGACTTCCCCGGTGCCAAGGAAGCCCTGCATCAGGAAATAGACAAAATGGAAAACTCTTTCCTCGCCGACAACTGGCAAGACCCCGCAACAGGCTACCAGCGATATATCGACATGACATCGTTCATCGACTACATGCTCTCTACCGAGGTTGCCAACAACATCGACGGCTACCGACTCTCAACCAACCTCTATAAATACAGCGAGACCAGAGCCGACAACGAAGGAATCGACCCACGATGGAAGATGGCGCTGTGGGATTTCAATATCGCCTGGGGAAATGCCAACTACTACAACGGACAGCGCACCGACTCGTGGCACTATACCTTCAACCAACGCGAAAGCGGCGACGGCGAACACCTGCCTTTCTACTGGTATCGGATGCTGAAGGACAAAAACTTCATCTTAGCACTGAAGGCAAGATGGAAACAATATCGTGAGGGAAACTACAGTGACACCAACATCATGCACACCGTTGACTCGCTCGCCATGACACTCCGCATCAGGGGAGCTGCCGACCGCAACCAGCAGGCATGGCAAATCATCGGACGCTCCGTGTGGCCGAACCCCTATAACGGAAACACCTTCGACGAAGAACTCAGCTACCTGAAACAATGGATTAAGAAACGTCTGGCCTTCATGGACGAAGCTATCGAGAATATGCAACTGCCCGACGACCCGAAACCAGCCGTGCCTAAGAACACCGTGCCTGTGGCTGTCAAGGCAGGACTGAACGCCGACGTCATCGTCGAACAGCTGCCGGCCCAAGAACATGCCAACCTTGGCATTGACGGAGGAAACCAACACCGCGCCTTCTACTCCACAGCCATCAGGCAGGACGGCGGACTGCCTGCCGACCTCACCATCACATCTGTGGCACAGGGCGTGAAATATGAATTGGCCGACTATGCCGGTAACAACGTCGTCGCATTACGCTCAGAAGGAGAAAGCGCAACCGCAGAATTTGAACCCTTCGCAACCTCCGACCTCTATATATTGGCAACATCGGGCAATGGCGAGTCAAGCGTTCAGACCGTCATCAACTATACCGACGGCACACACTCCACTCCCGTCACCCTCACCATTCGCGACTGGTCGCTGCGCAATCCCGACGGCTCTGAGGCACTGGCCGGCATCGGAAACATCAGCCTCAGTACGGGGTCACTCAACTCTGACGAATGCCACGATGCCCTCTACGACTTGCACCTGACGGTCGACGAGACGAAGGAACTGCAGTCGGTGACCTTCACTTCGACAAACAACTCGCTGCCCACCATCTTTGCCTTCGCCCGACAGATGATGCCGGAACACAACTACGAGCCTGTCGACGTAGAGTCGGGATGGAATGCCGACGTCATTGCCGAAACGCAGGACGTGAGCGCATCGGTCAACCAGACGGTCGACGACAACTATGTCTTCTATGCCCAGTCGGCCCATCAGAACGGCGGACTGCCCGACTCGCGAGCCATTGAGTCGGCAGCAACCGGCGCCGACTATCTGCTCAGTGCCTATGACGGCAATAATGCCCTGTCACTGCGCAACCAAGGAGCAAGAGGCAAGCTGACCTTCAAAGAGTTGTTCAACACTCCGGAACTTATGCTGCTGGGCACAAGTGCCAACGGCACGTCGACTATCAGTGTCACCATCACCTACGAAGACGGAACCACCGAACAGGCCTCACCGATATTCATCAATGACTGGTATGTGACTGACCCGACGGGAGAGGAAGCGGTCGTCAACCTCGGTCGTGTCAGCCAACGCAGCGGCTTCTCATGGCGGTTCAGCGAAGACCTCAGCTTCGCCCTCTTCGACATAGCCATCACTGCCGATGAGCACAAGAACATCCGCGACATCACCGTCCTCTCCAACGGCAGCAGCATTCCCACCATCCTTGCCGTCTCGAAGAAGAAGACGGACGTAGAGCCCGACCCCATCAATGGCATCTTCCAACGGTCTACCTCCAGCCTCAAAGGTCAATCCTCAATCCCCTACAACCTGCAGGGACAGCGTGTGGATGAAAGTTACAAAGGCATCACGATAGTAAAAGGTAAAAAGGTAAAAAGGTGATGAAAAGGTAATAAGTAAAAAGCTATGAACAACAAACCAATGAAAACTTCCCCGGTAGCGTGGGTGCCCACGCTTTACTTCGCCATGGGTATGCCCTTTGTGGTACTCAACATGGTGTGTTCACTCATGTATAAAGGACTGGAGGTCAGCGACACCCAGATTGCCTTCTGGACATCACTCATCATGTTACCCTGGACACTGAAACCGCTGTGGAGCCCGTTCCTTGAGATCTATAAGACGAAGAAGTTCTTCGTTGTCGCCACCCAGATGCTCTCCGGCATCATGTTCGGCCTGTTGGCATTTGCCCTGCACCTGCCCTCGTTCTTTGCCGTCACCATCGGTCTGCTGGCTGTCATTGCCTTCAGCGGAGCCACCCACGACATCGCTGCCGACGGCACTTATATGTCCGTTCTGTCGAAAGAGGAACAGGCACAATGGATTGGCTGGCAGGGTGCTTTCTATAACATCGCCAAGATTTTTGCAACGGGTGTCCTGGTCTATCTGGCAGGAGTCCTCATCGGCAAGGTCGGCGTGCGCATGGCATGGAGCATCGTCATGGGCTTCGTGGCCGTGGTGATGGTGCTCATCGGCATCTACCACTTCTTCATCCTGCCTACCGACGGCAAGACCAATGCCTCGGGAAAGACACTCTCGGAGTCGCTGCACGAACTCGGACGTGTCTTCCTTGCCTTCTTCCAGAAGAAGCACATCGTCTATTACCTGTTCTTCATCATCCTCTATCGCTTTGCCGAAGGCTTCGTGATGAAGATTGTACCGCTGTTCCTCAAGGCCTCAAGGGCCGACCAGGGACTCGGCCTGAACGAACAGCAGATAGGATTGCTCTACGGAACCTTCGGTGCCGCAGCATTCGTATTGGGTTCCATCCTGGCTGGCTACTACATCGCCCATCGGGGCTTGAAAAAATCACTCTTCTCGCTGGCACTGGTGTTCAACCTTCCCTTCGTGGCCTATACGCTGTTGGCCCTCTATCAGCCTGAGAATATGTTCTACATCGGGTCTGCCATCGTCATCGAATACTTCGGCTACGGCTTCGGCTTCGTCGGGCTGACCCTGTTCATGATGCAACAGATTGCGCCCGGCGAACACCAGATGTCGCACTATGCCTTTGCCTCGGGCATCATGAACCTCGGTGTCATGCTGCCCGGCATGTTGAGCGGAGCGGTCAGCGATGCCCTCGGCTATCGCCACTTCTTCATCTTCGTGCTCTTCTGCACCATACCGGCACTGCTCATCACCTGGTTCGTGCCCTTTACTTACGACGAGAAATAACTCTCCGCAAAAAGCCAAACCATAAAAAAGAAAGAGAATAAACCCATAACACTATGAACAATGATTTAAAAGCCACAACAGCTCCCCTACCCTGGCAAGACCGGCCAGAGGGCTGCAACAGCGTCATGTGGCGCTACAGTGAGAACCCTATCATCCCGCGTGACCTACTGCCGACGAGTAACAGCATCTTCAATTCCGCCGTTGTACGCTTCAAGGAAGGCTTTGCCGGCATATTCCGCTGCGACGACACGAATCGCCGCATGGTGCTCCATGTCGGCTTCTCCGACGACGGCATCCATTGGCGCATCAACCATGAGCCGCTGCGCTTCCAGTGTGACGACAAAGAGATTGGCGAGTGGGTCTATGGCTACGACCCGCGTGTCTGCTGGATTGAAGACCGTTGGTATGTGACTTGGTGCAATGGCTATCACGGACCTACCATCGGTGTGGCTTGGACAAAAGACTTTGAGACCTTCCACCAACTGGAGAATGCCTTCCTGCCTTACAACCGCAACGGCGTACTCTTCCCCAAGAAAATCAACGGCCGCTTCGCCATGCTCAGCCGCCCCAGTGACACCGGTCACACGCCCTTCGGTGACATCTTCTACAGTGAGTCGCCCGACATGGAGTTCTGGGGACGTCACCGCCATGTCATGGCTCCTGCTCCCTTTGAAGTCAGTGCGTGGCAGTGCATGAAGATTGGTGCAGGCCCCATCCCCATCGAGACTACTGAAGGATGGCTGCTGTTCTATCATGGTGTGCTGCACTCATGCAATGGCTATGTCTATAGTTTCGGCTCTGCCCTGCTCGACCTCGACGAGCCTTGGCGCGTCATCGCTCGCAGCGGTCCTTATCTCATCTCACCACAGAAGCCTTACGAACAACTCGGCGACGTGCCCAACGTCTGCTTCCCCTGTGCCGCCCTGCACGATGAGAAGACAGGCCGTGTTGCCGTCTACTATGGCTGCGCCGACACCGTCACGGGTCTTGCCTTCGGCTATATTCCCGAAATCATCGACTTCACCCGTCGCACGAACATTATATAACTGAAAAGAGAGAACAAGAGAGGAAAGTCTTAGGGATAGATACTCCCTATACTTCCCTATAAGCAAAAAAAAGAAGAGGACGAACTCTATGAGCTCATCCTCTTCTTTGTTATAGTTTAATTCTTGTCTGTTCAGACTTTAGTCATTCTCAACGAGTCCGCTGTAACGGATGCCGCTGACACGATAGTTGGTAAATCCGTTGTTAGCCGGGGCATCATCATCGCTGAATGCCACATAGAACACGATGGAGTCGGCAGGCGAGCCATTG
The DNA here is from genome assembly GCA_017445845.1 of Prevotella sp. GTDB lineage: Bacteria > Bacteroidota > Bacteroidia > Bacteroidales > Bacteroidaceae > Prevotella. The sequence goes on from JAFSRY010000012.1 coordinate 17,716, forward strand.
TTCTGCTTACCAGCCTTGGGCAGGATCTTACCGTTGGTAATCTGCACGTTGATATCCTCGTAGCCAGCCACAAGATTGTTGTTCTCGGTGGTATTGGTTGAGAATGTCTTTGCTGCCGGGTCACAACTCACTTTTACCTTGAAATCCCAGAAGGAGTTGGCATCGCTGACAATCATCTCATCGGCCTTGTTTGCCGACGTATTGAAAGTAAACATGACAACGCGGCCCAACTGGTAAAGATCTTCAAATCCAGGGATGACATTCCCGTCTGCGTCGGCACCGTCGACAGTGACATACCACTGTCCGGCGGTTGCTTCAGTGGCGGTTCCACCCACTTCTTCTTTCTCGCACGATGCAAGTGTGAGACCGAAGACCAATGATGCAAAATATAATAACTTCTTCATATTATTACCTTTATTATTTTGTAAGTGTCACATTGAAAGCCATTCCCGACCATACGATTTGCCAATGCAGGGTGTTCGTGGCAAGATCATAGGCTCCTTCAGAGAAATCACTGGGCAAATCGCTACCGAAAGCAGCAGCAGGGCCACCAGAGACGAAGACGATTTCGTTGTCTGCTGTCAGCTGGAAGATGCCTTCTACATCGAAGTCGTAGCCTGGATATGCTGCCTGATAGCCTACATACTGAGAATAGTAGCCTGCCAAATAGTCTTTAATCTGGAAGATACCGGGGCAGAGATACTTAATTTCAGTGGTGCAACCAGGATAGAATACCTGAGAAGTGGTCTGACGATAGGTGGCATCCGTTGTGGTCCAAGTACCACTCAGATCCGTATCAACTGAGGGATCACAGACAGCCACGGTGCGGGTAGCACTCCATGAGAAACCGTTAGGACCGACTGCTGTGTAGGTCACATAATACAAACCAGGAACGTTGACATCAATATCCTCGACACCTTCTACAACAATATTCGAGGTGTAGTCAGCACCTTGGAATGTTGCTGTACAGCCAGGATCGACGTAGGCTTCACCGATGGGAGAGATGAGAAATTCATCGCCCTCAATAGTCAGGATAGGATAGTCAATGACCGACGAAAGGCCTTCTGTATCCTTGTCGCAACTGCCCAGTGTGATGACTGCCAGCGCCAGAAGTAATGAATAAAATATATTCTTTTTCATTGTTTTACCTTTTTATTATATTACTCTTATACCTTATCTTATTTTCCCCAGAATACAGGTGATGTATTGCCTGGGAACTTAGGTGTGTTGCTGTTTCGAGCCGAAGAACTCTCAGCATAGATCCAACGTTCCAGCAGGTGGCTGGCACCCACCTTATCTTCAACCTTGATGGGCGTATAGAACGTGCCGGGCACATAGAGTTCAGGTTTGTAAGAAGAGTCATCTTTTTCGTTATACATGTCCGAACCAGTGACATCGCCAAAGGCAGGGAAGTCGAGGCGACGAGCCTCGCACCATCCTTCGAAGGTGTTCACACCGGCCAGTGCAATCCACTTCGAAATACCGATTGACTTCTGCCATTCACCCTGGTTGTAGGGGAACTTGGCAATAGCCTGGGCTGCACCGTCAACACCTGCCGTTGCGAAGGAAGCTTCGATGGCTGCATTGTAGTGTGCCTGAGCCTGTGCGGAGTTGTTGTTCTTGGCATAGTATTCTGCGATGAAGAACTCCACCTCGCTGCGTGTAATCAGATAGACGGGCATGTCATAGCTTGCCACGGGACGACACCAGTAGGTCGACTTGTAGCTGCTGGAAGTAGAGAAGTTGCTTCCCGAGATACCACCGGTATATTCACCGTCAGCATTGGGCTCAAAGAAAGCAGCCAGACGACCGTCGGTGTAACCGGATTGCTTCATCGTTCCGATGATGGCGATGTTGGCCACCACGTTAATCTGAGTGGAACCCCAGTTAGTGGCAAACTCCTCAGCATAGAAAGGACTCATGGCTCCGCTCTCGTTCGACCAGCAGCCTTGCCAGGCTACATCGCCTGCAGGGAAGTTGTTTTCGTTGACGAGGGCTGCAATCTCAGCGTTCACGTCGGTCACGCCGCTCTCACGGGTGAGCATCTTCAGCTTGAGGGCATTAGCCAGTTTGATCCATTCGGCTGCGGTCTTGCCGGGCAGCAGGAAGTTGGTAGCGACCTGATCACCATCGCTGACCTTTGAGAGTGCCTCGTCGAGTTCAGCCAGGATGCCTGCATAGACAGTTGCACCATCGTCATACTTCGGAGTGGCGTTGCTTACATCGAGTGCCTCCGTGTAAGGAACTTCTCCATAAGCATCGACCAATACCTGATAGATAAAAGCACGCAGTGTGGTGGCAGCCAGATAGGAGCCCCATTCCTCGTTTTGTTCAGCCAGACTGCGAACGGTCTGGAGGTTCTTCAGGGCGCGTTGGTTAAGCTGCCTGTAGAATCCGCTGCTGCGTGTTGCCGACATCTTGAACTGACTGAAATCCAGATAGTTCGACGTACCGTAGGTCTGGCTGTAGTATTGTCCGAAGTATCCACCTGCGATGCGTGCGAAGTCGCCATAGCTGCCGGCCAGATTCATTTCTGCTGCGGGTAACATGATACTGGTGGTCATGTTCGACTCGGCAGGAGAGTTCGGGTCTTCATTGATGTCTAAGTAGCTGTCGCACGAAACGGTAGCCAGCCCAAAGACGATGGTTGATATAATTGCAAATTTCTTCATACGTTTGTCCTCCATTCAATTAGAATTTAATACCTACATTGAAACCAAAGGTGCGGCAGGCGGGGTTCGAGTAGAGTTCACCGAACATGCCTTCGAGGTCGTTACCATACGAGCTGGCTTCAGGGTCGATATAGTGGTTTGCCTTGTGAGTCCAAGTGAACAGGTTGTTGGCAAACAGCGACAAGGTGACTTCACTCAGATAGGCCTTGCTCACCCATTGTCTGGGCAGCTGGTAAGCGAGTGTGACGTTGCGCAGCTTGACATAGGAGCGGTCGAGCAGATAGAACTCACCGCCTTCACATGCTCCATAATTGTTGAAATAATCCTGGTAGGTGCCATCAGCAAGCGTGATGGGGGTCGTGTTCTCTCCGACAACGACCAGATTGCCATCGGCATCGTATGCACCCAATACGGAGTTAGGAATGATGAACGGGTTACGGTCGTTGTAGGTCGTCATATAGCCGTTACCGGTGAACTGCATGAGGTTCTTTGTGCGAGAGAACATGTATCCACCCTTACGGATGTCGAGGGCTGCGCTGAGTGACAGACCTTTCCAGGTGAGGGCAGTGGTGATACCGCCGGTCCAGTCGGGATTGACATTCTTGCCGGTGTCCTGCACCTCGTCGGTGAGCAGGGGCTGTCCGCTCTCGCCGACAATGATATGACCTTCTTCGTCATACTGTGGCAGATAGGTGTAGAGCTCGCCCATGGGCAGTCCTTCGACGGCACGCATGTAGACGGCATCGTTACCAGCCGAGAAGCCATTGATGTTGACCATACCACCTTCGAGGCTCTCAGGCAGAGATACGACCTTGTTGTTGTTCTTGGCAAAGTTGAAGCCCAAGTCCCAACGGAAGTCGCGGGTGCGGACGGGCGTGGTATTGATCATCAACTCGATACCGTTGTTGCGCACCTTACCGAAGTTGGTCACCATCCAGTTGTAACCGGTGGCGGGGTCAACTGGCAGCGTGAAGATCTGGTCGTTGGTGTTTCGGTTGTACCAGGAGAAGTCGATGTTGATGCGGTTGTGCAGCAAGGCCAGGTTCAGACCAAGTTCAAACTCAGTGGTCATCTCGGGCTTCAGCGAAGCACTACCTGCGGTGGCAGCTGTCTGGAAAGCGTTCACTCCGTTGAAGGGGAAGGTTGTCAGGTCTGAGCCGTAGTAACCGTCGGAATAGCCCTGTGCGAAGCGGGGATTTACCAGATAGACACCGGCATCGTTACCGGTCTTACCATAAGCCAGGCGCACCTTACCGAAGTCGAGGATGTCGTTCTTTTCGATGAGCTCAGTGAAGATCCAGCTCAGCGTTGCACCGGGATAGAAGTAGTGGTTCTTTGCCAGCGGCAGGGTCGACGACCAGTCCTGACGGGCTGTCAGGTCGAGGAACAGCATGTCGTCCCAACCCAGGGTGACATCGCCAAAGAGACCTACCGAGCGACGCTTGCTCTGGACCTCTGAGATAGTGGTCTTTGTAGCACCGTTGCTCAGATCCCAGAAACCGGAATAGAAGGTCAGTCCGTCGGTCTGGTTGGCCGAGGCGGTCGAATAGCGCTCATTCATGTTTACACCAGCCACCACATTCACGTCGAGTTTGTTGTCGAGATACTTGTCGCGCCAATTGGCGAGGAAGTCGTGGTTGGTCTCATACTTGCGCAGATAGGTGGTTGCGACAAGACCCGACTGGTTCATGCTTGAAGGAGCATAGCCATAGTCGTTGTTGATGAGGGCATCGTCGAGCGCAATCTCGGGCACGCCGATCTTGTGGTCGTAGTCGGTGTAGTCGAAACCATAGCGATAGGTCAGGGTAAGCTGCTTCATGGGCTTGATGTCGGCCTGTATCTTACCGAAGACCTGCTTGGCATCGTTGTGGTTGTAGTTGTTCTCAATGGCCCAGTAGGGGTTGGTGATGCCATAGGGCGTATACCAAGCCTCCGGGGTATCGAAGGCCGAGTTGAGGTTCTTACGGTCGACGAGGCTGAGGTCGCGCGGGAACTCATAGATACCGTCAACCATCGAAGCACCTTGGAAGGTGGCTACCGTGTTGGTCTTGCTGTTGGAGAGGTTGACACTCGAAGAGAGCTTCAGCCACTTGGTAGCCTCATAGCTGCCACGATAGGCGAGGGTGTTACGCTTGTAAGTGTCTTTGTCACTGGGGATGATACCATCCTCGCCGGTGTACGAGTAGCTGAGGTAGTAAGTCACCTTGCTGTCGTTGCTCACGCCGTTGAACGACACGCTATGAGCCGTCGACAGACCAGTGTCGAAGAAGTCTCTGATGTTGTTCTCTACAGCCTCATACTTGTGGATGAGCTGCTGGTAATTCCAGATAGGACCGTAGACCTGCGTGGAACCGTCCATCTCGGGACCCCACGAACCGTTCTCGATGAAGGTCTGACCACCGTTCCATCCCTGTCCGAACTTGTTCTGGAACTTGGGCAGGGTTGCGACGCTGCGCCACTGCACACTGCCGTCATAGCTGATCTGGAAGTTCTTGCTTCCCTGCTTCTTGCCGCTCTTGGTGGTAATCATGATGACACCGTTGGCAGCACGCGAGCCGTAGAGGGCCGTAGCGGCGGCGCCTTTCAGCACGGTCATATTCTCGATGTCGTTGGGGTTGATGCTCGAGATACCACCGACGGCATTTGCCATCTCGTCGGAATTCTGCTCACGCTTACCGGTGAACGTGGTCTGCTGCAAGGGCACACCGTCGACGACATAGAGCGGCTGGTTGTTACCGTTGATTGAGCTGATACCACGGATGATGACCGAGTTGGCCTGACCGGGGTCAGACGATGTCGTGTTCACCTGCAGACCGGCTACCTTACCGGCCAGGGCCGATGTGACGTCAGTCAGCTTACCTTCGGTCAGCTGGTCACTGTCGATGGTCTGGGCCGAATAACCCAGTGTCTTCTGTTCACGACTGATACCGAGGGCTGTGACCACCACCTCGTTCAGGACCTTACTGTCCGACAGCATCTCAATGCGCATGGTGCGCGCTGCTGTCACGTCAATGGTCTGCATGCCAAGATAGGAGATGCGCAGCGTGGCACCACTCGAGGGCACTGACAGCTGGAACTCACCATTGACATTGGTCACGGTACCTTCGTTAGTACCCACAATCATCACGGTGGCACCCACGATGGGCAGTCCGTCTTCCTGTGAGACTACGGTACCTTTGACTTGCGTCTGGGCAAACGCCCCAACTGCTGTCAGCAGCAGGGCGGCCAAAAACATTGTTAGTCTTTTTTCCATACTAAATACTTAAAAACTCTATAAAAAATGATGTGTCTTATTGTCAATCTTTTTACCTTATTATATATATGGGAGTGCCAGGCATTTTTGTGTGTCACCTTGGCTACTGTGCGTTATCTTGTCTAATGACTTTTCTTTTTACCTTTCTTACTTGTCTGTTATGTCTAATACCTCCAGACTGGAGTTTTTTTTGTTATCGCGTCGAAAAGAGTTGTCTCAATGACTCTCATAATACTTTTACTTCTGGGGCAGAGGAGTATCACTATCAGAAATCCTTAAAACAATGCTGCAAAAGTACACGTTTTTATCTTTTCTAACAAATAATCCCTCGTAAAACCTATAAAATATAACATTTGTTAACATAATTAGACTGAAATCAAGTTACGAATATGCTGTTTTTTAGGTTTTATTCTTACAAATTCATTGCTAAAAGGCTTCAATTTAATAATTGTTGTAATTGTTTCCGCAAACAGCGACAATGTTAAAATTCCTTGACCAAAATCAAGGAAAACTATGGTAAGAACATTGATGATGATTGCTGTCCGGGAAAACGGCGTGAACCAAAGGTCGACGGCCGAAGGGGAAGTCAAAGGCCAAAAAGAAGATAGTCCTTGGTTTCTGTCCCCCGTTATCGTGGGACAGAAACCCAGGGCTGAGGTATCATTGGCCCTTCGGTCCGTTTTTACCGGACGGCAATAAATCAGAAAGAGTGATGACTAAGGGGGTAAAGCTTTTCAGGATAGCTGTATGCTCTCGACATCGGCAATGGTTTCGCCAAGGAACTGCTGGGCTTTGGTGCGGAAGGTCTCGGCATTCTCGGTGGTGAGATAGCGGGTGGTGGCTCCTCGCGTGCAATACTGCTCTAAAGCGGTATGGCGCTGCAGGTAGCTGGCGAGGCTGTCGGCGACATAGTTGCCCTGACTCATAATGGACACTTGCTGTGGCACATGTCGGCGGATGCTGTCGAGGAGCAGTGGGAAATGGGTGCAGCCGAGGATGATGCTGTCGATGAGCGGATCGGCCTGCATGAGCTGGTCGACACGTTTGCCCACAAAATAGTCGGCACCGGCAGAGTCGGCTTCGCCGGCTTCGACGATGGCTGCCCAGAGCGGACAGGCTTGGCCGGTGACGGTGATGTCGGGAAAGAGTTTATGGATTTCGAGGTCGTAGCTGCGGCTACGGATAGTGCCCTCGGTGGCAAGGATGCCGACGTGGCGGCTTTTGGTAATATGGCCGATGGCTTCTACGGTGGGCCTGATGACACCGAGCACCCGATGGTCGGCCGACGGCAGGTAGTGCTGTTGGATGGTGCGCAGGGCCTTTGCCGATGCGGTGTTGCAGCCGAGGATGACCAATCGGCATCCCTGACTGAAGAGATAGTCGACGGCTTGTCGCGTGAACTGACAGACGACGTCGAACGAACGGGGACCATAGGGTGCACGGGCATTATCGCCCAGATACAGATAGTCGTAGCTGGGCAGGCGGCGGCGGATGGCGTCAAGGATGGTCAGGCCGCCGTAGCCAGAGTCGAATATTCCAATGGGTCCCATGAGGATTTAATGGAGAATGGAGAATTAATAATTATGATTACCCCTGCCTGATTGACAAATTCCAAATGTTTGCCCATACAGGAATGGTAATCATAATTATCAATTCTCAATTATCAATTCTCAATTATTAATTATTAATTCTCAATTATTAAGAATTGCCTTCAGGGTAGCGTTGACATCCTCACCACGCGTGGCATCGACATACGGAAGGGTGTTGCCGTCGGTGTTGAGGATAAAGGCATAGCCTCTGAGGACGGCCAGCTGCTTGAGGGCCTCGGTGATTTTTTCCTTCAACGGAGCGAGGGCCTCGGTGCGTGCCTGTTCGAGGAGCCGGAGGGTTTCTTCACGGAAAGCCACATTGCGGTCCAGGAGGTCTTGCAACTCGTTCTGGCGCTTCTTCCTGATGGACGGGGCAAGGTCGCGCTGTCCCTCGAGGAAGTCTTCATACTTACGGTTGAACTCGTTTTCTGCGTGCTTGGCTTCAGCGTCGTACTGCTTGCGCAGGGCGGCGATGTCTTCTTCCACCTTTGCATAACCGGGCATACTCTTCAAAGCCTGGTCGTAGCTGAAGTAGCCGAAGATGAAGTTTTCAGGCGCCACATAGCTGACTCCAACACTGTCGGCAGGCTGCACTTCCTGCGCGTGGAGGAAGAGGGGAGCGGCTGCACTGAGGATGATGAACAGATATTTTCGCATGTTAGGAAAAAGGGGGGTGTTTAAATGATTACTTTACTTCATCTTTGAAAGCTCTGCCTTCACTTCGGCGGTGATGTCTTTGGCATCGTTGCCTACGAATACCATGGCCTGAGCATCGAAGATATAGGTGTAGTTCCCAGCCTTACCCACGTTGTCGATGGCAGTGTGGATTTTGGTGTAGATGGGCTGGAGTTTCTCCTGCTGTGCCTTCTGGATGTCGCTCTGAGCGAGCTGTGCGGCTTCCTGGATTTTCTGCTGCATCTCGCCGAGTTCCTTCTCTACCTCATCTTTCTTGGTCTGGTTCATGGTGCTCTGCGTCTTCTGGTATTCTTCTACCTTGCGCTGGAATTCGGTCTGCATGGCTTGCAGCTCGTTTTCTTTTTCCTGGCTGAGAGCCTGCAGCTCACCGTTCACCTTTGCGATGTCGGGAAGGGTCTGAAGGATGGCCTGTGAATCTACGTGTCCGAACTTCTGTGCGAAGATGCTCATCGGTGCGAAGAGCATCATCATGATGATAATCTTTTTCATTGTTCTTTTTTTTTGTTTTATTATTCTTGTTTTGTTTTTTACTGTTTCGGGATGCTGCTATAACGCTATGACGGAATTGCGTGCAGACGGTTTAACGTCATGTCGGAACAACATGACAACGCAAAGCCTTTAATTTGCATATCCCAGCTTCTGCAGCACTTCGTTGGAGATGTCAATCTTGGGTGAGCCGAAGATGATGCCCGAGTCGGAGGCGCGGTCGAGGACAAGGCTGTAGCCGCGAAGGTCGGCAATCTCCTTGATGGCGTTCCACACTTCCTCGTGGATGTTCTTCAGCAGACTCTCACGTTTCTTGTAGAGTTCGCCTTCCGGACCGAAATACTTGCGCTTGAGGTCGCTGGCGTCCTTTTCTTTCTTCATGATGGCCTCCTGACGGTCTTTCTTCTGTTCTTCAGAAAGGAAGACGACTTCGTTCTGGTAGTTCTTATACATGGTGGCAGCCTCTGTGTTGAGGGCTTCCACTTCGGCTTGCCATTTCTTCGAAACCTGGTTGAGCTGTTCGTTGGCACGCTCGTAGGCGGGGATATTCTTCATGATATACTCCATGTCGACGAGGGCAAACTTCTGTGCACTGGCACTTAATGGTAAAAGAGCAAGAAGGCAAAGAGGCAAAAACCATTTTGCCATACCCTTTGCCGAATTCTTAAGATTGTTCTGTTTCATATCTGTTTTCTTTTTATTAGAATTCTTGTCCGAGGATGAAGTGGAAGTTGGAACCTCCCCTCGTACCGAAGACTTTATCGAAGCCATAGGCCCAGTCGATACCCATCAGTCCGACCATCGGCAGGAAGATGCGCACACCGGCACCGGCCGACCGTTTCATGTCGAAGGGATTGAAGTTCTTCACGTCGTTCCATGCATTACCGGCTTCGGCGAAGGCAAGGCCATAGATGGTTGTATTGCCGAGCAGGAAGGGATAGCGCAGTTCAAGGGTGAAGCGGTCGTAGGCATAACCTTCATATCCCCATGGCGTGAGCGAGCCATTGTCGTAGCCTCGCAGGCCGACGGTCTCCTCGGCATATCCTGTGGAATAGCCGCTCATGCCGTCACCACCGACGTAGTAGGTTTCGAAGGGTGACTTCTTGTATTTGTTGTATGAGCCGAGTAAGCCTAATTCGGCACGCGTCATGAGCACGAAGCACTTGGCATTGTTGGTAAGAGCGGTGAAGGTGCGGGCCTTGAACTTCCACTTGTGGTATTCAATCCACTTATACTTCTCTTGCTGCTCGCTGACATAGGAGGCCGAACGCGAGTCGGTGGCGAGGTTCTGATAGTCCTTGCCGTCCCACTTCGACCAGGGCGGAGTGACGGTGACGGAAGCCATGAACTCGGAACCACGACGCGGGAAGAGTGGGTTGTCGGTAGAGGTTCGGCTGAGCTGGATGCTGAGGTTGAGGTTGTTGGAGTTACCCGTGGAGAGCAGGAAGTACTGCCAGTTCTTCAACATATAGCGTGTATAGGCCAGCTGGACATAGAGCTGGAAGTAGTCGTCGGGCCAACGCAGACGCGTACCCCATCCGAGCGATGCTCCGAGCAGTTTGACATACTTGTCGGGATCGTAATAGTTCTCGTAGTTATTATAGTAGCCGCCATAGCCGCCGTATCCATAGGGATTGTAGTAGGAGCCGTAGCCGTACATATAGTTATAGTAGTTGTTGCGCCAAGCCGAATTGTAATAGTTGCTCGACACGTCGCTCTGCTTCGAGTAGTAGGTGCCTACGGAGAACTGTATGGGACGCTTGCCGCCAAACCAGCCCGTGGAGTAGCTGGCGTTGTAGGAACGGTAGTAGGTACCGTTGGTCTGGAAGTTCAATCCGAGCACCTCGCCGTCGCCAATGGGCATGATGCCGCGGTGTTCGCGGTTTCTGTTGAAGAGGTTGCGCATGGAGAAGTTGTTCAGCTTCAGACCGACACGACCGATGACACCCGTCTGTCCCCAACCGAGCGAGAACTCAATCTGGTCGTTAGACTTCTGCTCAAGGTTCCAGTTGATGTCGACGGTTCCGTTCTCATAGTCAAGCTGTGTGTCGGGACTGACCGACTCCGGGTCGAAGTGACCTGTGGATGCCAGTTCACGGGCTGTACGCATGAGCGACTCTTTCGAGAAGAGGTCGCCAGGCTTTGTGGTCAGTTCGCGACGGACAACATTCTCGTAGAGGCGGTCGTTACCGTTGATGCGGATGTGGTTGAGGTGAGCCTGTTGGTTCTCTACGATTCGGATTTCGAGGTCGATGGAGTCGCCGACGATGTTGATATCGACTGGCGTTACCGAGGAGAACACATAACCGTTGTTATAGTAGTTATTGGCAACGGCATCGTCATCGGTGTGCAGGCGTTTCTCAAGCTTCGACTGGTCGTAGACGTCACCTTTCTTCATGCCAAGGATGAAGTTAAGGCCATGTCGGCCCGGTGAGTCCTCGGTACTATAAACCGTGTTACCCACCCATGTGATGTTTCGCAGGTAGTATTTCCGGCCTTCGTTCACCTTTACATAGACGTTGACATGCTTATAGTCGGCATTCCACACGCTGTCCTCGACGATAGTGGCGTCGCGGTAGCCATATTCATTGTATTTGGCAATGAGCTTGCGCTTGTCCTCCTTCCAGCGTTCGGGCGTGAACTTCTTCGACTTGAGGAAGGTTGACAGTTTGCCGGCCTCGTGGGTCTTTGCCAAGGCTCCTTTGCGGAACAGTCCGCCCTTGATTTTCTTGTCGCTCAGGGCACTGTTGCCATCGATGATGATATTCCTGACGCGCATCTTTTCTTTCTTGTCGACGACGACATCGAGGATAATCTGGTTCTTGTCCGTTACATCTTCGTGCTGGACGATTTCTATCTCAGCATTCTTGAAACCCTTGTCATTGAAGTATTTCTTACCCCACTCAATGGCCTTGGTGGCACGGTTGGGATAGAACTGCATACCTACCATCAGGCCAAGCTTGGTCTCAAGGTCTTCGCGCTCAGACTTCTTCACGCCGAGGTAGTTGATCTGAGAGACGCGAGGCAGTCCCTTGAGGCGGAGGTTCAGGTAAACCTTCCGCCCTACGAGAGAGTCGGCAGTGATAGCGACCTGAGAAAACAGTCCCTGCTTCCACAAACGCTTCACGGCGTCGGTTATCTGACTGCCCGGAAGGGATACCTCCTGCCCCACCGACAGTCCGGTGATAGGGATGATGGTGTAGTCTTCGTAGCCGTCCATACCTGTCACGGCGATGCCTCCGATGGTGTAGACACGAGGGCTGCCGGCATAGGAGAACTCAGGGAAGATGATTTTATCTTGTGCCCGTGAGCCGAATGGCAAAAGGATGAACAGGAAGAAGAGCAGCAGGCCCTTCCACTTGCATGTTACCTTTTTTACATTCCCGTTGGTCATATCTATTGCTTGCTTTTATCTGATGAACTTATTTTTATTATCCTTTTGCTTCCTCTTCTTCCACCTGTGCCTCTGTTTTTCCGAAGCGTCGCTGACGCCGCTGGTAGTCGGCAATGGCTTTGTGTAGTGCTTCTTCATTGAAGTCCGGCCAATAGGTGTCGCAGAAGTATAGCTCGGAATAGGCAATCTGCCAGAGCAGATAGTTGGAGATACGAAGTTCTCCGCCCGTCCGTATGAGTAGGTCGGGGTCGGGCATGAAGTTAGTCCACATGTGGTCACTGATGGTCTGCTCGTCAATGTCTTCGATGCTCATCTCACCGTCTTTCACTTTCTGTGCGATGAGCTTTGTCGACCGCACGAGTTCCTGCTTCGATGAGTAACTCAGGGCTACAACCATTGTCAGCGCGTCGTTCTTGGCCGTGGTGCGGATCATATAGTCGATCTTGTCCTGGACGCTTTTAGGAAGCCTTTTGGTGTCGCCAATGACGAGAAACCTGACGTTGTTGTCGATGAAGAGCTCATACTCGATGAAGTTCAGGATGAGTTTCATCAAGCCTTCTATCTCATAGGCCGGACGGTTCCAGTTTTCTGACGAGAAGGCATAGAGTGTCAGATACTTCACGCCGAGTCGCGTACATTCAGAGGTGATGGTTTTCACGGTGTCCAGACCAGCCTTGTGTCCGAACGTACGGTCGAGTCCGCGCTCGGTAGCCCAACGCCCGTTGCCATCCATGATGATGGCAATGTGCTGCGGTATTCGGGTTCTGTCAAATTCTACCATATATGATCGTGTGAACGAGTTTACTAATTAACTTATTTACATATTAGATTGCTGACGACTCAGCGTATGCCCGTCTCTTGGGCGGCTGGCCTTACTCATCGGCATTGTGGCAGGTCCGGCACTTTGCCATGAACGAGTAGGTGAGCGAGAGCTGCAGCATTGAGTAGCAGTCGGTATTCTTGAAGATGCCGCTGCTTTTCACCTGATAGGGGTCTTTCACTCCGTCGAGTTCATCGCTCTGTGTGAAGTGCATCGCCCATTCCAAGCCGAGGTTCAGCCGGTCGGCAACCTTATATTTTACGCCAACCCCCAGTGGCATGTTCACAGCCACGGGTTTCTTGTCGTTGTCCGTACTGGCATAGGTCAGCCCGAGGCCTCCGAAGAGGTAGGGTACCAGTCGCTGGGCTCCCCTGTATTCACGGCCTGTCCCGTAGGGCCAGAGGTTGTATTCGTAGGTGGCACTGACGTCGATGACTTTCGACTTAAAGTCATAGGTCTGTGTCTGAAAGTCGGGATAGTAGGTCACGACGTCTTTCGAAGAACCTTTCAGCATACCGAAGGTGCCTGTTGCCTTGATGCCCGAGCGAGGGTTGAACAGCCGACGGAACACCACCTGCGCCAGGGGCTGCTGCCCTTTGAGGATATTGCCGTTGAAGTCGCCTTCATAGGCCATCAGCCCCACGCCGCCACCGATTTCGGCCTGATACTCCACATCGCCCTGTGCCCTGACGGCAGTGAGCAGTGTTAAAAGGAGGAACAGCGTGAGGGCTCTTTTCATCTTTAATCGCTTATATATATATTATATAATAATGTGTACCTAATCCGTGAAGGCTCTCTTGATGTCGGTCCAGCCAAGCCGGTTCAGCCTTCCGCGCCAGACCTTCCCCGTTGTGCCATCAGCCAGCCACAGGCAGTTATTGCTGTCGACCGTCATTGCGTAGGCCAATCCCTCCGGGGCAAAGTCTTCAGGCAGACTCAAGAGTGTTGTCTCTGGCCATGTGATGCCGTGGTCCCGACTGAAGTATAAGGGTGAGAGTTCTCCCTCGTCAGTTGTTCCAAATGCCAGAATGCCATCATCGTAAGCCACAAGCTGAAGGTTGTTCAGGGCTGGCAGCGGATATTTATTGATGACCGACTGCGGATAGTAGAACCAAGAGCTTTCTTCTGAGTAGACTCCGTTTTCTTCCACTTTACCCCATACCACCAAATTGTCTAAAGTATCCATACGGCTGTTGCGGCCGACCAGCACCAACTGATAGGTGTCTGGATTGGTCTTCGAGGGAACACCGACGACATGTACTTCCATGTCGGGCATATAGCCGGCATTTGCATCCTCTATGTTTTCGTCCTTCCAGGTTATTCCAGAAGCCCAGTCGTCATAGCTTCCGTCCGATGCTACAAGGTCACCAGAAGCATTGAAGGCATAGAGTCGGTGGCCAGAGGTTCCCAACAGCTGGGTGATGGCACCAGCCGGACAAAGGGTATTCCACTGTGGCCATGCCGACCAGTCATCAGTCTCCATGAGGTTTCCTCCATCGAGAATTATCATCCTGTTGCCGAAAGGCACTACACGACCATACGACTCGGTATTGAAGGGAGGCAACGACGCATTCTCTCCCATCAGTGTCCAATGGAAGTCATCGGGCTTTTCCTGATGCACATTCACCGTAATGGTATATGCAATGTTGTCCGAGCCGGCATTGCTATAGGCTATGAAGGTGCGGGGCTTCGAAAAGTCTATCGAGTCTTTGCTGCTGTAAAAACTCAGTGTATCGCTGTCGATATTCTTAATAAGTATCGTTCCCGAATTGCGGCTGCCGATGGTGCAGATGACGTGTTCTACATCGGTTCCATAGGGCAGTGAGTCTGGATTGTAGATTTCGTGCTTCAACTGGTCAATGAAGAACTTATAGTCGGTTCCCGTTACCGTTGTCATCACCAGACTGTCGCCACCGGTGCTCGAAGTGACAGAGACATAGTTGTTCAGCGTACCGAGCGTAAACGACGTGATGCCTGCATGATGGGTATAGACAATGTCATCTTCGTCATCGCCCAGGCACGAGGTAAGCAAAAACAGCGCAACCGTCATGGCTACGCCATAGGCAAATATATCTTTCAACGTTTCTTTCATACCACTATTTCTTAGGCAACAACAGTCCTTGCGGTGACCATCATCGCTCGTTTTAGTTTGCAAATTTAATGAGAATTCTGGAAAAAGCACTCCTTTTTACAACTTTATTAGATAAAATAATCATTAAGAGGTGCTTTTTTAACTTTTATGAACACCTATTTGGTTGATTGGAGGCTTGGTCGTTTAGTCGTTTGGCAGATTGGTGGTTTTCCTAAACCACCAAACCACCAAAAGAAAAAAAAGAGGAAGACATCACTCACTGACGCCGGCCTCCATAAGATTTTGTTACCTAAACCTAATAAGTAATATGATAACATTATCTTTACCTTAAAAATCTATCAAACTACTAACCTAATGAAAACTTATTATGAAAAACCTATTAATGACTTGTTCTCTCGAACACTTTGCAAAATTACTCTGTTTCCGCTAACAGCGCAACTTTTTCGAACCATTTTTCCGCGAAAAACAACATTCTTTGACATATATCAACCTTTTTATTTGTGCAAACGAGCCAAAATGCTTAACTTTGCAAAAAATACGAATATGAAAAGAGTCTTTATTACCATTTGTGTCCTGTGGGTGCTCATCGCCACAGCCTTTGCACAAGAGAACGTACTGCGCGTACTGGCCATCGGCAACAGTTTCTCTGAGGATGCCGTCGAACAATACCTTTGGGAGATTGCACACGACGACGGACGAGAGTTCATCATCGGCAATGCCTATCGGGGCGGACAGAGTCTGAAGTCACACTGGAAAGAGGTGACCGAAGGGCCCGGCTCGTTCGAATACCGTAAGATTATCGGCGGAAGAAAGACCAACAGCAAGGGTCAGCTCCTGCAAAGCATCATCGAAGACGAGCCCTGGGACATCATCACTTTTCAGCAGGTTAGCCAGGATGCCGGTCTGTCCGAGACCTACGAGCCTTATCTCGGACAACTCATCGCGTATGCCAAAGAGCACTGTCCTAACCCCGATGTCGTGTTCGGACTCCACCAGACCTGGGCCTACGCATGGGACTCCAACCACAGCGGTTTCAACAACTACGACCGCGACCAACAGAAGATGTACCGTGCCGTTGTCAGTGCATATAATGTCGCCAAGAGCCGACATCCCGAACTGAAGTTCATCATCCCTACAGGCACTGCCATCCAGAACGCCCGCACCAGTTTCATCGGCGACCGTCTCTGCCGCGACGGCTTCCATCTCGACCGGAATATCGGCCGGCTGACGGCTGCCTACACTTGGTATTACCAACTGACAGAGCGTCCCGGCGCACGACTCCAGAAGCTGCCCGTCAACATCAGCCCCACACAAGACGACATCGCAAGCAAGGCTGCCATCAGGGCTTTTGCCATGCCCGACCGCGTGACACCCCTCGAGAAGCCTTTGCGACTGGCTGTAGCCGGTGTCACCCACGGCCACCTTTGGGAAGTCATCCGCCGTATTCCGTGGGGTGAGTTTGAAGTCGTCGGCGTATGGGAAAAAGACGACAATTACTTCCGCCATAACGGCCTGCGCGGAAAAGTGGACGACAATTGTTTCTACCAAGACCTCGGCCGTATGCTCGAGGAGACCCATCCCGAGGCCGTTGTCGCCTACGGCAGCATCTACGATCATCTGCAAGTTGTTGAAGCCTGTGCCCCCCGCGGCATTCATGTGATGGTGGAAAAACCGCTGGCGACAACCGTCAAGCAGGCCCTCCGCATAGAAGAGTTGGCAAGGAATGCCGGCATCATGGTACTGACGAACTACGAAACGTCGTGGTATGGGTCGAACCATGAAGTGAAAGCAATCGTCGACAGCGGACAGTTAGGTGCCATCCGCCGCATCAACGTCTACGACGGCCATCAGGGGCCGTTTGAAATAGGCTGCGGCAAGGAGTTCACCGACTGGCTCACCGACCCGGTCCTGAACGGTGGCGGTGCCGTCATCGACTTCGGCTGCTACGGAGCCAACCTCGCCACATGGCTTCTGAAAAACGAGCGGCCCATCAGCGTTCAGGCAGTACTGCAACAGAACAAGCCCCATAAATATCCGAAGGTCGACGACGATGCCACCATCCTCGTCCGCTACCCCCACACCACCGTTCAGATTATGGGCTCATGGTGCTGGCCGATGAACCGCAAGGACATGTATGTGTATGGCGACCAAGGATATGTATACCAAAAGAATGCCACAGAGTTGGAAGTACTCCTCGACGGCCGGAAGGAAGAACTATCAACGGGGGTCCTGCCCTCCCCTGTCGACGACTCGTTCCGTTATCTCCGTGCCGCCGTACGTGGCCACATCACCGTACTGCCCACCGACCTGGCTTCCATAGAGAACAACCGCCTCGTCGTCGAAATCCTTAATGCCGCCATCCAAAGCAGCAAGACCGGAAAAGCTGTAAAGCTGTAAGACACTGGGGGCCTGCTGCGGAATATAAACAAACAATGATGGAACAGAACCAATATATCAAGCAGTTTCCTGATTTGATGCAGGGAAAGAAGATTATGTATGTGCACGGCTTCGGCTCGTCGGCACAGAGTGGGACGGTGAAACGGCTGCGCGAGGTGTTTCCCCGGACGGAGATTATCGCCTACGACCTGCCCATAGAACCCCATGAGGCGATGACACTGCTCGGGGATGTCTGTGAACAGGAACACCCCGACCTCATCATCGGCACCTCGATGGGCGGCATGTATACGGAACAACTCTATGGTTTCGACCGCATCTGCGTGAACCCTGCCCTGCGCATCGCCGACACGATGACGGCCCACGGACTGACGGGCAAGCAGCAGTTCTTCAACCCCCGACAGGATGGCATCCAGGAGTTCTATGTCGACAAGCCCCTGGTGAAACGCTATCGGGAGGTGCAGGAGCAGGGACTCAGACCCAATACGGGAGGAGTCGTCTACGGTCTCTTTGGCGATGAGGATGAGCTGGTGGACTCTTTCGACTTGTTCCACGAACATTATCCGCAGGCCATCCGCTTCCACGGAGGCCATCATATCACCGACAAGACTTTCATGCACTATATCGTGCCCGTCATCCGATGGATCGACGACCTTCAGGAGCACCGCCAGCGGCCCATCGTCTACATCGACTTCGACACGCTTGCCGACAGCTACGGCCATCCCGCCTCGTCAATGCACAAGGCCTTCGAGCTGCTCATCGAACACTATCAGGTGTTCGTCGTCACGCCCACCGACGACGCTCAGCAGGCAAAGCCGTGGGTGGAAGAGCACCTCAACGCCCCGGCCTGGCATCATGTGGTCTATACCGACCGCCCCGACCTGCTCTACGGCGACTATTATGTGACCCGGAAGAAGGCTGACGACCTGATGGCCACCGGCCTGGCATTCGGTTCCGACGAGTTCAAGACGTGGGAAGACGTCATCGTCTTCTTCCAACGCCTCGGCGGCCAATAACCCGTTGAGACCAAGCCCGCCTCACCGCTTTGTCATTCCCTTTTGGACGGGCTTGTCAGCCCCTATGACCATCATCGGGAGTAGCGAACCTTCGCTTCGGGAGGGGCATCTCTAAGACTCGGAAATGACGGTAGGCAACATCGGAAGTATTAACACACACTGATAATGCCCTTAACAAGCATAGATAACACTATTATCAGTGCTTGTTAAGGGCATTATCAGTGTGTGTTAATACCAAGGGTAAAAAACTTCGGCAATCCCGAGTCTTAGAGATGCCTACTTCAAACCTTGTTGCAGGAAGCGCAGGTATTCAGGTATATCTTCCTTATAGCTGTGTGCGGGCGCCAGTGGACGGCCGTCGGCATCGACCGCCACATAGAAGGGCTGGGTGTTGGCTCCGTATTTAAAGGCCTGCAGATAGCTCCACTTGTCGCCGATGGTGCGCAGGGTGCGCGTACGGCCGTTGTCCTCCACCTGAATGGGTTCTGCCAACGGTGTCTTGTCGTCGACGAAAAGGGAAATCAGCACATAGTCGTTCTTCAGACGGTCGGCGACACGCGGGTCCGTCCACACGGCAGTCTCCATCTTCCGACAGTTGACACAACCGAAGCCCGTGAAGTCGAGCAATGCCGGCTTACCCTCGCGGCGGGCTGCCGCCATACCCTCTTCATAGTCGGTATAGCGAGCCTCCACCACATGGGTGTTGAGGTTGAAGTCCTGCGTATTCATCGGCGGAGCAAAGGCACTGACAGCCTTACAAGGAGCTCCCCAAAGACCGGGCACCATGTAGATGGCAAAGGCTATCGACACCATGCCACCCATGATACACACCACGGGCATGGGCTTCTGCAGTTCGCCGCCGACGGCATCGCTTTGGAACTTTAGTAGGCCGATAAGGTACAAACCGAGCATCAAGAAGATGACAATCCAAAGAGAAAGGAACACTTCGCGGTCCATCAGGTGCCAGCCATAAGCCAAGTCTGCCACCGAGAAGAACTTCAGGGCAAACGCCAGTTCGACAAACCCCAGCACGACCTTGATGGTGTTCATCCACGAGCCTGACTTCGGGGCCTGTTTCAGCCACGAAGGGAAGAGGGCGAAAATCGTGAAGGGCAGGGCCAGGGCCAGGGCGAAGCCGAACATGCCGACGGCAGGTCCGACGAGGTTGCCCGACGTGACGGCGTCGACCAGCAGCAGCCCGATGATGGGCGCGGTGCAGGAGAAGCTCACCAGCACCAGCGTGAACGCCATGAGGAAGATGGAGAGCAGACCACTCGTATTCGATGCTTTCGTGTCGACGGCGTTGGCCCACCGCGACGGCAACTTGATTTCAAACCATCCGAAGAAGGACAGTGCGAAGACGACCAACAACAGGAAGAGGAACACGTTGAAGACGGCATTCGTCGAGAGGTCGTTGAGGGTGCTCGGTCCGAAGAGTGCCGTCACTGCCAGTCCCAGCAACAGATAGATGACGATGATGGAGAGCCCGTAGGTGCAGGCATCGCTGATGCCCTGCCGGCGGTCGCCGCGGGCGCGTTTCAGGAAGAAGCTCACCGTCATCGGGATGATGGGCCAAATGCAAGGCATCACCAATGCCAACAGTCCTCCGATGAAGCCCAACAGGAAGATGCTCCAAAGCGAACGGCCGGCAAGGTCGGTGGCTGCCGAACCGCCCAGGGCACGCAACTCGGCGGCATAGGAAGGAGCAAACGAAACATGGCCGTCGCCAAGCCCCACTCCCATCATCTCCCCAAGGGGGGACGAAGTGCTGTCTGGCTGCACGCTGTCAGTGGGAGCTCCTGCCTGACTATCCGCAAGGGGGGTAGTGGTGGTCGCTGATTGCCGGCTTTCGGGTTGTGCCTCTTTCTGAGTGGATTGGGAGTTGGCAGGGGCGGTCCCCACGGCCACCAACAGTGCCTCTTGCGGCGGCAGACACATCTGGTCGTTGCAGGCACCGTACTGAAGATAACAGTCTATCTTATAGCTGGGCTTGGTGAACTTCACCTTTTGCACAAATGTAGCCCGATGCTCAAAGTACTTCACGACAGCCCCAAACATTTCTTCGAACTGTTCGATGACCTTGCCGCGAGGCTTCAGCGGTCCGACGAGTTCCATCCCGTCGATGCTGTTCACCGTCAGTTCGGCCTCGATAGGACCGGCATCGTTGAGGTTGGTAGAATAGACATGCCAACCATTGGCGATGGTTCCCTCGAAGAGCAGCTCGCCCGTTCCATCGTCGGAGACCTTCACCTGAGAGGAAAACTGCACGGGGTCTACGACCTGTGCCGCGGCCGCCACAGATATCATGGCTACGGCTATTGCTATCAAAAAATTCTTCATTGCTGCGCTAACTTATTTAAATCTGTGTGCAAAAATACAAAAAAAATACTGACTAAAGAAAAACAATGACATAAATTATATTTCTTTAGAGGTCGTCTTTGACTAAAAAACGACAGCCAAAGACCATCAATATTCAGTTGGAATCTCGCTCAACGGAATGCCCTTCTGGTTGGCACGGTCGGCATTGCGACTCTTCACCGTCCGTTTCTTTTCCCCTTTCTGCTTGACGAGGGCAGCAGGCTTCTGACGGTAGAGGGGTGACAGCAGCGGGCTCCATGTCTGGGTGAAGTCCCATTTGGCCCGGCACTCTATCTCCTCGGAATAATAATAGACAGGCTCTGCCTGCCGGCGCAGGTCGTAGTCGCCGGTGTCCCAGATGCCATTGCCGTTTTCATCGACAAACATGCGGAGGAAATACTTCTTGGGCTCTACATAATAGAACTCTGCCACTCCGTTGTCAGTACGCGTCTCCTTCTGCACCTTGTCCGACTGGTCGAGCAACTGAACGACAAGCGGACGGCCGCTGAAACCGTTGATGGTGAACAGCATCGTGGCATATTCATCAAGGCTTTTCACCTTGAAGCCAATCTTCTTTTTGTCGGTGGAAAGACCGTAGATGTCGGTAAAGGCAAGCGAGTCGAACTCGAGACTGTATTCAACCTCCGGCCGCCACTCGCCCCGGATGACATACTGCGTCTGCAGTTGGGTGCGCAGGGTATCGACCTTAAAGCGCGACGCATACCAAAGGGTGTCGTGCTTGGCATAGAGGTGGATGGCTGCAGTATCGAGCTTTGCCAACGGAGTGGCAAAAGAAATCGAGATGTTCTTGTCGGGGTCGAGCGATGACGGGGCTGAGAGTTTCATCTCCAGATTCGGTGTCGGGGGAATGGTGTCGTAGGGCTGACCCTTCTTCCGTTTTTTCTCTTCTGCCTTCTTCCAGTCCTCAAGGGCTTTCGCCGCGTCACGCTGGCGCTTCTCGTAAGACTGCTTGGCGATGAAGGGGATGGTATCCGTCTGCAAGGCAAGGTTGCCCAGGGTGTCGGTGGCATAATAGGTCATCTCGACCTCGAGGGTGTCGGTATTGACCAGAAGGGTATCGCGCAGCCAATAGTTCAGCGTGTCTTTTTTCAAGGAGGTCTCAATGACGAAGGCTTCGCGATCGTCGAAATTCAACCCACGGAACGAGGGCAGCGTATCGGAACCATAACTGAAAAAGACGCTGAGCAGGTTGGGCTGCTGGCGTTCGGTCTTGAGCAGATAACGGTCGGTAAGGACTTCGGAGAAAGCCCGCAGCGTGATATGATCCGGCAAGAAATGGGTATAGGAGACTCTGTGGATGTTTTCGATGCGCAGCGAGTCGCGCCAGACGGTATCCTGCCGGAAGTCACTTTTGAAGGTCGGCTCGATGATTTCGTCGTTCCATGCCAGCTTCTCACTCTTCTGGTTCTTCATGTAGTTGCCGTCGGCATCCTGTAAGGCATAAATACGATAGCAGCCCGGTGCGATGCCCTTGATGGTGAAATGGCCGCGGCTGTCAGTGCGTGAGACGCGAAGGAAAGGGGTCGTCGTGAAGAGGGTGTCGGCAGCCTCTGTCAGGGAGTCGGACGAGAACTTATAGAGTCCCACCTGTATGCCTTTGATGGGTTCAAGGTTCTCGGCTTCAAGGACATAGCCGGAGACTTCCAGCGTGTCGATGACATTGCCGGTAGAGAACGTATAAGTGTAGTTGCCGAGAGGATTGCCCTCGTTGTTGTCGGTGATGGCATCGCTGAAGTCGATGGTATAGGTGGTATTTTCCTTCAGCGAGTCTTTCAGCTCTACCACGATGCGCTTGCCCTGCGCCTTTATCTCGGGCTGCTCAATCTGAGGCGGCGAGATGATGACGTTTTCCGAAGGATTGTCAATCTTGATATATTCGCTGAAGTTAATGAAAATCTTACGTTGGTCGATACCGGTCGACTTGTCGGCAGGCAGACTGCCGATGACTTTTGGCGGCGTTTCGTCAAACCAGCCTCCATCGGGATTACCCATACGGGCACAGGAAGCAAGGATGAGGAGCAAGACCCATCCCCAGAAACCTCCACCGGCCCCTCCCAAGGAAGGGAGTGACTGACGGTTCGCAGCCTGTTCAATTCTCATTTTCCTCATTCCTCATTTCTCATTCCTCATTTCCCATTCAACGCCAGCATCTCCTCGATATTCTTCCGACTGTTGGAGAGACGGGGTATCTTATGTTGTCCGCCGAGCTTGCCCTTCGACTTCAGCCAGTCGTTGAAGAGGCCTCGACGGGCCGGCACCACCTCCAGATGCTGGAGGGTGACGTTATGGTAACGCTTGGCTTCGTAGTCGCTGTTGAGTTCCTGAAGCTTCTTGTCGAGGATGAGTGCAAAGTCTTCTATACTGACGGGGTTGCGGCCGAACTCGATGAGCCACTGATGGCGGCACTTGGCGTGTTCATCCATATAGACAGGCGCGGCGGTATATTCCAGCACCTCTGCCCCTGTCTGTTCACAGGCATAGGCCAGTCCTTTCTCGGCATTGTCCATGATGAGTTCTTCACCGAAGGCATTGATGAAATACTTCGTCCGGCCCGTAATGACAAACTTGTAGGGATTGCGCGAGGTGAACTTCACGGTGTCACCAATCATATATCGCCACAGACCGCAGGAAGTGGAAATCAGCATGGCATAGTTCTTGTCCAGCTCGACACCTTCAAGCGGCACCACCGTCGGATGTTCCTCTTCTATCTGGTCCATCGGAATGAACTCATAGAAGATGTCATAGTCTATCATCAACAGCAGCGAATGGTCATTGGGGTCGTCCTGAATGCCGAAGAAACCTTCTGAAGCATTATAGGTCTCCATATACTGCATGTCGCTCTTGCGGATGATTTGCTCATACTGGTGACGGTAGGGATTAAAGGAGATGCCGCCATGGAAGAAGACCTCAAGATTGGGCCATACCTCGTCGAGCGTCTCCTTTCCCGAGAGTTCCAACACCCTTACCAACACCGACAGCATCCACGAGGGTACTCCCGACAGATTGGTGATGTTACGGTGGAGGGTGGCTTGTGCGATTCGGTCGCGCTTTACTTCAAAGTCGCTCAGAAGGGCAATCTCCTTTTTCGGCGCCCTTACGAAGTTGACTAAAGGATTGATGTTCTCAATAAGAATGGCACTGAGATCACCCACCAGACTGCCCGCCACATTATAGTTGGGCGAATGGCTGCCACCGAGGATGAGTCCTTTGCCGTCGAGAATCCTGCTGTGGGGATTATTACGCAGGTAGGTGACGACGGTATCCGTGCCGCCGGCATAATGGATATGGTTGAGACCTTCTTTCGTGACAGGGATGAACTTCGACTTGTCATTGGTGGTACCCGATGACTTGGCATACCACTTGACCTGTCCGGGCCAAAGGATATTAGCCTCTCCGTGCCTCATGCGGTCGATGTCGCCTTTCAGTTCTTCATAGGTATTGATGGGAATGAGGCGAGCGAATTCGTCATAGTTACGAATCTCTTGAAAATGGCAACGATGGCCATACTCGGTGTCGCGGGCACGCTTCAACAAGTGGCGCATCACCTTATGCTGCAACTCCTCGGCAGCAACATTGTATCGTTCGTATTCTTTCTGACGACCGGTAAAAAGCTTGTTTACAATACTTGTTACACTCATTTGATATTTACTTTTCGGCCATTGACCACATAGAGCCCAGGCTGCAACAGCCCGATGGCAGAGGTGTCACGCATAACCAGACGGCCTTGCAGGTCATAGACTGCACCACCGTCGGAAACTGTCTGCACGACGTCTCTGATGCCCGTCCCCACATTGAAGCCCCGTGCCATACGGGCAACATTCTCTATGAGGGACGCTCCACTGGCCATTGCTCCCATCGACGGCACTTTAGTCTGGTCGATAGGCTCGGCCCAATAGTAGTTGCAATATATTTTCGGATAGTCTTCGACGAAAAGGTTTTCCCACAACGTATCGGCATTCTTGATGAGGAACTTCGTGATGTTCGTGCGATACGTCGAGCGGCAGGCCTCATCGAGAACCAGATTGACGGCATAGGGAATGAGGACAGCCTTAAAGAGGCTCTGGTCCATCGACTCGCCTTCACTGCGGAGGATGCCCCTGTCTACACAGCGACCGCTTGAGCAGGCATACCAGATGACTTTCTGTGCCATCGCCATATACTTCTGTTCGCCAGTGATATGATAGAGCTGGCGGCAAGCTTCGCCGAAGGTTCCCTGCGTATAGGTAAGGGGAGGGTCTTCCACGCGACCGTCGTTATTCAGTTCGACTGACATCACATGCGTCCAGAAGTCATACAGTTCAATGGCAATGTCGAGATAGCTCTTGTCGCCGGTATAGGTATACAGACGGGCTGCCACCAGACAACCAGGGGCATTGGTGCAGGCGTTACGGCCCTTGTCGTTAGACTTCCATGGCAAGCCCCAATAGTCTTCGTCGTCGGTCCAGCCACGAGGAACGACATAGCTGTCGAAGATGGTCTTGGCCATTTCGGTATATTTGGTATCTTCCAGCGCCTCTCCCATGTGGATGAGCGTCAGACATATCCAACACATGTCATCGGTAAACTCATTGAGGAAACCCGTCGGGTCGTTGCTGTCGTGATACCAGTTATTGGCATGGTTCTTATACCATGCCTCCATGTAACGCTTATAAGTTGCCGCCAGAGAAGGCTTGGTTTCCAACAGACGCTCATAGGCATAGATCACCACATCCATTGCATGTGCCTGCTGCCAATATATATAAGTACTGGCGGAGACTCGGTCGGGACGGTCGCGGGGAATGGCAAAGAATGTCCCCTTTGAAACATTCATAAACTGACTGATAAGACACGTTGTCAGGGTGTCTGCCTTTCCGGCATAAGTGTCGGAAAAGAGTTTTGAATATGTGTCAGCGGCGGCGTAAGTCTTTCCGACTCCTGCAAATGCTGCGCACCATGCTGCGATAATGACTAATACCTTTGTCTTCATAGCTGTCTAGTTTTCTTTTTGTCCGGCAAACGCTGCGGCTTCGGCTGCTGCGATGATTTCTTCCCGACTCATGGGCCCGCCCTTGATGTCACTCAGGTCAAAATCGTCTGAGGCTGGAGATGGGTCGGTATCGTCAGAATGACGGGAACGCTCAGAGTAATCGGTATGCCCGGCATTATCAAAAATCCCCGACTGCTCAGAACGGGCAGGCTTCTCCGATTGGGAAATGATAAAGTCGTCCTTCTCTTCCGTGTCGGGAACATTCAGCACGGGTTCTTCTTCCATCTTCGTACGGTCGGTCTTGGCGGCAAACACACTATCGATGAATGCAGGGTCTTTCTTCAGTTTTTCCAATGTGAGCTTGGCGGCATTCTGCTGACTTTCCTTTTTCGAATAGCCGGTACCTTCACAGCCTTCCACACCCTCGAGCATCACTTTGAACTTAAAGACAGGACTGCTGCTGTCGGGCTCTTTGCTTTGGCTGACCAACTGGAAGTCGAGGTTCACACGGTTCTTTTGCGTCCACTCAATGAGCTTCGACTTAAAGTTCACTTCCTTGTAGGCTACCTTGTCGATATTGATCATCTGAGCCAGGATGCGCTTCTGCATAAACATCATGCAGGCATCATAGCCACGGTCAAGGTAGACAGCGCCGACGAGGGCTTCGAACGCATTGCCACCCATATAGCTGTTGTGCGCCAAACCCTTACCATTGGAGATGACGAGTTCCGTGAGCCCCATCTCATTGGCGAGCTTGCCTAAGGTGTCGCGCTGCACGAGCTTGCTACGGGTGTTGGTCAGAA
This sequence comes from Prevotella sp., assembly GCA_017445845.1. Classification (GTDB taxonomy): domain Bacteria; phylum Bacteroidota; class Bacteroidia; order Bacteroidales; family Bacteroidaceae; genus Prevotella. The sequence continues at coordinate 44,276 of JAFSRY010000012.1, forward strand.
AGCCTTCTTTCTTGCCGGGAAAGTGCTGATAGACAATGTCACCCACGATGGCATCGAGGATGGCATCGCCCAGAAACTCCAGGCGCTCATTGTTGATGGGCTTTCCCTTGCTGTTGCGGTGCATGACGCTCTTGTGCATCAGTGCCTGCTTGTAGTAGCTAAGCTCGTGAGGATAGAACCCTAATATCTTATACAAAGACAAAAGAAGCTCCTTTTCCTTTCGGAACGGGAGCTTCAGTCTATCAATGAAATTACTCTGCATACTTCTTAAATACGACACATGCGTTGTGTCCGCCAAAACCGAAGGTGTTGCTGATGGCAGCTCGAACCTGACGTTTCTGGGCCTTGTTGAATGTGAAGTTGAGACGATAGTCAATCTCCGGATCTTCGTCGCCATCCTCATGGTTGATTGTCGGAGGAACGATATCGTTCTGAACCGACAATACAGCAACCATAGCCTCAACAGCACCAGCAGCTCCGAGCATGTGACCCGTCATCGACTTCGTCGACGAGATGTTGAGCTTGTAGGCAGCCTCGCCGAATACATCCTTGATGGCCTTGGCCTCAGAGATGTCACCAACAGGAGTTGACGTACCGTGGACATTGATGTAGTCGATGTCCTCGGGCTGCAGTCCGGCATCTTCGAGAGCATTCTGCATGACGAGCTTGGCTCCGAGACCTTCGGGATGGCTGGCCGTGATGTGATAGGCATCGGCACTCATGCCCTCGCCCACCATCTCGGCATAGATCTTGGCGCCACGAGCCTTGGCATGTTCGAGTTCCTCAAGGATGAGGCATCCTGCACCTTCGGCCATGATAAATCCATCGCGCGAGGCACTGAAGGGACGGCTGGCCTTCTCGGGATCGTCATTGCGAGTAGAGAGGGCGTGCATGGCATTAAACCCGCCGACACCACAAGGAGTGATGGCAGCCTCGGCACCGCCCGTCACCATGATATTAGCCTTGCCCAGACGAATCAGGTTGAAGGCATCGGCAACGGCATTGCTCGACGAAGCACAGGCAGACGTCGTCGTATAGTTCGGCCCGTGGAAACCAAAATGTATTGAGATGTGACCTGAGGCAATGTCGGCTATCATCTTCGGAATGAAGAAGGGAGAGAACTTCGGACCGTTTTCAATGTGTTGACCGTAGTAAATGACTTCGTCTTCGAAAGTCTTGATACCACCGATACCCACTCCGTAGACAACACCTATGCGGTTCTTGTCGACAGTGTCAAGGTCGATGCCTGCATCTTTCACGCCCTGCATGGCACTAATCATGGCCAGCTGGGTGTAGCGGTCGATTTTACGGGCTTCCTTACGGTCGATGTAGGCACTGACATCGAGGTCTTTCACCTCACAGGCAAATTGTGTCTTAAAGTTTGCAGTATCAAAACTTGTAATAGGCGCAGCACCGCTCTTTCCTTCCAACAGGTTTTTCCACGTTTCCTCAACGTTGTTGCCCAAGGGTGTGACGGCACCTAATCCTGTTACTACGACTCTTTTTAATTCCATATCTTTTTATTAAAATGAATCCCAGAAGCCCCCATCCCTTCCATCCCCCGAGGGGAAGGAGTAATGACTCCCCTCCCTCGGGAGGGACAGGGGATGGGGCTTCTGGGACCTCCAAAAATATTATTTCTTGTGCTCCTCGATGTAGGCAATAGCGTCGCCAACGGTCGAAATGCTCTCAGCATCGCTGTCGGGGATTTCGATGTCGAAGGCCTTCTCAAAGTCCATGATGAGCTCAACAGTGTCGAGAGAGTCGGCACCAAGGTCGTTTGTGAAGCTTGCTTCGGGCTTTACCTCAGCTTCTTCTACACCAAGTTTGTCTACGATAATTTCTACAACTTTGCTTTCAATTTCTGACATAATCTTCTTTTTTAAATGTTTATAATACTATTTAATAAAATATTTTCGTAGCACCCCCAAAGCCTCCCTTCCCGATGGAAAAAAAGACTCCCAAAGTGCATTGTATTCCAAAATCGGGTGCAAAGGAACAAATTTTCTTTCAATTACGCAAATATTTAGCCAAAAAAAGCACTTTCCTATGCACAAACAACCTCGTTTTGTGCAAGAAAATGACCTTTTTCTGTCTTTTGGACCCCGAAAACCATACTTTTACAACTTTACGACACCATGAAAAAGGATTTCATATTAGCAAGGAGAAAAAAGAAACGAGGAATGACCTGTCGATTCGCTGACAACCATTCCTCGTTTCTCATTTCTCATTCAGACCCCTCCCTTGAGAAGGAAGTGGGGCTCTATTCCTCGGGCAGCATGATGACAGCGACTTTGTTGTCGGCCTTAAGGAATTCGCGCATGAACTTGACGATATGCTCAGGCTTTGCCTCACTGACAATCTTCTTGTAGTTGGTGTGGGTGTCGATGCCGTACTTCTGGTAGCGCTGCAGAACACTGTTCCAGTAGTGGTTGGTCTTGGCAGCATCGTCGGCCTGCTTGAGCAAGACTTCTTTCACCTGTGCCAGCATGTCGGTGTCGCAGCTCTCTGCCAGTGCGGGCACTTCGGAAGACAGGATGCGGACGGCCTCCTCTTGTTTCTCGGGCTTCATGGGACAGTAGGCGAAGAGTGTCACCTGATGGAAGTCATCGGCGATGCTTGCCGAGCCCTGTGCACCCACGGTATAGGCGGCGCTGGCTTCCTCACGGATCTTCTTCAGGTAGACCATTGAGAGCACCTGACCGGCCATGTTGGCATAGGTGGCATTCTCCAGGGTATAAGGCATGTCGTTGTTATGCCAGATGATGTAGGCGGTGGACTTCGGCGTTTCCATCTTTCGGCGGAAGATGTTCTTCACCTTACCGTCGACCATGTTCTGCACGCGCTCGCTGTGGACAGCTTTCTTCTTGGCGGGCAGGCCACCGATGTAGCGGCAAACGAGGGGTTTGATGCTGTCGACGTTGAAGTTACCGATGATGCGGAAGTTCCACTCCTTGGCAGAAGCGGTGCGCTCACGGGCAATCTGCAGGATGCGGTCGTAGTCGACTTTCTTCAGCAGGTCGACAGTCATGGGCTCCATGCGCGGGTTGTGACCGTATAGGGTTGCGGTGAGCGAGTCGCTCAGGGCTACCTCGGGTGTGAGGTCGCGGTTCTTGAGCTGCACCTCGAGCTGGCTCATGAGGTTGTCATACGACTTCTGGTCTTTATTGATATTGGTGAAGTAGAGATACATCATCTGCAACATGGTCTCCACATCTTTCGGCGTGGCATTGCCGTCGATGCCCATATACTGCTGACCCATCGTCAGGTTGGCATTGGCAATCTTTCCGGCGAGGGCCTTCGAGAGCTCGGTGGAGGTGAAGTTGCCGAGGCCGCTGATGCCGATGACATTGTCGAAGAGCTGCAGGTTGGCGAAGTCTTTCTCACCGTAGAGTCCCTGTGCGCCCGGACCTTCACCGTCGAGGATGACCTGGTCTTTCTTATAGTCGGTGGGCAACAGCGTCACCTTCGTGCCGTTGGAGAGGTAGAGCTCGGTGTAGCCGAACTGCTCGTTCTTCACTTCCTTCTTAATCTTGCCGGGCTTGGGCAGGGTGGCAAGCAGCGGCTCGTTCTTAACGTTGTCGACGAAGGCTTCCACCTGTTCCGAGCGAGCCTCGGCAATGGCCTGCAGCAGCTGCTCCTTGGTGGGATAGACATTGCCTTCGGCTTCGTTATTGAACGAGATGACGACGAGGTTGGAGTCGTTCTTCGGCAGCAGTTCGGCCATCATCTGGTTGACGGCCTCTACGGGCAACTGGGGCACCATCATCTTCATGGTCTGATAAGTGAAGTCGATGGAGGGCAGAGGCTCGTTCTCGAGGAAGTGCTCGCGGCACTGCACATAGAACTGGCTGTTATAGCGCTTGTCTTTGTTGGAATATTGTTTCTCGAGCTGACTCAGGTAGTTTTCCTTGTAGCGGTCGTATTCGGTGGCGGTGAAACCGAACTCGGCAGCCTTGCGGGCTTCCTTCATGAGGGCTTTCACCGATGCGGCGGTCTGGCTGATGTCCTTTGGCATGGCTGACAGGTCGAAGGCATCCTTGGTCTTGGCAAAGATATAGTTGCCATAGCTGGCATCGGCCGAGTTGAAGGGACAGTCGGGCTCTTGGGCAGCCTCACCGAGACGCTGGTTGAGCATACCGACGGCAGCATTGATCAGATACTTCGTCAGCACATAGCCTACGCCCATCTGCTCTTTCATTTCAGCTGGGATAGGGTCGCCTTTAAACATGATGTCGACGGCACTCTGAGTCATCTCCTTGTCCTTGTCGATGATGATGATGGGGTCGGCAGTGTCGGGCACGGGCTCATCAACGACGGGCTGTGCATTCTCAGGATTCTTGATCTCGGAGAAGAGCTGCTTGATCATCGCTTCTGTGTGGTCGACATCGACATCACCCACGATGATGAGTCCCTGATTGGAGGGATGGTACCACTTCTCATAGTAGTCGCGGAGTTCCTTCGGTTTGAAGTTGTCGACGACCTCCATCAGTCCGATGGGGTAGCGCACGCCATACTTAGAGCCGGGATAGAGGGCTGGCAGGTTGCGCTCGAACATTCGGCTCGAGGCTGATGTGCGCAGGCGCCACTCTTCGTGGATGACACCACGCTCCTTGTCAATCTCTTCGGGGTCGAGGGTCAGCCCGGTCGACCAGTCGCGCAGGATGAGCAGGCATGAGTCGAGGGAAGCCTGGTTCGTCGTGGGCACATTGTCGATATTATAAACCGTCTGGTCAATCGACGTGTAGGCGTTCAGGTCGCGGCCGAACTCCACGCCGATGGAGCGCAGGTATTCAATAAGTCCGTTGCCCTTGAAATTGTCGGAGCCGTTGAAAGCCATGTGCTCAAGGAAATGGGCCAGACCGCGCTGACTCTCTTCTTCCTGAATAGAGCCAACCTTCTGGGCGATGTAGAAGTTGGCACGGTGTTCCGGCCAGTTGTTATGACGGATGTAGTAGGTCAGTCCGTTCTCCAGCTTACCGATGCGCACGTCGGGATCGACAGGCACGGGCGGCATCATCTGTGCCTGCGCCAACGACACCACTGCCAAGAGCAGCGTCATGATAAAATGTCTTAGTTTCATCTTTTCCTTCTTTATTATTAATAATGTGTATTATCTTCGTCTATCAGTCGTGAAGCCCCCGCAAAAAACATTGCCGCAGAGGGCCGTCCACACGGACTTTTCGGCTGCAAAGGTAGTCATTATCCTTGGAATATGCAAGAAAATAAGTTTGCTTTTGTTCGCAAAGGCCCATTTTTACCCTTTATTTTTTTCATCTTTTCACTTTTTTACCCTTTTAATTTTTCACCTTTTCACTTTTTCTTCTTACCTTTGCACATGAAAAGGCTCTCAATGAAAGCGTATGAAAAACGAAATTCACAGCTGCCCCGAACTGATGGAGTATATCGACCATGTCGGGTTCCTGCCATTGCTCTCCAGTGACATTGCAGGCTTCTCGGCCGAGGACATCGTCGACGACGAATGCCGCTACGTCACCTTTCCCGACGGCGGATGGGACTGGCCCCTGTGGAAATGGAAAGGCCCCATCGTCACAGAAGGGCACGTCTGCTACGGAAAATTCTTCGCTTCGAAGGCGGGCTTCATCACCCGCAACTGGTGGCCCGACTTCTGCAACTACCGCCGGAGCGTCCATCCCGAGCCGGAGGAAGGCTCAATCGAAGAGGCCATCCTCGCCGTGCTCAGCGAAAACGGCAGCATGATCACTCGCGAGCTGCGCGCAGCCTGCGGATTCAACGGACCGAAAATGCGAAGCCGCTTCGATGCCTACGTCACACGCCTGCAGATGGCCTGCCGCATCGTCACCGAAGACTTCGTCTACCCTACCGACCGCCACGGACACGAATACGGCTGGGGATGGTCGCTGCTGACAACACCCGAACAACTTTATGGGCGCGGGCACTGCTGTTGCGAACGAACACCGGAAGAGTCGCTGCAGCGCATCATCGCCCACCTGAAGGTCGTTATTCCCGAGGCCACGGATGCCCAACGGCTCAGCCTGATACGATAATACTGATCGTAATGCCAAGACATCAATGAAGGAAAACTCTTTATTACTTTTTCAACTTCTTTTAACATACTGCCTAATATGAAGTGCAAGACCATCATTACCATGACGCTGCTGGCCCTGACGGCCACGGCGCAGGCACAGAATGCCGAGAAAGCTGTACGACAAGTGGACTTCTCGCAAGTAAAAATCACCGACGACTTCTGGGCTCCGCGACTCGAACGCCACGTCACCACGACGCAGCCCGTCTGCATCGACCAGATTGAGAACCAGACCGACCGCATCCGCAACTACATCAACGTGGCTCGCGGAAATGGCAAACACTCGGGTATCTTCTTCGACGACAGCGATGTCTACAAAGCCCTCGAGGGCATGGCATATAGCCTCATCAACCACCCCGACAAGCAGATAGAAGCCAAGGCCGACGAATGGATTGACATCTTTGCCAAAGCCCAACTCAACGACGGATACATCAATACCTACTTCACCCTCACGGGCCTGGACAAGCGATGGACTGACATGGACAAGCACGAGATGTACTGTGCCGGCCACATGATAGAGGCGGCTGTGGCCTACTATCATGCCACGGGAAAGGACAAGCTACTCAAAGTATGTCAGCGCATGGCAGACCACATGATGACAATCTTCGGACCCGGCAAGCGACACTGGGTACCCGGACACGAAGAGATTGAGCTTGCCCTGGTGAAGCTATACGAGACGACGGGTGAGGAGAAATACCTTGACTTCGCCTACTGGCTGCTTGAAGAGCGTGGACACGGGCACGGCTTCAGACCAGACGGTCATTGGAGCACCAACTACTATCAGGACCTCGTGCCCGTGCGCGACCTGAAGAGCATCAGCGGACATGCCGTCAGACTCATGTATCTCTTCTGCGGAATGGCCGACATGACAGCCTATAAGGAGACCGGATACATCGAGACCCTCGACGAACTGTGGCACGATGTCGTCGACCGCAACATGTATATCACAGGAGGCATCGGACAGACCGCCACCAACGAAGGGTTTTCCGACGACTACAGCCTGCCCAATGCAACGGCCTACTGCGAGACTTGTGCCTCCATCGGAATGGTGCTCTGGAACTACCGAATGAACCAGTTCACCGGCGATGCCAAATACATCGACATCCTCGAAAGGGCCATGTATAATGGTGTCCTCGCTGGCATCAACCTGCGTGGCGACCGCTTCTTCTACGTCAACCCCTTGGAGTCGGCGGGTAATCACCACCGGCAGGAGTGGTTCGGATGTGCCTGCTGCCCCAGCAACATCACACGATTCCTGCCCAGCATCGGCAACTACATCTATGGCACCAGCAATGATGCCCTGTGGGTGAACCTATACGTCGGCAACGAGTCGTCAGTCAAAATCGACGGACAGAGCACCCCTGTCGTCATGAAGACTCAATATCCCTGGGACGGCAGCGTGAACCTTACGTTCAGGAAGGCTTTCGGAAAGAAAGACTTGCGACTGCGCATACCCGGCTGGTGCAAAGACTTCACCATCGCTGTCAACGGAAAACCCGTCAAAGCCTTCTCAGAAGACAAAGGCTATGCCGTCATCAACCGCAACTGGAGACAGGGTGACGAGGTACAACTCCGCATGACAATGCCCGTAGAACGCGTCAGTGCAGACCCGCGCGTAAAAGAAGACGAAGGGATGCAGGCCATCCAGCGCGGTCCCCTTGTCTACTGTGCCGAAGCCATCGACAACGGCGGTTCCTTCGACGACTTCCAGCTCACCCCCGCCACCCGCTTCACGCTCCGTCAACTCGGCGGCATCCTCAATGGCATCACCGGCATCACCGCCGACAACGGCCGGCAGCTGCTTCGCCTCATCCCCTACTACGCCTGGGACAACCGAGAGGCCTCCAAAATGAAAGTATGGATAAAAGAAACTGACCAATAAGAAGACCACTTGACGCTACATCAGAAACGACAAGGCTTATTCTTTAATATTGCTGTCCGCTAAAACGGCCCTTTGCTTCAACGTTTTACTGGACAGCAATTTTTTTACTCAACTCTGACTTCGTCGGCCTTCGCTTCGCATGTGCGAAAGACTTCTTACCGCCTTCTCATAGCATTCTTCATCGCATTTCAGCCTTTCGACTCTGCAGATAAAGCCTTTCGGCAGTGCCGACAAAGCCCATCGACAAGTCAGACACTAAGACTTCTTAAAGTAAAATAGCCTATTTTGGTCGGTAAAATAGCCTATTTTGCAAAGTAAAATAGCTTATTTTGGTCAGTAAAATAGCCTATTTTGGTCGGTAAAATAGGCTATTTTACTTTTTCGATACATACAATCGTGCCTGCCAAAAGGCATCATTGGGCTCATAATCTCTGCCTAATGCCTACGACATCAAAACGTTTTCGTTAAGCCATAAGAGAAGACCAAGCTTGCTTGATGTCTGCCTTGGCGAGTCGCGACAGAGGAAGACAAAGTCAAAAGGTCGGATGAAATCCAACCATTTCCATGAAAGATTTGTGACGAATTGTGAGAAGGTGTGCCTAAATGAGGAAGTGCGCTCACATGCAGAAATCCTACAAATTGTTTTTCAATTATTGACTCAACTTTCGCAAGTAAGGAAAACGGCCTGAACCAAAGGTCGACGGCCGAAGGGAAAGTCAAAGGCCAAAAGCTTATAGCCCAGGGTTTCCGTCCCCCGCGAAACGGGGGAAACGAAGGGGGTGTAAAGACCATTGAACGCCCTGGGTATGGAAGTTGCCAGAGAATACGCCCTGTAAGGGCAACAGAAACACATGAACGAAATCTTTTGCCCTTACAGGGCGCAGCCCAACAACGATTTCACCCCCCCAAAAAAAGAAAAAGTCCTGCCAAGAATTCAATTCCGGCAGGACTTTTCTTTATCAACTGTCCACTTTGCTTACTTCAGCTTGGTGTAGCCATAGGCGGCATCGGCACCGAGCTCTTCCTCGATACGGATGAGCTGGTTGTACTTGGCCATACGGTCGGTACGGCTGAGCGAACCCGTCTTGATCTGACCAGAGTTGGTAGCAACGGCGATGTCAGCAATCGTGGTGTCCTCGGTCTCGCCCGAACGGTGAGAAGTAACGGTGGTATAGCCGTGACGGTGAGCCATCTCGATAGCCTCGAGAGTCTCGGTGAGCGAGCCAATCTGGTTGACCTTGATAAGAATGCTGTTGGCAGCACCCATCTTGATACCCTTCTCAAGGAACTTGGTGTTGGTAACGAAGAGGTCGTCGCCGACAAGCTGGCAGCGGTCGCCGATCTTGGCGGTCAGCTTCACCCAGTTCTCCCAGTCGTTCTCGTCAAGACCGTCCTCGATAGAATCGATAGGATACTTCGTGATGAGTTCCTCGAGGTAAGCAATCTGCTCGTCGGCAGAGAGCTTCTTTCCGTTGGGATCCTTCTGGGCACCGTTCTTCAGCTGACGATAGTCGTAGAACCACTCGCCATTCTCCTGGACAGCAAACTCAGAAGCTGCGCAGTCCATGGCAATCTTCACATCCTTGCCCGGCTCATAGCCAGCCTTCTTGATAGCCTCAACGATGGTGTCGAGAGCATCCTCAATGCCATTGAAGTTAGGAGCATAGCCACCCTCATCACCGACAGCAGTAGAAAGGCCGCGGGCCTTCAGCAACTTGGCGAGGTTGTGGAACACCTCAGCACCCATACGGATAGCTTCCCTCTCGCAGCAAGCACCGACGGGACGAATCATGAACTCCTGGAAGGCAATGGGAGCTGCAGAGTGAGCACCACCATTGACGATGTTCATCATAGGAACAGGCAGCGTGTAGGCATTGGCACCACCGATGTAACGATAGAGGGGCACATTGAGAGCCTTGGCAGCAGCCTGAGCGCAAGCCAGAGAAACACCGAGGATGGCGTTGGCACCGAGCTTCGACTTCGTAGGAGTGCCGTCAAGAGCCAGCATCTTGTGGTCAAGAGCACGCTGACCAAACACGCAGTCACCCTTCAGGGCGGGAGCGATGATGGTGTTCACGTTCTCAACGGCCTTCAGCACACCCTTGCCAAGGTAACGACCCTTGTCACCGTCGCGAAGCTCAAGAGCCTCGTTCTCACCGGTCGATGCACCAGAAGGTACAGCGGCACGACCCATGACACCGTTCTCAAGCGTCACTTCAACCTCTACTGTAGGATTACCACGTGAATCCAAAATCTCTCTTGCGTGAATTTTTTCAATCTTCATAATTACTTGTAATAGTTATTTGAATAATGTGTAATGTTTCCAAATTCGGGTGCAAAGGTAGTAAAAAAAAAGAGATTTAAAACAGTTGCCGTCAGTTTTCCACAACGTTTTTAAAAGATTTAAGAATTCAGCCGCTTTTTTGTTATGTAGAGATTGCAAACAAAGGGATATTCTTCGCTTTTACTAATCCCACACATCACATTGTCTATGAATACTTTACACCACAAAAGCAACTGCCATTTCAGCCAAATTACCCAGACCAAGAAACTTTTTCTTACATTTTTTTCTTTATTTCAAAAAAATAGTGTAATTTTGCAACGCTATTTGCTGACTACGCCCTGTCTGCGAGATAATGGCAGGCCATTAAAAACTGACATCCATCTCTAATGCGGCCCCTCGGTTTAGGCACGAATGCGTTTTCGATGCACCACTCTTTGCCTTTGCGCCATTCCGGCACGACGAGGAAGAGTGTGCACAGACGCTAAAGAACCTAAAATCATAACTTCACGATACAAAACTCCGACAGGAACCCGATAAAAAGCAAAGATACAGACAAATCCAAAGCAATTATTCAAATGCCAACAAATACAGATAATAGCAAGCGGATTGCAAAGAACACCATGTTCCTCTACATCCAAATGTTATTTTTGTTAGTCGTCAACCTATACGCCTCGCGCATCATCCTGAATTCGTTAGGTGTGGAAGACTATGGCATATACAATACCGTTGGAGGCTTCGTAGCCATGTTCACTATCCTCTCGGGGTCACTGTCAAATGCCATTAGCCGCCACCTCACCTTTGAACTCGGACGCGAAGACCACCGCCGGCTCAAAAAGACATTCGCCAACAAGAACAAGTACTCTTTATTAGTACTTCCAAAAATGACATTCAAGTACTTTATCGTTCATCCTTTACGGCTCCATGAAGGATAATAATATATAGAAAAGATGGAAAGTTTTATTCTTTTTATCATTTGTTTTTTTGCAATTTTCATGAGTTCTTCTGCGGCAAAACTTATTGGCATAGAACAAGTCGTGACTTTTGCATACACCCCATTAATCATCTTTGCATTCTTCAGGACTTTAGATGGTCATTTTATAATAAAAAAGCATCAAAGAAATCTTCTGTTCATTGGTCTTTTTGCTATATTTTTCAAATATCTTTTAGGACAAGATTATATCAGGAATATCACAATAATGTTAATCATACCAGCTATCCTGTGTTTCTCATTGAACAGTATATCCAAAAGAAGCGCTAAAGGAATCAGGTTGGCTGTTATTTTATTTTTTATTGCCGAATGTTTTACTTCGTTTTATGAGTATTACTACAAGATCAACCTTTTTGAGTGGAGAATGATTTCTGATGAACAGAAAATGATAATGAACAGGCTGATGGACGACTGGGAGTTCCGCAGTTCTGCATTATTAGGACATCCGCTTATGAATGCATTGTGTGTATGTGTAATGATGTCTTTCTTTATCACGAGCAATCTTTCTAACAGAAGCAAACTCATTTTATTTGCCCTGGGCTATCTTTCGCTTTTCTGCTTTAATGCCCGCTGGGCTATTATTGTTTCGACATTCCTGCTCATTCCTGCCCTTATCAAGAAAATCAATCAAACAAGTAAAAACCGCATTAACAGAAAGGGCTGGTTTGTATTCGTTTTCTTATCTCTAATATACTTGTCTTATTATCTTCAAACTCACGATTTAGGAGGACGTCTTTTATATAACGATCTTGCAGATGATAGCACAATGACCCGAATTGAAGTATTCAGCTTTTACAAGTTTTTAAACTGGAATGACATATTGTTCGGGTCACCATCCCTCTATGAGTTTATCCATGAGAAGCTCGAAACCGGTGGAGTTGAAAATGGCGTTATCGTAATGATTTTGTCGTATGGACTGATACTCACCCTATTCATTTTGCCTGCATTGATATTTTTCCATTATCGCAGTTTACAAGTCTACAAAAAAGCCGACCGCTGGTTAATCCTTGCTGTTTTTTATATCATTGGCATTACAAACCCAAATCTGGCACAGCCATATCCATGGTATTTTTGGATTTTTTCCTATTATGCCTTTCGCTATCATAGAAAGATCCTCTAATAAAAGTCCATAAATGATAAAGGAAACCGAAAATAACAAACGTATTATCAAAAATACTGTTTTCTTGTATATTCGGATGATATTCTTAATGGGAATATCTTTATATACGAGTAGGGTGGTTTTAAACGTTCTGGGTATTGAAGATTATGGTATCTACAATGTTGTTTCTGGATTAATTACGATGTTTTCTTTAATATCTGCGTCCATATCAACATCTATCAGTAGATTTCTCACCTACGAATTAGGCCATGGAGATACGAAAAAACTAAATCTTCTTTTTTGCACAGCAATCAATATTCAAGCTATCATGGCACTGTTGGTTTTTGTCGCAATAGAAATCATCGGTTTCTGGTTCCTCAATTATAAGATGACAATACCACCAGAACGTATTAGTGCTGCAAATTGGGTGTTTCAATGTTCAATGCTGACCTTTGTCATTAATCTTTTCAGTGTTCCGTACAACGCTTTAATTATTGCGCATGAACGTATGAAAGCGTTTGCAAACGTTGGTATCATGGAGGGATTATTAAAACTGCTGGTTGCTTACTTACTTATCTTGGCGACATTGGACAAACTTAAGATATATGCATTATTGATGTTGACTGTCGCTGTTTTAATACGACTAATATACGGGGTTTATTGTGGTCGCCATTTTAGCGAAAGCCATTACCATTTCGTTTATAACAAATCCATTATGAGAGAAATGGCCACTTTTGCCGGATGGAATTATGTCGGCACAGCAGCATGGCTGTTTCGCGGGCAAGGCTTAAATTTATTAATTAACTTATTCTTTGGACCGGCTGTGAATGCGGCAAGAGGGCTGGCCACACAGGTTGAAACGACCATACACCAATTCGTTTCTAATTTTACCACAGCTCTAAAGCCCCAAATCATAAAGAATTATGCAAATGGAAATAAAGAGTATATGTATGGACTTGTCAACAAAGGAGCAAAATATTCTTTTTTCCTTATGCTTGTCATTTCTATTCCGATAGTATATGAAGCACCTCTTTTGCTTAGTTTATGGCTAAAGACAGTACCTGATCATACCGTGGTCTTTTTACGCCTAACTATGATTTATTCTGCACTTCAGACCTTGTCTTCGACTCTTATAATCTCTATGCAAGCGTCCAGTGACATCAAGAAGTATCAACTAACATGTGGTTGTTTAAGCCTTCTTATAGTCCCCATTTCTTATCTTCTCTATTCACTGGGATCAAATGCGGAGATGTGCTATATTGTCTGCATTATCATGGAATTATGCTTACTCTTTGCCCGACTTTTCTTGCTGGAAAGCATGATTGGGCTCTCAAAACACAATTACTTTAAAGAGGTAATACTTAAGATTACGCCTGTTACTGCGGTCTGCTTCGCATTCCCAATCCTTTTTTGTGTATTTTGGCAGGATGGAATTTACCGTCTCGCTGCGTTATCTTTCCTTTCAATAACTTTCTCTTTACTTATAATCTATATCTTAGGATTAGATAAGGAAGAAAGAACTTTTCTTAAAGAAAGGTTGCGAAAATACAGGAATTTGAAGAAGTAAAAGCCACTTTTTTAGTTTTTGGCAGCAATCATCAAAATTAACAACTAAGACTTATGGATTATCGCAACATATTCCATCCTTTAAGAGAGATTAGGACGAAATACTATCGCTCTCTATACAAAAGCGAGCGATTTCCTATCATCTTGCAAAATGACAGAAAACGCGCGTTTAACATTCTTTGGAATTCTATTTATAAAAGAGATTTTCCTTGGGAGCATCCTGCAACCCTGAACGAAAAAATCAGTTGGATGTCTGCTTTAACGGATACCAGCACATGGTCTCAGCTCACCGATAAATATTCAGTACGCAAATATGTTGAAGGACTTGGTCTTTCTGATATTTTGCCCCAATGTTTCGGGATTTGGAATTGTGTTTCGGACATAAACTATGATTTTCTACCCTCTTCCTTCGTACTAAAATGCACTCATGACTGCGCATCAGCCATTGTTATAAAAGACAAACGTTTTATCAACGAAGAAGAAATAAATAAAAAGCTAAGTGATCACATTGCCACCGTTTATGGGTACAAATCTTGTGAGCCCCATTATACTACTATTATCCCTCGAATTATGGCAGAGGAACTATTAGCAGACAACTCAACTTTTTCTTCTTCCTTAGTTGATTATAAGTTTTTCTGCATTAATGGACATGTTGAATGCTGCATGGTTTGTTATGACAGGAAGATAGAAGAGGGCAAGGCCACAAAGGATTTATACAATGTACATCCATGGAAGAAAATGACATGGGAAACCTCTGCCTTTAATCAAAGGCAAACTAACAGAAAGGATGTCCCCTGTCCCCCAAATTTAGAAGAACTTATTTCTATTGCAGAGCAACTTTCAAAAGGGTTTCCTTTCGTTAGGGTTGATTTATATGACATCATGGATGAAAAGCCAAAAGTAGTTTTTGGTGAGATGACATTCACCCCTCATGGCGGAAGATTGAATTGTTTCTCCGATGAGTATCAACATGTACTTGGAGATAAGTTAAACATTCCCATGTAATTATTGTGAGTAGAAATATGAACTATGCCATCTGCATTGTGGCTTATAATCGCCTCAATTCCGTCAAGCGACTTCTGAGATGTTTGGAACACGCTTACTATACTCAACCGGTTGATCTGGTTTTGAGTATAGACAAAAGTGACTCTACCGAAATAGAAGATTATGCAAAAACGTATTCTTGGAAATACGGCCAGTTACAAATCATTACTCATGAACAGAATTTGGGGTTAAGAAAACATGTTCTAAGCTGTGGTAGATTTTTAGAAAAATATGATGCAATTGTAGTGCTCGAGGATGACATAACGGTAGCAGAAAGTTTTATGGACTATGTAATATCCTGCGTTGAGAAATTCCATGATGATGATTCTATTGCCGGCATCAGCCTATATTCTTTTCAGACAAACTACCAGACTCGCCTCCCTTTTATTCCGTTGCAATGTGACAGCGATATCTATTTAATGAAGTGTGCTCAATCTTGGGGACAAGTATGGATGCGTAAGCAATGGCAAGATTTTATGCGATGGTATGAAATCAATAAAGAAGAGTTTCATTTGCAACCTCATCTGCCATCTGCTATCTGCCGATGGTCAGCTAAATCCTGGTTAAAATATCACACTCGCTATTGTATTGAGCAGAACAAATATTTCGTTTATCCATATGTGTCACTCTCTACTAATAATTCTGACGTAGGCACACATGTCACAGAGAGTTCTACACTCTTTCAGGTTCCATTGCTCTTCGGGCGAAAATGTAAATACCATTTAAATACCAGCATAAAATATGACGGTTTTTTTGAAAATGAGAATTTGGCAGAAGTTTTAGGTGTTCCTAATGACCAATTATGTGTTGACTTCTATGGAGAAAAGAATAATAGAGAAAAACGCCGTTATTATTTGACTCGACAGACATGCCCGTACAAGTTGCTGAAAAGTTATTCTTTATCTTACAAACCATACGAGACGAATATCTTTCAGGAACTATATGGCAACGATTTGTTTCTTTATGACACTAAAGAAACATTTAAAAATTCTTATAAACCAAATCGTTCCATATACGATTATTTTTATGGGGGGATAAGCAAAAGCATACTCTACACTCTCATTAAAAAAAAGATGACAAAAAGAATCTTGGGCTTAATTCACAAAAAAACATGATATCCAACCTTGTTAGTTTTTTACTGCTAAAAATAAAACTTAAAGGCAAATGTAAGTTTTATTTTAGTTCGCATATTAAATATGATTCTCTTTTTGAAGGGATGAATATGGTACACCGAAATGCCTACTTTAGCGGTAGACTTGGTTATGGTTCTTATATTGGCAACAATTGTCATTTAAGTGCTGACATTGGACGCTTCTGTTCTATTGCTCCACATGTGTGTTCTAATGGTGGGACACACCCCATATCATTACCATTTGCCACAACAGCACCTTGTTTTTATTCACTTAATCCTCAAAAAGTCCAAAATGGAGGAACTTTTGCAAAAAGGCAAATGTTTTCCGAAAAACGCAAAATTGATGCACAACATAGAGTAGATGTGAAAATAGGAAATGATTGTTGGATTGGAGACGGGGCATTCCTCGTCGGAGGCATTTCTATTGGAGACGGTGCCGTGGTGCTGGCCCATTCTGTTGTAACTAAAAATGTACCTGACTATGCTATTGTTGGAGGCGTTCCTGCTAGAATAATCAAATATAGATATGATGAGGCAACTATCGCCTTTCTTAAAGAAATACAATGGTGGAACAATAGCGTGGAATGGTTTAAAGAACATTGGGAACTGCTAACTGATGTGGATAAACTAAAAATGTATTATAAAAATTGATCTTACAATTCTCTCCAACAATCTATTACCTAAGATATTTCAAAAAATGTCATGATTATCCGATATCTTTCATACCCTTTTGTCTTACTTTTTAAGTTATGGATGAAACTTACAGAACTGTCGAGCAATGCCTTTTGGAATTGGTATGCTAAAAGCTACCTTCAATTGTTCGGGGCGACATCAGAGGACTGGAAATCCATACGGTTTAACGGGAAATGTATACTCCAGATTCAAAAAGCTACTAACATTGTCTTGGGCGAAGGTGCCAAATGCAATTCGGGCATCAAATATGTCGATGGTAGAAAAGCATCCCGCATTACAGTTTTAGAAGGTGGTTCCCTTAAGATTGGTAAATGGAGCGGTTTGACAAATACTTCTTTAATATGTAAAGAACGCATTGAAATTGGCAATTATGTAAACATTGGGGCCGGTACTATTATTATGGATACAAACTTCCATAGTTCTGACTGGAAAGAAAGGGCGATGCGAAACGATGGAAAGAAGGCAAATTCTGCGCCTATCATTATTGAAGACAATGTTTTCATCGGTGCTCGATGCATCATCATGAAAGGTATTACTATTGGAGAAAAGTCTATTATTGCCGCAGGCAGTGTTGTGGTAAAGGATGTTCCAGCAGGAGAAATCTGGGGAGGAAATCCAGCAAAGTTCATAAAAAAAGTAATATGACACCAAAAGAAGATATATTAGTCAGTATCATAACAGTCTGTTATAACAGTTCTAAGACGGTTGAAGACACTATCGCCTCTGTTCTTTCACAGACTTATCCGAAATGGGAACATATTATAATTGACGGAGGTTCCTCGGACAACACTATTGCAATCTTCAAAAAGCATGAGAATGCTTATAATGGCAGGCTAAGAATATACCAAGGCCCCGACAAAGGTATTTACGATGCCATGAACAAAGGCATTGAAAAAGCCAAAGGAATTATCATTGGAATCATAAACTCAGATGATTGGTATGCTCCTGATGCTTTAGAGAAAGTAGTCGGTGCCTATCAAAATCAGCATAATGAAGAAGCAATTATTACGGGCGGATTGAACCGGGTCAGAGATGGCATTATCATTTATAACCAAATGCACTCTGAGATAACCCTTCAAGGGCTTAAGAAGGGTATGCCTTTACAGCACCCTGCCGTCTTTGTCACAAAAAAAGTATATGAAAGGATTGGCACTTTTGACCTTACCTTCCCACACATTGCAGATTATGACTTCATCTGGAGATGCTATGAAGACGGCAATATAAGTTTCTTTTTTGTCGATTCTGTCGTTTCATTTATGAGAGAAGGTGGTGCTTCCGACTGTCTGTCATGGAAACATATTAAAAGTAGAGCTGTTGAGAGGTATAGACTTCGAAAGAAATATCTTTCTAAAAGAGAAGCATTTTGTTCCTCTGCATTCTTCTTCGTTAAAGAGTATTGTTTCCAAATCACAAAGAAGCTGATTGGAACAGAAAACATCAGAAAAGTTTATAACTTAAAGCACCACGCCAAAGCATAATCAAGAATCATTATGGGTGCCATCAAACAATTCATAAAAAGCAATAATGTCTTATTCTCTACACTAAAAAGTGGGCTTCTGTATGCAAGGTTTATAAAATCTTTGTTTGAAAAAGACAACTACAAAGATTTACAGAGAATGACAAAAGACGATATTATAGTGATTAAGGAGAACGGATATCACTGTTATTTTGGCTATTATGACAAATCTCCTATCAACGAGTCTGACGAATATGCTACTTTCCTACGAATAAAGGTTGGTAGTAAGGCAAAAGACGTGGCAGATGTATGCATTATGAACTTAGCTTCAAAAGAAGTTAAAATCATCGGGCATACTACTACTTGGAACTGGCAACAAGGCTGCATGATGCAGTGGATTGACGAAAACACCATTTCATATAATTGTTTTGACGAACCTACCAATCTATATATAACCAAATGGGTTGATATAAATGGTTCTGAACCTGAAAGACAATTCTGCAAATCTGCATATTCTTACAATAGCGACCATACTCGTTTTGTTTCATTAAATTTCTATCGCTTAGACCTGTACGCTAAAGGATACGGATATCCATATCCTGTTGATGACATGAGTACTGAAAAAGATGGTGTTTGGGAAAACAATTTGCAGAATAATACATCCCAATTACTTTTATCGTTGAAAAATGTTATTGATTTCAACGCCAAGGATTATTATAACTGCCAACACTATATCAATCATGTTGCATACACACCTGACGACGACGCCATCATCTTTATCCATCGGTGGCAGGTAAAAGGAGGAGAGTTTGTCTCACGGTTGCTTCATTACGACCTTAAAACGAAGAAACTTAAAACCCTCTTTGATAATGGGCACGTTTCACATTACTGCTGGAAAGATCATAATACATTACTCATCTTTGCCACAGATTCAAATAACAGAAAAGGCTACATGGAACTCAGTCTGACAGACGATTCAACCAAAATGATTGACGGACTGCCGACAGAAGATGGCCATCCCTCTTATTCTAATAATCTCCATTGGATATTGACTGACACCTATCCAAGCTGGAAAAGATACCAATATCTGTTCTTGTTTGACACTACAACGAAAGAACTGAAGGTTTTGGACAAGTTGTGGTCACCTTTCAGATACTTCAATGACGAGCGTTGTGACTTGCATCCCCGCTGGAGTATGGACAACCAATATATTTGTGTCGACAACACTCAAAGCGGTTTCAGGTCCCTTAAGATTTACAAAGTTCCAAAATAATGACAGTTTCTGTTATAATGGCAAGTTGTAACCCTGAGAAAGAGCTACTGACAATTGCCATAAAATCCGTTCTTAAGCAAACATTCGACAATTTTGAATTCATCATCGTTGACGATGGATCAAAGAGTCCTATAGAACCTATCGTAAGGTCCATCTCTAATGACCAAAGAATTGCTGTTTTTAGAATTGATAATTCTGGTCTGGGGGCTGCCCTAAATTATGGCATCAGTAAATCTTCAGGAAAATATATCGCCCGTCTTGATGATGATGACATGATGCTTCCCGAAAGGCTTCAAAAGCAGGTAGGTTATATGGATGCACATCCAGAGGTCTCCTGCGTGGGAACTTGGCACTATGATAAATATAAAGATAAATACTATCCTCATCGCAAATTCCCGACCAGCCACGAGGGCATCATCTGCCATCTGCTTCAATGCCGTTTCTCATTAGCTCACACCACTCTCATGTATAGAAGGGAGGCTTTTGATAAAATCGGAGGATACCGAATACCACGAGGCGGTCAAGATTTAGATTTGGTATTACAATTAGGAACTGTAGGTCGTTTAGCCAACCTCCCAGAATATCTCAACAGCTATACGATGTCTGCGACAGGTTTAGGAACTGTGAATCCTCAAAAAGATGCAGCTTATCGGTTCGCAATTCAAGATGTCAAAGAGCGCGGTCTTTATCCTGAGTATTCCTCCTTCATCAACACATCTTTCGAGAAATTACAGAAGACTGCATCAAGTCCTTCAAAAAATCTTCACGAAAAATGGAAACGCAGATTTCTAATCGCACGAGTCATTATTTTTGGAAAACGAATGAATCTCCCCGAATAAAACCAAACATTATAGATATGACAAACTTTTCAGACATTAAGATTTCCGTAGCTGGCACAGGTTATGTGGGCCTGAGTCTTGCCACGCTGCTCTCGCAACATCATCAGGTAACGGCGGTGGATGTAATCCCCGAAAAGGTGGACCTCATCAACAACAAGAAGTCACCGATACAAGACGATTACATCGAGAAGTACCTCGCCGAGAAGCCTCTGAACCTCACGGCAACCCTCGACGGACGCAAGGCTTACAGCGAAGCTGACTTCGTGGTCATCGCCGCACCGACGAACTACGACCCGGTGAAGAACTACTTCGACACCTCACATGTGGAGGAAGTCATCGATCTCGTACTCGACGTGAACCCAGAGGCGGTGATGGTCATCAAGTCGACCATCCCCGTGGGCTACTGCCGCAGTCTCTACGTGAAGTATGCACGCAAAGGGGTCAAACGCCTGAACCTGCTCTTCTCGCCGGAATTCCTGCGCGAGTCGAAGGCTCTCTACGACAACCTCTATCCCTCACGTATCATCGTGGGATACCCGAAACTCATTGAGTCGAAGGAATTCTCGGAAGAGAACGAAGCCATCAAGACGATTGCCGACACGGCATTCCTTGAGAAGGCTGCCCACACCTTCGCCGACCTCCTCATAGAGGGGGCCATTAAGACTGACATTCCCACCCTCTTCATGGGAATGAAGGAGGCTGAGGCGGTGAAGCTCTTTGCCAATACCTACCTGGCCCTGCGCGTGAGCTACTTCAACGAACTCGACACCTATGCCGAGGTGAAAGGCCTCGACGCTCAGGCCATCATTCAGGGCATCGGCCTCGACCCACGCATCGGCACGCACTACAACAACCCCAGCTTCGGCTACGGCGGCTACTGTCTGCCGAAAGACACCAAGCAACTGCTGGCCAACTACCATGATGTGCCGCAGAACATGATGTCGGCCATTGTCGAGTCGAACCGCACGCGTAAGGATTTCATTGCCGATCAGGTCCTGAAAAAAGCCGGCTATTATGAAGCCAATGAGAGCTTCGACTCTACAAAAGAAAAAGATGTTGTCGTCGGTGTATACCGCCTGACGATGAAGTCCAATTCCGACAACTTCCGCCAGTCCAGCATTCAGGGGGTCATGAAGCGCATCAAGGCCAAAGGCGCCCAGGTCATCATCTACGAGCCGACACTTGAGGATGGCTCCACTTTCTTCGGCTCTCTCGTCGTCAACGACCTCGGGAAGTTTAAGCAGCAAAGCCAAGCTATCATCGCCAACCGCTATGACAGCTGTCTTGATGATGTGAAAGAGAAAGTATATACCCGCGACCTCTTCCGTCGAGACTGACTTCCGGCTTTTACTCAACAGGAACCATTTATTTAATAAAATCCTCTCAATATGTTCAATCCAAACATCGACCTCAATGGCAAGTCCATCCTCGTAACGGGTTCTGCCGGTTTTATCGGCTCAAACTTGGTCCGGCTCCTTCTTAAGGAATATGGGGATGCGAGAATTGTCGGATTAGACAATATGAACGACTACTACGACGTACGCCTGAAGGAAGAACGGCTTCGTAGCACAGAACACCCGCACTATCAGTTTATCAAGGGCAATCTTGCCGACAAGGAACTCATTGAGAAATTATTTACCGACTATTGTTTCGACGTTGTGGTCAACCTTGCAGCACAAGCTGGCGTGCGCTATAGCATCACAAATCCCGATGCCTATATCGAGTCGAACATCATCGGGTTCTATAACATTCTCGAGGCTTGTCGCCACCATCCCGTCCAGCATCTCGTCTATGCCAGCAGTAGCAGCGTCTATGGCTCAAACAAGAAGGTACCCTACTCGACCGACGACAAGGTTGACAATCCTGTCTCGCTCTATGCTGCCACGAAGAAGTCGAACGAACTCTTGGCTCATGCCTATTCCAAACTCTACAATATACCTTCAACAGGTTTGCGTTTCTTCACCGTCTATGGTCCTGGCGGCCGACCTGACATGGCTTATTTCAGCTTCACTAACAAATTGGTCAATGGCGAAACCATCAAGATATTCAATTATGGTAATTGCAGGCGCGACTTTACTTATGTTGACGACATTGTAGAAGGCGTGAGAAGGGTGATGCAACATGCCCCGGAAAAAGAAGTGGGTGACGACGGACTCCCGGTGCCTCCCTATGCCGTCTATAACATCGGCAACTCTCATCCGGAAAACCTCCTTGACTTTGTCACCATCCTTCAGGAAGAGCTCCTTCGAGCAGGCATCCTTCCGGCTGATTATGACTTCAATGCCCACAAAGAACTTGTTGCAATGCAACCCGGCGACGTCCCTGTAACCTATGCTGACACCACGGCACTGGAACGTGACTTCGGCTTTAAGCCCCAGACTCCTCTGCGCGAGGGCTTAAGACAGTTTGCCCAATGGTATGCCGGTTTTTATCAAAAGCGCTGACTATAAAATCCCTGACATGTTTTACCTTACTAAACAGAGATTACTACCCACCCGCGATGCACTGAGAACGCTCCCAGAGGGGAAACTGCTCATCAACACCATCAACGCACATTCATACAATGTCGCACAAAAGGATGAACTCTTCGCTGCGGCTCTGCAAGGCGGTGATGTGCTGATAGCCGACGGATGGAGCATCGTGAAGGCAGGCCGCTGGCTACGAATGGAAAACCGACCGAAGGAACGCTGTGCCGGCTGGGACCTCTTTGTCTATGAAATGCAAAGGCTCAACGAGAATAGCGAAAGGAAAAATGAGAATGGCCGCGTAATGTTCATGGGCAGTTCACCGAAGGTATTGCGACTCATTGTCGAACATGCCGCCAAACAATACCCCCACCTTGAAGTCATCACCTATTCACCACCCTATAAAAAGGAGTTTTCCGACGAAGACAACGCTGCCATCGTCAAAGCCATCAATACTGCTCAGCCCGACTTATTGTGGATTGGCATGACAGCACCGAAGCAGGAGAAGTGGACGTGGCAGCACTGGAACGAACTGGATATCCATTGCCATGTCGGAACGATTGGTGCTGTCTTCGACTTCTTTGCCGGCACAAGCCAGCGCGCTCCCCAATGGTGGCAGGATCATTCGTTGGAATGGCTCTACCGCCTCATAAAGGAGCCGCGCCGCATGTGGCGCCGCTATATGATTGGCAACCCTCTTTTTCTCTGTAATATATATAAAGAAAAAAAGACTGTTTCTAACGAAGCTCAAACATCAAGCACAAAACCTCATTCCTCATCCTCCCAACCCACTGTTGACATCCTGAACATACAGGTCAACGACGTAACGCAAGAAGAGTTGCTGCGCGAGTACACAGAAGGTGTGCTCGTCACACCGAACCTCGACCATCTGGTGAAGCTGCAGCACGACCGGGCGTTCTACGATGCCTACCAAGAAGCCCGATGGGTGGTGTGTGACAGCCGCGTGCTCTTCTTCGTGTCAAGGCTCACGCGACGCCCTATCCGCGAAGCCATTGCCGGCAGCTCCTTCTTCCCTGCCTATTGCGACTATCACCGCAACGATGCCGACTGCCGCATCTTCCTCTTGGGAGGCATGGACGATACGGCACAGCGCGCCCGCGAACGCATCAACCAGCGCATCGGTAGGAACATCGTCGTCGACGCCCTCTCTCCTTCATGGGGCTTCGACCAGAAAGAGGATGAATGCCGGGCCATCGCCGAACGTATCAACCAGAGCGGAGCCAATGTCGTCGTCGTGGGCGTAGGAGCCCCGAAGCAAGAGAAATGGATTATGAAGTGGCGGGAGACGATGCCAGGCATAAAGGCATGGATGGCACTGGGTGCCACCATCGACTTCGAGGCCGGCACATCGAAGCGGGCCCCTCAGTTCTGTCGCACATTAGGCATGGAATGGTTCTATCGCTTCCTCTGCGAGCCGCGCAGGTTGTTCCACCGCTATTTCATCCGCGACATGCGCTTCTTCGGCTATTATGCACGCCAGCTGACGGGACATTATAAAAACCCATTTTGAGAAAAGGTGATTGGTCGTTTAGTGAGCTAACTTCTTTAACTTCTTAAAAAATGGAAACAACACGTCTACTATATCTTGACTTCCTGCGTTTCTGCCTTGACGAGACGCGCGGCATTCCCGACGGCGTCGGCAATATCAACTGGGCCGACCTCAAGGAATTTGCCAAACAACAGGCCATCGTCGGCATCTGCTGGCAAGGCATGAGCCGCCTGGGCGATATTAAAGTGAACAAACCCACCGATGACGATGTGCTGGCATGGATGGCTCTCGTCCAGAAGACGCAGAAACAGAACAGCAAGCTCAACGAGCGAACAGCCTTCGTTTCACGAACCTTCCTGAATGAAGGATTTCCCAACTGCATCCTCAAGGGGCAGGGCAACGCCCTATACTACCCCGACCCGTCGCTGCGCAGTTCCGGCGACATCGACATCTGGCTTGACGGCAGTCGTGAGAAGATTACCCATTATGTCAAAACCCTATGCCCAACGGCAGAACCCATCTATCTGCACATCGACTTCCCCGCCGTAAAGGGAGCGACGGTGGAAGTGCACTATATGCCTTCCTACGTCAATAACTTCTGGGCCAACCGACGACTGCAACGCTGGTTCAACGAGGAGAAGAAACGGCAGATGTCGCATGTCGTAAAACCACAAACGATACCCTCGGAGGACGCAAAGGGTTCAAAACACGCCTCTTTCACCACCCCGACGGATGACTTCAACCTCGTCTTCCAGCTCTGCCACATCATGCACCACATCTTCGACGAAGGCATCGGACTGCGACAGCTCATCGACTATTACTACCTGTTGCGTCATGCCACCGATGTCGATCGTGAGGAGCTGCGACACCGACTGTCATCATTCGGACTGCGACGCTTTGCACGGGCCATCATGTGGATTGAGCACGAGCAGTTAGGACTACCCGAAGAATTCCTCATCGACGAACCCGACGAGCAAGCTGGCCGCGTCGTCTTCGACGACATCCTGCGAGGCGGCAACTTCGGGAAGTTCAACGACGACTACGAACATGCCTCCAAACGGCGCATCTATCCCAGGCGAGCCTGGATGAAGCTCCGCCACAGCATGGGCCTCGTACGCTATTTCCCAGGCGAAGCCCTCTCTGAGCCGTTCTTCCGTGTGTGGCACTTCTTCTGGAGGCTGAAGAATAAGGGCTGACATACGATTTCCTTCAAACGTAATACAGGTCAGACCACCATTGAGGTGCGTCTGACCTTTTTTATCTCAAACCCATATAAAACATTTCCTTTACACCAGTAGAATAAAAACGTAGAGACCACCCCATCTTTTCACGTTGTGCCAGTGTGAAACCTCGCGGTTTTTTGCTACATTTGTAGCGATTTTCTTATTATTATCTTAACTGTCA
>JAFSRY010000013.1 GCA_017445845.1 Prevotella sp.
CTCCGTCGGCCCACAGGCAGGGGATGAAGACCATCAGAAACATGCTGACGGCGACGAGTCGGCTATAGAGCGTTGAAGGCCTACCCCCAACCCCTCCCAAAGGGAGGGGAGAAAATAGGCCTACCCCCAACCCCTCCCCAAGGGAGGGGAGAAAAAGGGGGAGGGGAGAAAATATATGATTTACTTTCATCTGATAATCTTTTTATTCAACTTTCTGAAGTAGATAAGTAGTCAGTAGTTAAGTAGTTAAGCCAAATGACTGAGTGGTGGAAGGCAGCCGATAGAAGTAATTTCTGAAGTAGATAAGTAGTCAGTAGTTAAGTAGTTAAGCCAAATGACTGTAGGCAGAAACAAGCGAAAAGAGTAATGGCTTAACTTCAGTCCGAAAGGACGAGCGAAGCGATAACTACTTAACTCCTTAACTACAAAGAAGTTGAGCGAATGCGAAACTTGAGTCTTTTTACCTTTTACTATCGTGATGCCACGGTAGTTGTCGGCCACGCGCTGACCCTGCAGGTTGTAGCACTTTGAGGTTTGGGCATTGATGTCAGTGGTTTGGGCGATGCCCGATGCGTCTTCTACCTTGGCCTTGGTGACCATCGACGGCATCTTGTCTTTGGCGAAGCCGATGACGGTGACCGTCTCGCTGGCCACTACATCGTCTTCTCCGAGTTCGATGCTCCAGCTGCCATTCTCTATCGTTACTTCGTTGCGGAGGGTCTCACTCATGCTGCCGATGACGATGACGCGTTCCAGGTCGGCCTCACCGGTACCGGCAATGCGGTTGGTGTTACACTCGGTGACGGTAAGCGGTGCTGTCTGGTTGATGAAGAACGGTGTGGTCTGTCCTTCTACGATTTGCCACTTGCTCATGTCGGAGAACTTGAAGGTGGAGAGCGTCTGCATATCCTCGGGCATGACGCCGAAGGTCTCGTAGAGGTCGGGGTTGTCGCCGTCGCCCATACCCATGGTGGCACCGTCGCAGTTGTAGTAGCAGGCTTTCACCTGCAGTCCGTCCCAGTTGCGTCCGGAGATACCGGCCGTCTTCACACCGTCGACCTTGGCGGTGATGGTTCCTGAGAAGTAGCTGTCAGTGATAGGACCGTTGAAGTTGACGGCACAGAGTCCGCCATTCCACGGGTCCTCCCAGTTGTCATGGTAGTAGATGTCGGTGGCGGTGATGTCGCCGGTGACGTAGTTGCGTATCATCTTTCCGCGCACGGCATTGCCGCCGATGCCGCCGACGCCGGGTCCGCTGATGTTGGCGAAGACGCTGCAGTTGATGACGTTGGAGTTGCTGACGTTCCAGTTGGGAGCAGCCATGATGCCGCCCACACAGCCGCCGCTGCTGGTGATGTTGCCATAGACGGCGCAGTTTTCGAAGCAGTTGTCGACGAGGCAGTTGCCGTTGTAGAAGGCGCAGATGCCGCCTGCCATTGACGTTCCGATGATGCTTCCGTAGAAGGTGCAGTTCCAGTAGTGTCCGCCAGCTTCGCTGTCGCCGCTGATGCCGCCGATGCCGTTGCCCGAGCCTTCTACATTGACGTTGATGGCGTGGCATCCTTCAAAGGAACCGCCGGAGACACCGGCGAAGGCACCAATCCATTCTGTTCCCTCGATGGAAGAGTCGTAGATGTAGCAGTTGCGGAAGAGTCCGCCCTTGGCTTCCCAGTTGCCGTTGGTGCTGCAGAGGATGCCGCTCCAGCGGTTGCCGACGA
Source organism: Prevotella sp. (assembly GCA_017445845.1). Lineage (GTDB taxonomy): Bacteria > Bacteroidota > Bacteroidia > Bacteroidales > Bacteroidaceae > Prevotella. The sequence continues at coordinate 1,719 of JAFSRY010000013.1, forward strand.
TGTAGCAGTCGCGTACGACGATATTCTCGAGTACTGCCGGCTCATTGACGCGGTTAAAAATTCCAAGTCCGTCCTCACCGGTCTCGATGGTGAGTCCGCTGATGATGTGTCCCTGTCCGTTGTAATGGCCGGTGAAGGTGCCGATGGGCTTCCACACGATGTCGGTGAGGTCGATGTCTTCTGTCTGAACGAACGAGGAAGACAGGAAGTCGTTGACGGCTTGCAACTGCTCGGCAGTGGCCACCTGATAAGGATCACTCTCTGTTCCCGTTCCTCCCGCAAACTGTGCGGAGGCATTCATGGTGAACATGCCCATAAGGGCGATGGATGCGAATAATTTTTTCATAACGGTATTGTTTTTGATTAATAATTACTAATTCCTCATTACTTTCTTTCCGTTTGCAATGGTGATGCCACGATAGTCGTCGCCGACACGTTGTCCCTGGAGGTTGTACATCCTCGAGTGGCCGTTCGAGGTGGTGGGACTCCCGATGCCAGAGCGTTCGTTGAAGTGAAGGTCGTAGACGAGCTGGCATTCGGTGGTGTTGTTGGTCTTGAGCCGCTGATAGTCCCATCCTTTGAGCGGTTGCCCGCAGATGGTGACGTTGTCGAAGTAGATGTCGTGGATATACTTTGTGGGTGTTCCCTGCTGCTGCCATCCGTAGAGCCAGATGTCGTTGCTGACGGGCGTTCCCGTGTCGCGTTTGACGGTGATGTTCGAGAAGTACACGTCGCTGATGTCGCCTTCTGTCGACTGGTCACCCACGATGCTGCCATACCAGAAGCTGTCCTCAAAGCCCATGGCGAAGAGTCGTGTGCAGCTGTTGATGCGGATGTTGTCGTAGTGGATGTTTCGGAAGAAGGTGCCGTGGAGGGCACAGATGTTGATGGCAGAGCGGTCTGCCATACCTTCGGTGATACTCTTCTCGTCGTATGCGAAGAGGATGTCACTGTCTTCGAAGCGGATGTTCTCGAAAACCGATGCTCGTGTCTCTGCTCCGATGCCGAAGGCGTTGTTGGTGTCTGTCCACAGCTGCATCCGCCTGAAGGTGAGGTTGCGCTGTGCGGGGCTGTTGGCAGGCAGCGTGCCCTCGGCAGCGAGCCCCTTGATGGCGACGCAGTCGTCGTAGGCTCTGACGAAGCAGTTGTCGAAGGTGATGCCGTCGCACCCCGTCAGGTCTATGCCGTCGGAACTGCCTCCCTGCATGGCGATGATTTTCACGTTGCTCACGGTCAGGTTCTTGCAGTAGGTGTAGGTGGTCTGCCATCCGCGAGCCTTGAAGCGATGGAAGATGACGCCCTCGATGCTGCCGCCGTCGGATGACTGGCACGACAGTTGCCGCTGGCTGTCGTGATTGGTTACGACAATGCCATGGCCGTAGATGCGGCTGCCGTTGCCAGCGAAGCCCAAGGAACCGTATACCACGGCTCCGCCCGACACATAGATGCTGCGTCCGCCCACGGCTGCCACCTGTCCGTTGGCGGTGAGCTCGTTGAGGTCGTAGTAGCCGGGACCGAAGTAGTAGGTCTTCGTGTCGCGGTCGTAATGATAGCCCTCGGGATCGGCGACGGCAGGCGGTGTGATGATGTCGTTGCAGAACAGGTGCAGTACATTGTCTTTTCGATAGTCATCGCCTGTGACGAGTGTGATGTTCTGGTTTGAGCGCGTCACGCGGAAGCGCAGAATCTTATCCGTCAGTTTTTCCACGTCGGTGATGGCCGCATTCTCGGGCAACAGTTCAAAGTCGCCCAACTCCTTTCGGCAGGAGATGACGACTTCCACCGGCTTCTCGTCGTCGAAGTCGAAATAACCGAAGCTGACACGCCCGCCCCATGGGTTGTTGCAACAGTATAGCCCTGCATAGCTTTGTCCTGCGACCATGACGTTGAACTGTGGTGCTCCGTCGAGCAGGGTGTATTCGTCGGGTCGCGCATAGGTCATCACACTGCCGTCGGCGGCAGTCCATGTTTCACCCTTGCTCGCTGCCGATGTCCAGGCAGCATAGCCTTCGGCAGGCATGATTACAGGCTGGCGTATGGCAAGAGCCACCTGACAGTAGGGACATGCTATTGCCAGCACGGCCCACAAACAGAAACACCGACGGACATTGGACAGGACGGTTTCCCGGCGCCATGTCCACTGCCCATGCGATGCTGAAGATTTGGATTTACGGTTGTCCATAGATGTCGATGCTTTAAGTTTAACGCTGCAAAATTAGCCTATTATTCATTTTCCCGTTTAAAAAAATCGCTTGAAAAATATAAAAAATGTCCAGTTCCGGTGCATTTGCAGCGATTTCTTATAGCCGATAGACATTATTGACAGACACGGCAGGCTTTGGAACGGTGATTACCAAGCACTGATAATCCGATGATCAGTGTGAGATAATCCGATGATCAGTGTGAGATAATAGGCTTATCAGTGTGAGATAATCCGATGATCAGTGTGAGATAATAGGCTTATCAGTGTGAGATAATAGGCTTATCAGTGTGAGTTAATACTCTGCATCGGCTGACTTCTCTGTGACGATGCTGTCAAACGGCAGCAAAAATTAAAAGACCCGCCAGAAACGATGTCCTGACGGGTCTTTCTCAATTCTATTATTGGTTGGATGGACTATTCGTCCCAGACGTAGCCTTTGGAGAACGACAGATCGTCGCTGCCTTGGTTTTCGAATGTGATGTCGCCGAGACCGTTGGTGGGCGTGGTGTCACTGATGGAACCAATCAGCATGGGGTCTTCCGTGACAACCACCTGCATCTTACTGATGGGCGTTTGATATGTCTTTTTCATCTTTTGAAACCTCCCCCTGCCCCTCTCAAGGAGGGGAGTGCCTGCCGGTTTGTGGGAGGTTGGCAGGATGTTGTTTTTGTTACTTAATTTGTTAGTTGACAAGTAAACAGGTTATTACTCATGTCTCATTACTTTCTTACCGTTTACTATGGTGATGCCACGGTAGTTGTCGGCTACGCGCTGACCCTGCACGTTGTAGACGGGAGCGAGTTTTTCACTATTTACTTTTAATCCTTCACTTTCAATGCCAGTCTCGTCGCCGTCGAGGATAGAGAACTTGGCACTGCCTCCCTGTGCCGACTCGTTGACGAAGTATGCGCGGAAGGCATGAGCCGTTGCTTTCTTTCCTGCAGCGCTGTGGATGGCCTTTGTGCCGAGGATGACATAGATGTCTTGGTCGGTGAGGTCGAGGTCAGCGGTGTAGTTGCCCTTGAAGTCATAGCTGATGTCGCCGTCGGCATGGCTGACGGTCTGTGCCTCGTCGGCTGTCAGGTTGACGTTGGCAAAGGCAAAGGTGGCAGGAGCTTCGGCTGGCATCTTCACCATGACGGGTGTGGCTGCTGCGATGTCGGCGGCGTCGGCGAAGGAGAGCGTGGCAAGGCCGTCAGCAGCGGTGACGGCGGTGAAGGCTTTCACGTCGGTGGCGCCGAGAACAGTCTTGAGTGCGGCGGCTGTGGTGGCGAAGGGCAGCACGAGGCTGTTCCATCCCTCTTGGAATGTGTAGCGGAGGGTGGCGTTCACGGCGGTCTTTTCCGTGGGCTCGTAGGTGGTGTTTTCATCGAGCGTGACACTCTCGGTGTTGGTGTAGGCTCCATTGAAGGCATAGACGGCTCCGGCCTCTCCGCAGGGTACCGGATGTGCTGTCTGGGTGCCGCCGTTGTCGATGTCCTGCATCCATGGTGTGCCGCCCTCGGCTTTACCGTTGAGGAGGTAGCAGAGTTCGCCGGATGCGGTCTGCTCATCGGTTACGCGGGTGGCGTCGTCGGCCATGGTGTTGAAGCAGCCTGTTACGACGGAACCCATGTTGTCGTAGAGCAGGGCTCCCGTTTCGCCGGCGCTGTTGTCGCTGACATGGCCGGTGTTGTAGCAGCCTGACATCTGTACATTGCCGAAGGCTCCTGCGCAGATGGCTGCCGTACGGAGTGTTCCGGTTATGTTGCCGGTGTTGTAGCAGTTGCTGATGACGATGGTGGGTCGCATGGCGTCGCCGTCACGGCCGTCGGCGCTGCCGATGATGCCGCCGGCGCGGAGGTTCCAGTACCAGCCGTCGGCTCCGGTGCAGGCCACGGTGCCCTCGTTGCCGCAGTTCTCGATGGTGACGGTGCCGACTCCCTTGGCGGCTCCTGCGATGCCGCCGACGTAGTTGCGTCCGCGGATGGAGCAGGTGGCGTCGAGGATGACGTTCTTCACGACGGCTCCTGGTGCAAGCATTGAGAACAGTCCGAGTCCCCAGTCGCTCTCACTGGTGCGGTCGAGATGGAGGTTGAGGATGCGGTGGCCCTGACCGTCGAAGGTGCCGGCATAGAAAGTGCTGGTGTAGCCGATGCCGTAGCCCAGCGGTGTGAAGTTGTCGATGGGCTGCAGGTCGATGTCGGCCGTGAGCACGGCGTTAACGGCGGCGTTGCCCTTGACGACAGTGCCGAAGCTGACGAGTTGTCCGCAGTTGCCGATGTGGTAGATGCCGTCGGTAAGGGTCGGCGCCTCGTAGGTGGTGCAGACGGAGCAGATGCCGTTGACGAAGTTATGCGGGTCGCGCTTTCCTTCTCCGCCTGTGTTGTTGTAGCTGATGCTTCCTTTGGCTGTTCCGTCGCAGTTGAGGTCGCCGACGGCATAGACGATGCTGTGGGTGGCATCGAGCACGGGGTACGGGTCGACGTCACCGGTGAGGTTCTGTCGGAAGGCGACGGTGGATTCGCTGATGCTGCCGTTGACGAGGAAGCAGAGTTCGCCGGATGCTATTTGCTGGGCTGTGACGGCAGTGACGCCTTCGCCGGCCATGGTGCTGTAGCAGTTGGTTATGGTGGAGCCTCCGGGTTCATAGATGAACTGTGCGACTTCGGTGCTGCCGTTCATGATATGTCCGGTGTTGTAGCAGTTGGTGGCGCTGACCTTGCCGTTGGCAAAGGCGCAGATGGCTGCCACGCGCTCGGTGGCGGCAAGAATGTCGCCGGTGTTGTAGCAGTTGCTGATGACGACGCGGTCGGGATAGTCGTTGTTCTGATAGCTGCAGCAGCCTACAAAGGCGGCGACGCGCTGGTTCCAGTACCAGGTGCCGGTAGATTTGCTCTCTACGGTGCCTTCGTTGCCGCAGTTTTCGATGATGACGTCGCCGCCGTTGCCTGTTACCGCTGTGCCGGTGATGGCTCCGACGTTCTCACCGCCAGTGATGTGGCAGGTGGCGTCGATGATGACGTTCTTCACTACGGCTCCGCCGCCGAGGCGTGAGAACAGTCCGATACCCCAATGCCAGGAGTCGGTCCATGTCATGGTGAGGTTGAGGATGCGGTGGCCCTGACCGTCGAAGGTGCCGACGTATGCCTTCTGGTAGCCGATGGGCGCGAAGTTGTCGATGGTAGACATGTCGATGTCGGCTGTGAGCACGGCGTTGGCTGTCAGGTTGCCGTCGGTGACGATGCCGCGGAAGGCGTCGAGGTCGGCAGCCGTCGCAATCTGATAGACTCCGCCTGCATCTTGCTCAATGGCAAGGGCGGCGGTGCTTCCTGTCCAGGCGAGGACGAGGGAGAGCAACAAGTAGATGGTTTTCTTTTTCATACGTTTACTTTTTTAAATAATTAGGTTTTAGGTTATATGGGTTCCTTTTTGTTGTTAAGAATGTGTTGCAAAATTAGCTTTTCTCTTTCTGCGGGTATTTAATTTTTCGCTTGAAAACTATCAAAAATGTCTAATGGGTAATATTTATTGGTTTTTGGTGGTTTGGTAGATTGGTGATATTACCTTGGCTGATAGGTTACTTTCCTAATCTACTAAACGACCAAACGACGAACTAAAAGTAATTAGTAGTCTGCATTGCGGTAGGTCAGTCCGGGCCAGTCGTCGGTGCGGAATGGGTGGGCTGGCAGTCCTTGCCGGTTGTAGAGGTGGCCTGAGGGATTGTCGGCCCAGTTGTAGCGTGCGGCAACGGGGAGGGTTACTTGGGGTGATGTGAGAACGACGTCGGTGCCGTCGATATGTGCGTCGGCCCAGTGGTACTGATGGTCGGGTCCTGCGAGGGCGAAGGCATGGCTTCCGGTGGTGAGGTAGAGGCTGTCGGCATGGGTGAAGTGAAGGCGTAGAGCCTGTCCTTCTACGGTATGGCCGGTGTAACGCGGGCCGCTGTATTCGATGTTCTCGCCATAGGTGAGGGCCCGTGCGAGCAGGGCGAGGCGATGGCCAGCCGTCTGTTTGTCCTTGGGATGGATGTCGTCAGCGGTTCCGGTGTCGATGAGACATGCGGTGGCACACTGTGGAAGGTGGCAGGCTGTGAGCTGCTGTGCTTCGCGCAGCTCTGCCCATTTCGACTCGCCGGGTTGCGCTTTCTCCTCCTGGTAGTTGGCGAGCTGGGCTATATAGAAGGGCAGCGTTGCTCCCCATGCGCCCCGCCAGTCGTCGATGAGGCATGGCAGCAGTTCGCGGTATTGGTAGGCGCGGTTGGCATTGTCTTCGCCTTGATACCAGAGGAAGCCTCTCAAGGCGTAGGGGGCGAGTGGATGGATCATGGCGTTGTAGAGCATACAGACGTTTTTTGCATCGGTGAGGGGGTTGCGTGGCTGTACGGGCAGCTGATGGAGGGTTTGTGCGCGGCATACCCTCCAGGATGTGGTGAGGGGTTGCCCCTCCAGTCGTATCGTATCGGGGAGTCCTGCCCATCCTCCGATGTCGAGGTCGCGAACGGTGATGACGGCTCGGCCGGCCGTCACGAGCTGTGCCGGTACTTTGTAGATGCGGTGTTCGGCATAGCCGTCGGTATGTCCGATGACGGTTCCGTTCCAGAAGGTGAGGTCGTTGTCGTCGATGCGTCCGAGGTCGAGGGTGAGTTCTCTTCTGGCCCACTTAGCAGGGATGTCGACGACGGTGCGATACCACAGGATGCCGTCGAAGCTGTCGTAGTCAGGTCCGGTGGTATATCCGGGTACGGGTGCAACGTCCCATGAGCTGTCATCGTAGGTAGGGAGTGCATAGCGAAGCGCCCCTTGGCTCCATGCCAGGGTGTCGGCCTGCAGCAAGCGGTTCCATTCGGTGAGTTCCCGTTCGTAGTATGTCCGTCGCTGCCCGGCATCGACGGGCATCCTCGTGATGCGCCCGACGGCTGCCGTGAAGTCGGGAAGCCGCGAGAGGGCGTCGGCGCTGACCCATGCTTCTGCCGGTGTGCCGCTCCATGTGGTCATGATAAGTCCGACGGGCACATGTTGCGACTGTAGGATGTCGCGTCCGAAGAAGTAGGCGGCGGCCGAAAAGCGTGCTACGGTCTGTGGTGTGCAGGCCTGCCATCCTCCGTCGCGGACGTGGACGTCGCGCTGCGGCCGGGGACTCATCGTATAGTCTATATGGAGGAAGCGCAGCTGCGGATAGTGGGCTTCGGCGCATTCGCGCTCATAGTCTTTCACCTTGCCCCATCCGGCGACGGGCATGTCCATGTTCGACTGGCCGGAACAGAGCCATACCTCGCCGATGAGGACATCGTGGAGGGTGAGCCGCTGCGTATTGGTATGGTGATCACGGGTATCGGCCTTTTCTTCGATGGTGAGTTCGTAGGGTCCGCCGGCGGAGGGCGTGAGAACGCGGAGCATCCAACGGCCTTGGACATCGGCGACGGCAGAATAGGTCTGGCCGTCCCACGACGTGGTGACGCTGACGGTGGTGCCGGGCGAGGCTTCACCCCACAGGGGGGCATGGCTGCGCTGCTGCAGCACCATGCCGTCGGCAAAGAGGGGTTGCATCTGGAGGGTGGCAAAAAGAGATGATGTCAGACTGGACAGCAGGAGTAATAGCGACAGGCGTAGTTTTCTCATTTCTTTATCTTGATTGGTCGGACAATGGTGGGGTCGTTGATTTTGAGCAGCGGATGGCTGAGACGGTCGATGGGACGTCCTTCGACGAGTACATGGTCGAACGTGATATGTTCGATGAGTTTGGTAGGTGTACCTTCACGCTGCCAGCCGTTGAGGAGCACCTCGTTGGCGATGGGGCTGTCGGCATGGTTGAGCGACCGGATGTTGCGGAAGGTTACATGTTTGATGCCGCCTGCCGTAGACTGGTCGCCGAGGATGGTGCCGAACCAGAAGGAGGGCTTGAAGCCCATGGCGATGAGCCGCTCGCAGTGGTAGACGCGGATGTCGTCGTAGAGCAGATTGTTGAAGTAGGTGCCGTGGAGACAACAGATGCCGAGGGCTGCCCGCTCGTCGAGCTGGGTGTGATACTCGGGGTCGTCGTAGGAGAAGAGAATGTCGGTGTCGGTGAGGCTGATGTGGCTGAACTGCCGCGCCCGTGTCTCGGCACCTATAGTGAAGGCGTTGTTGCAGTCGTTCCACAGCTGCAGGTGGCTGAAGCGGAGGTCGGTCACTTCGGGCGACTGCGAGGGTGGCGTGCTGCCCATACCCTTGATGGCAATGGCATCGTCGCAGGCCCGGATGAAACAGCTGTCGACACGGCAGTGGCTTGAGGATACGAAGTTCAGTCCGTCGGTGGAGGCATAGCGTGTAGAGATAATCTTCAGATGGCGAATGTCTATAAGTTCGCTACCATGGACGATGGTCTGCCAACCCTGCGGGCGGTGCCCGTGGAGGGTGATGCCGCTGATGGAACAATGGCGGCTGCCATCGACGTTGAGGAGTGTGCCGCCGGCATTGACTACCATGCCGCTGCCGCTGATGACGGCTCCGTCGGCATGGCCGATGCGGATGGTGCCATCGACAACGGCGCCTGGCGCAATATAGACTTGCTGGCTGCCGCTGACGGTGAGGGGACCACCGAAGCGTTGCTGCAGCGAGTGGTAGCCGGCTGGGAAGTAGTAGTCGACATCGGCGGGGGCTGCTTCGGGTTGGAAGGCATTGCAGAAGAGGTGGAGCACATGGCCCGTGCGGGCATCGCCGCCGGCAATGAGCGTCAGCTGGCAGTTGGCCTCATGCGTGGTGATGCGAAGGGCGTTAGGGGCCGTCTGTCTGACGCGGTAGGACGGCGACTGTGGCAGCAGTTCATAGTTGGTGAGACTGTCCTTGCAGATGATGTCGATGGTGACGTCAGTTCCCTGCTGCATCTCAAAAGACCCGAAGTCGACGGTGCCGCCCCAGTAGTTACGGTCGTTGTAGAGAGCCACGCAGGAACCGCCCACGAGCACGTTGAAGGGTCGCTCGATGGGCTCAAGATAGGGGTATCCGTCGGGAATGCGGTGGGTGGCAAAGGTATGTCGGACGTCGAGAGAGTCCTGTCCCATGCATCGTTGTTCGTCGAACGGCAGAAAATGGCGTCGGGCGGCGGCATCACGAGCCTGCAGCCGGGCTATCGTGGCCTTGGCGGCATGTCGGTCGCTTTCCATACAGATGCGACCGAGGGCGTTGTGGCGCGCCAGCTCGTCGTAAGCCATCTGTGCCGTCAGCGCATCAAGGCTGTCGCTGCCCTGGTTGCCGATGAAGAGCTCCAATCTGTCTCGCCCCTCCTGGGGGTTCTGCCTTTCGCCAGACGTGGGGACCAGAGGGGAGTTGCCGGGGTGGAGCCGCCGGGTGAGAAAGTCGTTGAGGGTTGACATGAACGAGCCGTCGGACATCAGCACATGACTGGCGACATCGGCGGTAGCCTGACCGATGATGACACCGCCAAAGACGGGCGTTGGACATACCATCAACTGGTGGTCGGCAGTGAGCTGAATGGCAACTCTCTGTCCTTCCTCTTGCGCCATCATTGAATGGGTGAAGAGAAGGAAGCATGTGATGAATAATAGATTGTTTTTCATTATTGTTTTTAGCTGACAAGTTGACGAGTTGACAAGTAAACAAGTTATTATTTTTGTTGACAAGTTGACGAGTTGACAAGTAAACAAGTTATTTCTCATTTCTCATGACTCGTCAACTAAAAACCCCTTTTCCCTTTTCCCCTCACGTCTCCCGGGCTGATGTGATATTCGTCTTTGAAGCACTTCGAGAAGTAGGAGGGTGCGGTAAATCCTACTTTATAGGTAATCTCCGATATAGAGAGTTCGGTGGTTTCGAGCAGTTCCCGACCACGGCGCAGACGGGCTGACCGCAGGTGCTCTACAGGGGCACGGCCGGTGAGGGCTTTTATCTTGGCATAGAGTTGGGCACGGCTGAGGTTCATGGCTTCGCTGAGGTCTTCGACGCTGAGGTCGGAGTCGGTAAGATGTTCTTCTATATAGTCGAGGAAGCGACGGACAAACTCCGACTCGCGCGGTTTCACGGCTTCGAGGGTGGGAGCCTTGCTGTCCGCCGACCAGAGGTTCCGCAGCATCTGCCGGTTGGCCAGAAGATTTTCGATGCGCGACCGCAGGACTTGTGCCGTGAAGGGTTTTGTCAGATAACCGTCGGCACCGTTGTCATAGCCCTCTACATAGTGTTCGTCGAGTGAGCGGGCTGTGAGCATCAGCACGGGGATGTGGCTGGTCGCAGTGGTCGTCTTGAGCAGACGGCAGCAGGTAAGACCGTCCATGACAGGCATCATCACGTCGCACACGATGAGGTCGGGCACCAGTCGCTGCGCCAGGTCGAAGCCTTCCTGGCCGTTGGCAGCCTGGCTGATGGTGTAACGCTCGCCCAAGACATGGCTGACATACGCTCGCATCTCGGCATTGTCGTCGATGATGAGGAGGGAGGGCCGTTCGGACAGACTGGCATCGTCGGTTACCTCGGCGACCTTCTCGGGCTGGACAGTAGGCTGCAACTCGGTTTGTCTTAGCGGCAGGCTGATGGTGAAGAGGGTGCCGATGCCTATGGCGGAGTCGGCGGTGATGGTGCCGCCGTGGAGTTCGACGAACGACTTTGCCAGTGACAAGCCGATACCCGTTCCGCCTTGCGCCGTGGGTGACTGATAGAAGGTGTCAAAGATGCGTGGCAGGTCTTGGGGACTGATGCCGGTGCCTGAGTCGCGCACCTTCAGACAGCAAGTCCCGGCAGCGTCATCGGACGTCAGCGTCACATCGATGCTGCCTTGTTCGGGCGTGTATTTAAAGGCGTTGCTCAGAAGGTTGACGACAATGCTGGTGAGTTTCTTCCTGTCGGCTTCTATCCACAAGGGAAGCTTGTCGTCGCAGTTTAGGCGCAGTGAGATATGCTTTTCGCGAGCCGTCGGTTGGAAGTTTCCTGTCCAGTCGGTCAGGGCCTTGGTAAGGTCAAAGCGGTCTACCTTCAGCGTAGCCATGCCGTTCTGTACTTTTCGGAAATCAAGTATCTCGCTGACCAGATCGAGCAGGACATGGATGTTTTTGTCGGCTACACTCAACAGCTGCTGTCGCCTCTCACCACTCAGGGTCTGGTCGTTGAGCAATGCTTCAACTGGCCCGGCCACCAGTGTCAGCGGCGTACGGATTTCGTGGCTGATGTTGGTGAAGAAGTTCATCTTTGTCTGCGCGTCTTCTTCAATCTGCTGGTTCAGCTGTTGCAACTTCTCATTGCTCTTGAGCAATAGCGAGGCCTGTTCCTCTTTCTTTACATACTCGTCTTCGATGTGCCGTTTCAGACGGCGGTTGCGCTGAAGCGTCTTATAGAGGGTCACCGAGAAGAATGTCAGCGCTGCGGCGAGTATGGCCATGAGGATTGTGATGACACGCTGCTGGCGATGCTGGTTGCTGACGGCATTGAGCATCCCGCGCATGGTCCCGATCTGGTTGTCCAGGTGGTCGATTTCGACATGCTGCTGAAGTATGGTCTCGAGGTTCTCACGGTCAACGAGTCCGGTGGGCAGGATTTCTGTCCGTTCATAGGGCTCTCCATGAAGAATCTGCAGGGCCGTCTCAAGCACCTTGTCACCGCGGGTGGGATAGACGAAGCTGGCGGTAAGGTTGCCTTTCTTCACGCTTTCGATGCCGGAAGGGTTCTTCGACAAGGCATCGATGCCGACGAGTTTGATAGGGGGCGAATGGCGATTGGCATAACGGCTGATGGTGTGGTTGACCATACCGTCGGTATGGAAGAAAATGAGGTCTACGTCGTTGTGGCGGGACAGTACTTCGACGGTCTTCTGCAATGCCATCGTGTCGTTCCAATTGGCGTATTCGCTGGCGACGAGTTGAATGTCCGGATATTGGCGGAGGGCCTCGCTGAAGCCTTGATGGCGTTCCTCGGTGGAGTAGTTGCCCTTCCGTCCTTGAATTTCTACGACACGGCCGTGCCCGTCCAGTTCATGACCCACATAACGGCCGATGGTCTCGCCAATGTCATAGTTGTCGGCACCGATATAGGCGGTGTATTTATCGGTGAGCATGGCGTTGTCGACTAAAACGACAGGGACACCGCTGTCGTAAGCCTGCTCGATGGCTGCCACGACGCGCTGGTCTTCGATGGGGGAAACGATGAGCAGGCTGATGCCCGAACGCACGAAACGGTTGATTTGTTCGGCCTGCTTCTCGGCGCTGTTGTCGGCAGAATAGATTTGCAGGTCGACATTGTCATATTGATAGGAGGCATACTCCAGTTCGTTGGCAAGTTTTTCACGCCAGGAGAACTGATGATAAAGGGAGACTCCGATGCGGTATTTAGGCTTCGCTCCACAAGACCATAGCATGAGGGCCGTCAGTCCCAACAGCCATAGAAATCCCGACCAATGAGTCAGGAACTGTTGACGCTCCGGACCGCTTAGGTGTTGAAGAACGGAAGTAGCTTTTCTGGTTTCCATATTTGTTTTTCTTTGCTGGGCCTTGTGATGCTCAGAATATAGTTTCAGGCGCTTTTTTACGTTTGCAAAGAAAATAAAAAAATATGAAAGGTAAAAGCTTTTTACTCTCAAAAAACTTCCTTCAAGACATTTTTGATAGTAAATAATTGTTTTTTGATAATGGGGCGGGAATCAGAGCCGCCCCTGTTCGTTGTAGGAGTAGTAGGCACCGTCGCAGACGATGATGTGGTCGAGCATATAGATGCGCATGGTGTCGCAGGCCTGCTTGACGCGTTGCGTCAGACGGTCGTCGTCGCGGCTGGGATGCGCCTGGCCCGAAGGGTGGTTGTGGACAAGGGCCATGACGGTGGCATTGCACAGCAGGGCTTCCTTCATGATGATGCGCACGTCGACGGCAGTCTCTGAGATGCCGCCGTGGGAGATGCGCAGGGCTCGGATGAGGCGGTAGCGCTGGTTCATCAGTATCACCCAGGCTTCTTCCACATCAAGGTCCTGCATACGGGGGTGCATATAGTTGTAGATGGCGGTGGGCGAGCCGAGGTCGGGCCGCTCTTCAGCCTTCTCGCGCTGACGACGCTTCCCCAGCTCGCAGGCGGCAAGGAGGGTGATGGCCTTGGCTTCGCCGATGCCGTTGTATCCGCACAGTTCGCGGATGGTCTTCTTGCCCAGCGTGTTGAGGTTGTTGTTGCAGTCGCCCAACAGACGTTTCATCAGTTCCACGGCCGTCTCCTTGGTTGAACCGCTGCCAATGAGGATGGCCAGCAATTCGGCATTGCTGAGTGCGTCGGGACCCAGGTCGCGCAGCTTCTCGCGGGGCTGGTCGTCGGATGACCATTGGGCTATTGTCAGTTTCTCGCTCATAATGTTTTTACAAAGGTTTCGAATGACCGCTGTCCTTCACGGATCTATGAATAGAAGTTCTTCTCGAAGGCTGTGAATTCGTCTTGTCGGAGGACGATGCGGCGCCAGAAGGCATGGAGGAAGCCGAGACCATAGCCTGTGAGCTGGACGAAGGCGGCAGGCACGGAGAGCAGTCCGACGTGGAGACTGCGGTTGTGGAGGGTGCTGTCGGTGATAATGAGCAGCGAGTAGAGTAGGAGGGGCAATAGCGACAGGATGCAGAGTGCGAAGCCGATGCCCTGATGCATGTTGTCGGTGGGACGGAGTCCTTGTGCGTCGAGCCATTCGCCATAGCCGAACATGGCAAGCCCCAAGAGGGTTGTCATTAGGAGTCCGAGGACACCGAGTGTGAACAATGCAGGCAGTTTATGCACGAGCTTCATCGTGCCGGGATGGCGGCGTGAGAGGTTGATGCGTGCGATGCCGCTGTTGTAGACCTGCCGGAAAAACTTGCGCAGGTCGGTGCGACGCTTGTGGTAGACCCATGCCTCCGGCAGGAGGGCTGTCTTGTAGCCTGCTTCTACGATGCGATAAGAGAAGTCGATGTCTTCGCCGAAGCGCATCTTTGAGAACCCGCCGAGTTCTTGGTATACGTCGCGGCGGATGCCCATGTTGTAGGAACGGGGATAGAACTTGTCGAGGGCATTCTTAGGCTTCTTGGTGGTTCCCCCGCGTATGCCTCCGGTGGTGAAGAAGGAGGTCATGGCATAGCTGATGGCTTTCTGGATGGGGGTGAACGATGGGTGTGCACGGTCGGGTCCGCCGAAGGCCCCCAATTCCTCATCCCCTTTGAGTGAGGACAGGTGGCGTGCGATGCTTTCCATATAGCCTTCGGGCAGGATGACGTCGCTATCTAATATAATAAGGTACGTGCCGCGCGCGTGCCCGGCTCCGTAGTTTCGGCTCTGTCCCGGTCCGCTGTTGGGCTTGCTGTAATAATGCAAGTCGAGGATGCCTGCATATTGTTTGCAGACATCCTCGCAAGTTAGTGTCGACCCGTCTTCCACAATGATTACTTCAAAGTCTTTCACAGTCTGTCGGGTGAGGCTTTGAAGGAGTTCGTCGACCTCTTCGGGCCGGTTGTAGACGGGAACGATGATGGAATATGTCATTACCTCTTTATTACTCCTTGACGCGGGCCAGATAGCTGCCGTCGCGGGTGTCAACCTGCACGAGTTCGCCTTCGTCGATGAAGAGGGGAACGCGGATCTCGACGCCGGTCTCGAGTGTGGCAGGTTTCAGCGTGTTGGTGGCTGTGTCGCCCTTGATGCCAGGCTCGCTGTGAGTGACGCGCAGGATGGTCTTCACGGGCATTTCGGCATAGAGGATAGTGTTGGTGTCGGCATCGCTGACAACATCGAGAACGTCGCCTTCCTTCATGTATTCAACGCCGGTGATGAGGTCGCGGGCGATGGGAATCTGGTCGTAGGTCTCCTGGTTCATGAAGATGTAGTCTTCGCCTTCCATGTAGAGATACTGGTAGGGGCGGCGCTCAACGCGTACGTCTTCAAGGGCTTCGCCGATATTGAAGCGCTTTTCAAGCACACGTCCGCTGACCACGTCTTTCAGCGTGGTGCGCATGATGGTGTTTCCTTTTCCCGGCTTTACGTGCAGGAAGTCGATGCAGAAGTACAGCTTTCCGTCCATGCGGATGCAAGTACCTTTCTTGATGTCTTGTGATTTAATCATTGTTTTTGATACTTATTTTTTGATATTATTTCTCTTTACGGCTGCAAAGTTACAGTAAATTTGGAAAAAAACCTAAATTTTTTAGCTAAAATTCGCATATTTCTTTGCTAATTCGAAAATTATGCGTAATTTTGCAACCCCAAATGTGCTTTTGTGCAGAAAAATGATAACAAAATATAAATAAGGAAAGACAATGAAGAGAACATTTCAGCCACACAATCGTCGCCGCGTGAACAAGCATGGTTTCCGCGAGCGCATGGCAACGAAGAATGGTCGTCGCGTACTGGCTTCGCGCCGCGCTAAGGGCCGCAAGAAGTTGACAGTATCTGACGAGAACCACGGCAAGTAAGCCGAGGCTTTCTGTTGAAGCGACGAAAAGGCTGCAGCAAATATCTCATTGGTGAGATTTTGTTGCAGCCTTTTGTTTGTCCCCCTTTCCTTTTATGCTTTGCGCCGGCCGGAAGTGGCTGGTGTTCCTTTCCGCATTAGTATTTGTGGGTGGCCTTCCACCAGGCAGTATGCTCTTTTCCGTCGGCTTTGTCGTTGACGGACGGGTCGCTGATGGTGATGCCCGAGAAGCGGTCGATGGCTACGGTGTGGGGATGGTCGATGGTGCTGAAGATGCTGGGCGTGTTGACCTTGAAGGGCACAAGCCGTTGCAGCTGTTGAGTCAGCGGGCTTAATAGTTCAGAATCGCCGAAGCAGAGGAAGTCGATGTAGTGTCCGCAGTCGAAGAAGATGGGTGGTGTGTATCCGTCGAGTGCCTGCAGCCATTCCCTGTCGTCTTCGTTGAAGGTGTGTGTGGCGTTGGCTTCTGCCATGAGTTGGGCGAAGGCCTCCACCTCGCGGCAGTCGATGGCGGCTAATGTCCCGTAGGGATAGGAGTAATCCGAGTAGAACTTGTGATAGGCGTTGCATACTTCTTCGTAGTTGGGTGTGGGCGAGAGGTACTGCCAGATGTCTTCATAGGGCATCCCGCGTGCCATGATTTCGCTGGTCGACGCGATGAGATGGTCGGCGACGCGATGCAGGTCGTAGGCTACCTCGACGTTTGCCATGTAGCAGTCGTCGAAGAGGATGAAGTCGAGGTGGGTCTGGCTTTCGCTGATGGCATCGGCGAGGGTTGTTATTTCAGCTCTGAACCCTTTGTCGCCACCGAAGTATTTTCGTCTGGCCAGGTTTGTCTTTGCTGAGGCATCATCGTCAACGGGCAGCCATCCCATGCCGTGGCAACCAATCATCATGGCATACCGCAGCGAGGGTGCGTAGCCTTTGGCGTCGTTGATAAACCCCCTGATGGTTTCTTTCTTCGTGAAGTCAACGTTGGAATATGTGGCAAGGGTGTCGCGAACGGTGGTGCCCTTGTCGAGTTTTATCTCGAAGAGTACGGCCTCATAGGGTTTGTTGGCCATGCAGACGAGCAGTCGTGCATTGGCCATGGTCTGCCGTTTGGTGATGGCGTTCTCAATCTCGCGGATGTTGTTCTGGAAGTCGGAGTATAGTCCTGCACTGCCCTTCGCGTTGCCCGACCAGGGGAAGTAGTAAAGGATGGTCTGGTCAGTAGGCTCCGGCTCCGGCTCGTGGTGGTGATGGCAGGAGAGTAGGAAAAAAGAAAGAATGAAAAAATGAAGGAATGAAAGGTTTCTGTAGTTCAGAAAATCCATTTTTCCCTTTGAACAGTCATTCGTGGGTATCCTTATGTTCAATCCTTTTTCCATTTTTTCATTCTTTCCCATTATCTCATTTTCTTAATCACGGGCAGCACAAGGCTCTCCATCACCTCGTAGCCTTTCTTGTTGGGGTGCACCTGTTCGGGTGTATAGGCCGTGTTCATGCGTGTTCCGTCTTCGCTGAGCATCGCTGAGAAATAATCGACGAAGGGAATCTTGTGGCTGTCGGCATAGGCCTTGACACGGGCGTTGAGGCTGCGTATCTTCTCCATCGAGTCGGTGATTTCGAGTCGCCACGGGAAGTTTCCTGCTGGCAGTGTCGAGGTGAGGATGACCTTGATTTTGTTTGCTTTGGCCAGTTCGCACATCGAGACGACATTGCCGAAAGTCTGGTCTTCGTCGTATTTACCGGTGTTCTCTGCAATGTCGTTGGTGCCGTAGTTGATGACGACGATTTTCGGTTGCAGGTCGATGACATCCTGACGGAACCGCAGCAGGAACTGGTAGGACGTCTGTCCGCTGATACCGCGGCCGATGAAGCCGTTCTCCTTGAAGAACTCCGGGTGTTGTTCAACCCAGCCCCATGTGATGCTGTTGCCTAAGAATACGACGCGCTTCTCGCCTTTGGCGGGTTTGCCGAGTTCAGCATTGGCCTGTGCGTATCCCTCGAAGCAGGCGAAGTCGTGGCGCTGTGCCTGAATGTTGTTTGCTGCGAGCAGCATCATCGCTGCGAGCATGATGTTCTTGATAGTTCTTTTCATGACTGTTTCTTATATAGTTTTTCTATTGTTGCTTTGGGGAGCAGTGATTATCCTTTTCGCTCAGTAGAGGTCGGTTCGGTGACGTCATAGCTGTCGAGCGAGAGATGTTCGCCGTCGAAGACGGCATAGGTGAACTGCCACAGCCAGTCGCCGAGGATGATGACGCGGGCTTTCTGCGACAACATCAGGTCGAGTTCTATGTGGCGGTGTCCGAAGACGTAGAAGTCGATGTCGGGCCGTTGCTGCATCATCTGCTTGGCATACTGCACGAGGTATTCTTTGTCTTCGCCCATATAGGGTGGTTCCTTACCGTCGTCGCGCTTCAGTCTTGAATGCTTTGCCCAGCCAAGTCCGAGCTGCATACCCCACCACGGATGGGCAAAGTTGAGAAGGCGCTGACAGAGGCGGTTGTGGAAGACGGCGCGCAGAAAGCGGAACTTCCTGTCGGGGTCGCCCAGCCCGTCGCCGTGGGCCAGGTAGAACACCTTGCCGTTGATGGTGACCGTGGCGGGCTCGCGGTGGACGATGACGCCACACTCTTCTTCCAGATAGCCATAGGTCCAGATGTCGTGGTTGCCGGTGAAGTAGTGTACTTCGATGCCGCGGTCGGTGAGTTCCGACAGTTTGCCGAGAAAGCGCGTATAGCCTTTGGGCACCACATGCCGGTATTCGTTCCAGAAGTCGAACATGTCGCCCAGAAGGTAGATGGCGGCAGCATTGTCCTTGATGCTGTCGAGGAAGCTGACCAGTCGCCGCTCCTGTCCCCGCTTGTCGGCGGTGGCCAGTGAGCCCAGGTGGGCATCGGAGAGAAAATAGACTTTCATCATTATTGATAATTGATAGGTGATAATTGATAATTATCCATTGTCCATTATCCATCAGTCAAACCCCAGTTCCACGCGGGCCTCCTCTGACATCATGCTTTGGTCCCATTCGGGTTCGAAGACAAGGTTGACAGTGGCCTGGCGGATATCCTCTAAGCTTTCAACCTTTGTCCTCACGTCTTCGATGATATAGTCGGCGGCAGGGCAGTTGGGTGCGGTGAAGGTCATGTCGATGTCTACCGTGTTGTCGTCTTTGACGTCGATGCGGTAGATCATACCGAGGTTCCACACGTCGACGGGTATTTCGGGGTCGTAGACGGTCTTGAGCACGTCGACGATGCGTTCTTCTATCCGGGTCTTTTCTTTCTGTGTCATTCTTGTTATTGTCTTAACGGGTGCAAAGTTACGAAAAATCGAGGGCAGAACAAAACAAAATATATTTTTTTTTACCCTGCATTATAGCCGCCCCTTATCAAGGGGCTCTAAATATGCCGAGATGGAGTAACTTATTTAAAGTTACGAAAAATCGAGGGCAGAACATGATTTTTTATGCGCTGCATGTCGGGGTGTTTGCGCAGGCTGGACTGTGTGTCCGAATTGGTGTCGAACGATGGTTACATCCCTTGGGGAGCCGTTGTACACCCTGCGGTGTGGATGCCATCCCGGCGCGACGGCCGTTTGTCAGACTCCTTTTCCACAGCGTTGTGTATGGCATGTCTTTGTTTCGGCACTCTTGTCAGAGATTGGTAATGGTCTTAACAAGCACTGATAATGGTGTTAACAAGCACTGGTAATGGTGTTAACAAGCACTGATAATGGTGTTAACAAGCACTGATAATGGTGTTAACAAGCACTGATAATCGTGTTATCAAGCACTGATAACAGGCTTATCTCATTGTGATAATACTGTCATCTCTTTGATGCCATCCTGCCGATGCTTGTTTTTTATGTAAGCATCTATAAGTCATTGTGTTATCGTTTCCGTGTTTTAATGTTACCGAAAAAAGGGAGGCCTGTCGCTATGACAGGTCTCCCTTTATCTGTTAGGATGCTTACGGATGTAAGCTTTCGCGTCTCTTATTTGCGAACGACTTTCTTACCGTTCACGATGTTGATACCGCGCTGCATCTTCTTCAGCTGAACACCCTGGAGGTTGAATACCTTGGCATCCTTGCTGTCTGCATTGACTTCGTTGATGCCTGTCGGGTTGGCGTTCTGAGTGATCTCGAACCATACGAGGTTAGAAGAGTGATATTCACCGCCACCGTTGTAGGTGGTCTGGATACCAACCTTATCCCAATCGGAGTGGTCGAGGTTCAGGTAGATATGAGTGGCGTAGAAGTCCCAATCTTCTGTGAATCCGTAAGGAATGTCGATCATGTCTTCTTCAAGTTCCGGATAGATTTCGGGATCGGCAACGAAGGTGACAGGCGATGCTGTGCCACCGACGCTGGAGAATATACGATAGGTGAGCTTCGAGGTGAGCATCGGGTTGCCGTCGGTGTCGACGAGAGGAATGTTGAAGATGAGGATGTCGCCGTAGTCAGTTGCACGGACCTCGGTGATTTCGGGATCGGCAGGTGTGGCGGCTTTCTCTACAATCTTCTGGATGGTGACATTGGTATATTCGTCGTAGGCGTCGAAGCCATTGGTGGACTCGTCTTCGGGCTCCATGTAGGAGTAGGTGCTGTAGCCATTAGCGCAGGTCAGTTTACCGGCTGCTGCATCGTAGTCGAATACTACATCCTGGAACGGATCGAAGTAGATGTCGATGGGGAAGAAGCCCATGTAGAGGTACTGGCCCAGATACTGTCCGGCTTCTACCGTTACCTTGTCGCCATTAATCTTACCCTTCACCCATCCGTCTTCTTCGAAGAGTTCGGAAACGCTGTTGATATAGATGTCTTCACCGTCGAAGGCAACCTTGACAGGACGTGACACGACTTCCTGATAGTAGTTGTCGAAGGCTGAGAAGTAGAACTCCTGGACATCGGCAGTCTCGGGAACTTCAACGACTTCGTCGGTTACTTCGGCACCACGTCTGATGGTGTAGTCCTGATAGTAGCCATAGGAGAAGAACTTGTCGTACTTGCCGTTGACAGAGAGCAGGGTGTTGTTCTTGGCAGGCCAGATGCGACCGGTTTCGTCATCATAGAGGAAGTTGACTTCGTCGGGATACTGATACAGACCTTTCGAGATGTCGGTGGCGAGGAGCCAGTAGTCCTTACCGCCTACATTGCCCTGATACTGTACGCCGGGGAATGTGATGACCTTGTAGGTCTTGCCTACGGTAACGACTTCACCGTCAACTACGACATCGTTGTTCACTTCACCGGTGATGGTACCCTTGATCCAACCCTCGTTGAGGAAGTCGAACCAGCCGAGACCCTGGATGTAGACATCGTCGCCGTCGAATCCTACATGAACTTTCTTGGCGAGTTCCTGCGGTTCGAACTGAACGTTGGTGTCTGACCACTCGTTGAAGCTTCCAACCTGGAAGGCTCCGCCGATGGTCCATACCTCAGGCTTGAGGTTGGCGGGCGGTGTGACGAGGTCGTAGGGGTTGATGATGGAGTAGTCGAACGACATGGCAGGCATGAGCGTGTTGTCGTTGGTGTTTCTGAGTGCTCCGGCAGGAATGATGACCTGATACTTGCCGGTAGTGGTCTGCTCTTCGAAGGTGATGAGGGCGCGTGAGCTGCCGACGGTGAAGATAGGAGCAACCTGCTGTTCGCCAGTGACGATGTTGAGCAAGGTAGCCTTGGGATCACCTTCGAGGGTGACACCGTTGTCGAATGTGATGTTGATGGCGCTCAGTGACTGTAAGCGTCCTTCAGCGGGATCAACGTCGTAGCCTTCCTCGGCCTCTGCGGGAGCTTCACCGAAGTAGGTCAGGCGGAAGTTGTCGATGATAATCCAGTTGCTCTTGGTGCTGGCACCGAAGACCTTGGCACCTACGCGGAGCTTACCGTCGGTGACGACAACCTTGATGACATCGCTCTTGTAGAGGCCGTCGGTGATGCCGCGGCTCACCTGGTTGACACCATCTGGAACGAACAGACCGCCCATTTCGCGGGTAGCGCGGTCGGGAGTTCTCTCCGTGCGATATTCTGAATAGATGGAAGGCATCTGTGCAAATTCGTTGTTGGCATAGAACCATCCGTAGTTGGGCAGTGTGCCTGCGATGTACTGGTTCAGGTGGTCAGCGTTCATCTGGTCGCCGGGAGTGGGGCTGAAGACGCCTGCTACCTGCAGTTCATAGACACCGTTGGGTACTTTGATTTCCTGGAAGACATCGGCCAGGTTGAGTGCCCATGTCTCAAGGACGCGGTTGGGGTTCTCCCACCAGTCGCCACCGATGTTGAAGCCACCGGCATCGCCTGTGCGCTGCCATGCTGCGTTCTTCTCATAGTTGGCGGGGAAGCTGTTGGCCTCGATGAGCC
This sequence comes from Prevotella sp., assembly GCA_017445845.1. GTDB lineage: Bacteria > Bacteroidota > Bacteroidia > Bacteroidales > Bacteroidaceae > Prevotella. The sequence goes on from JAFSRY010000013.1 coordinate 23,637, forward strand.
ATGTGGCGTTCACGGGAGCCTCGGCAGTAGCCTCAGCAAGGGCTGCTAAGCGCTCTTCCTTCGTGACAAGCTGCCATACGCCGGCGATGACATCGGAAATGTTGCCGTTTTCGTCAACACCGAGGGCCTTGTTGCCAGAGGTGATGGTATAGGCGTTCTTGGCGCGGTTAGACGGGGTGAATACCCATGTGGTGACGGCGTCGGGAGTATCCATGTAGAGGTTGGAGGCATTGAGAGAGTGGTTACCGGCAAAGTAGGTGTTGATGCGATAGCCACCGTCCATGGCAACAAGCTGGAACGGCATACCGTCGACATCGACTTCGGCGCGCGTGGTCCAAGCCTGTACCTTCTGCATGTTGTTGTTCTGCAGCCACAGACCGCTTTCGGGGTTGTAGAGATAGAAGTCGCCTTCGCCTACTGCAGCACCTTCCCAAGGAGTATCCAACGGGGGAACGTACTTCGTGAAGACAGCGTTTCTGTAAGAGTCGAAATAGTACTGTGAGTTGTCGACGAGGAAGAATTCGTTCTCGGCGGTGAACGTGCCGGCCTGAGCATCGTAATCCAAGACGACGGGCTCGCCCATCAGTGAGTTCAGGAACATGTCGTAACCACTGTAATTGCCGAAGTACTGGTTAGGAGCGAAGGTTACCTTTCCGTCGGCCAGTGTGCCCTTTGCCCAAGATTCGGGGATATAGGAGCACAGGCCCTGGATGTAGACATCGGTGCCGTCGAAGCCTACGAAGACAGATCCTGTCACGTCTTCTGAGTCTTTATAGTCGCGGGCACTGATGGTGTATTCTTCAGTCTCAAGACCATCGGGGGCTACTACCACCTCAGGTGCATCGGCAGGAGTCAGCGTGCTGCCCTTCACCCAATAGGGAGTGAGGGAGTAGCCGTCGTACTGGCCTCCGACAAGCACTCGGCAGAACCATTCGCCAAACGTGATGACACCATCGTCGCCAATGAAACCGGTGATGCTCGAATAATACCATCCTGCATCATACTGGTCATTACCTTCAAAGTAAAACAGACCAGTGACGTCGTAGTCGCCATAGGAGGAGGTTCCGGCGCTCTGACGGGCAATGACGAGCTGGCCGTTGGCAAGGTCGACAGTGGCTGTCAGGTCGTTGGGGAACATGCCCGACAGCGTTACCGTGTTCTCTTCGAGACTGGCCACGCTGATAGTGACGCGGCTTTGGCCGTCGGTCTTTTCCAAGGCATCCAGCTGATCGTCTGTTACAGATTCCTTGGCTTGCTGATAGTCCCAAAGATAAGAGCCTTCGAGTTCTGCCACAGAAGTAATAGCTTTCTTCTGGACATTACTCTTGGCCTTCTGCACGTTCTGAAGTTCAACGGTGCTGGAAAGACGCTCCGGAGCTACCTTCACCGAAAGGATATCGGTGGCGGGCAGAGGAGTGAATCCGCTTGTTGCCTTCTGAGCATACCCTACTACTGAGAGCAGAGCTGCAATAGCAAAAAGAGTGAATCTTTTCATAAGCTTTGTTTGGTTTTAATAATTAATTATGTATATACAAATATTTTTTCTGATGTTCATACACCGCCAAAAGGCTGCCTTTTTGGGGCAGCTACCGGCTATTTGGATGCAAAGTTAAGTTTTTTTTGTCAAATAAGCTAACAAAAAGGCAAAAAAAAAGTTTTTTTACCTATATTTTATTAAATTAAGGTTCGAAAATCTGTAAGAACGTATATTTTTAGGGCTTTACCTCCTGTTTTTGCCGAAAAGACGAAATAGGTCAAGTATGTTGGCGAAAAACGTTGATTTTGTTCAGAAAAGTACGAAATAACTTGCACGTTATAAAAAAACATTGTAATTTTGCAAAGATTTATAATCAAAACAATATTTACACAGTAGCATCCGATATGATGAAAAGATTGTTTTTCCAGACAGTGCTCATGGCTGTTGCCGCAACGAATACATTGAAAGCTCAATTACCCGCCTATACGCTGAAGGATATCAGTGGAAAGGAAGTACGCACCGACACTTTAACAAACAACGGACGTCCCATCATCATCGACTTCTTTGCCACATGGTGCAAGCCCTGCAACCGTGAACTCGACGCCATCAGCGAGGTCTATGAGGAATGGCAGGAGGAGACGGGAGTGAAACTCATCGCCATCTCCATCGACCGTGCACAGGACGTTCACAAGGTAAAGCCCCTTGTCGACAATCATGGTTGGGACTATGAGGTTCTCATCGACACCAATGAAGAACTGAAGCGAGCCCTTGGCATTCAGGCCATCCCCTATACGCTCATCCTCGACGGAAAGGGTAACATCGTCTATCGCCACAACGGCTATGTCGATGGGGCTGAAGAGGAACTCATCGAGAAAGTGAGAGAAATGGGGGAATAGGTGCTGATAGTTTAGAGTTACTTAGAGATGAATAAACTGAAAAGCATCCTTCTTTTTAGTACTGTATGTTGCTGTATCACAGCCACTTCTCAGACTTCAGACAAAGGGCTTGCCGTCACTGGCTCCGTGCAGAGCGACGTGCTCCTTCCGCAGGAGGACACATCCATCGGCACCGGCTCTTACGATAAAGACTGGCTCACCAATAGTTACGCTGAGGTGGGCATCATGAGCAAGTATGTCGACGCCGGCTTGCGCATGGAATACCTCGAACGACCCTTACCCGGCTTTGAGAAAGACTTCAAAGGATGGGGACTGGCCAACGCATACGCCAAGGTCCACACGAAAGGCTTGGAGGTGACGCTCGGCAATTTCTATGAGCAGTTCGGCTCGGGCTTTATCCTTCGGACATACGAGGAACGGTCGTTAGGTATCGACAACTCGCTGTTGGGCGCCCGTGTCACCGTGGAACCCCTGAAGGGTGTCCGCGTGAAGGCTTTGGGCGGCTATCAGCGATATTACTGGAGTCACAATGACGCCCTTATTTCCGGAGGTGACGTGGAGGTGAACCTCGAACAATGGCTGCCTTCGCTGAAAGATGCCAGTGCCTATTGGTCGTTGGGGGCCTCCTATGTCAACAAGCACGAAAAGACAGAGGTCATCATGGCCGACCCGACCCATCGGCTGAACTTGCCCGAAAACGTCAGCTCCTATGACCTTCGGACACGTCTGCAGAAAGGCAACGTAAGCCTCTTGGCGGAATATGCCCACAAGACGCAAGACCCGTCGTTCGACAACGGATATATCTATCGGCAAGGGTATGTGGCAATGCTCTCGGGAAGCTATTCGAAGAAAGGAATGAGCCTTCTGGTGCAGGCCAAGCGCAGTGATAACATGTCGTCGAGGAGCAGGCGCTCGGTCAACGGCATCTCTTCGATGGTCAACCATCTGCCAGCCTTCACCATGACCCATACCTACGCCCTCGCAGCCCTCTATCCCTATGCCACTCAACCTCTTGGTGAATGGGCCTGTCAGGCTGAGGCCGGCTATGCCTTCAAACGCCACACGCCACTCGGCGGCCGCTATGGGACGAATGTCAAAGTGAACTTCTCGCATATCCACGCCATCGACCGCCATGTCATCGATGGCGGAATGAGAGGAACAGACGGCTATGGCTCGTCGTTCTGGCGATGGGGTGACCAGACGTATTATCAAGACTTGAATGTGCAGATAGAGAAGCGCATCTCGAAACCCCTCAAGCTGAACTTCATGTATATGAACCAGTTCTATAACAAGACGGTCATCGAAGGCGAAGGCGGCATGATACACAGCAATATCTTCGTCGGAGAAGGCAAGTATCAGTTCTCAAAGAAACTGACCTTGCGCGGCGAAGCTCAATACCTGACGACGAAGGACGATGAGGGCGACTGGATGTTCGGTCTACTGGAACTGTCGTTCCTGCCCAACTGGATGTTAACCTTGAGCGATATGTATAATGTCGGAGAAACCGACATCCACTATTATCAAGGCTTTGTGACCTATAACAAGGGCAGTCATCGGCTGCAGTTAGGCTATGGCCGCACGCGTGCCGGCTACAACTGTTCGGGTGGCGTCTGCCGCTATGTGCCTGCTTCGAAGGGCTTCACCGTTTCATACAACTATAACTTCTAAGCGATGAGAGTAAAACACATTATTATATATATAGGAATGGTCCTGTCGGCACTGGCTGCCTGCAGCCATATCGACGAGGACGAACGCTTCGTCTATGTGGCTCCGGCTGAAGTCAACCGCGCCGTCCTCATTGAAGACTTCACCGGACAACGCTGCGTCAACTGTCCGAATGCCACTGCCGAGATTGAAAAGCTGCAGGAAGAATATGGCGCAGACAATGTCATCGCTGTCGCCATCCACAGCGGTCCCTTCGGCCATCGTTCCACCATCTCAAGTCCACTGCTCCCGTTGGCAACGGCCCTTGGCGACGATTACTACCGTCATTGGGGTATAGAGTCGCAGCCAGGAGCCATGGTCAATAGGAGTGGCGTCATCTATGATCCTTCACAATATGCCTCGGAAGTGAAGAAAGCATTGGAAAAGCCCACGCCCGTCACCCTGAACGTCTTTTGTGAAGAGACTTCCGAAGGGCAGTATAGCGTGAAAGTTGAAGGCCTTTCGGCCGAGAACGTCCAGGGTAGGTTGCAGGTGTGGCTTACGGAGAATAACATCAAGGATATGCAGTATATGCCCGATGGTACGAGGAACAACGAATACATCCATCAGCATGTCTTTAGGGCTTCGTTGACCCGTGATGACTTCGGCGACGACTTTGTCATCAGCTCCTCCCAACCGGCAACGGCCTCGTATTCCTTTACGCCCGAAAGCGTCTGGAGTATTGGAAACCTTCAAGTTGTAGCCTTTGTCTATGACGTCAGCGATGGCGTATTGCAGGCTGCCACCCGTTTCGTTCAATAGTAAAAACATAATAAAGAGAAAGCCTATGAAGAAATTATTTACGCTTATTTGCTTCTTGACAACCCTCTCGCTCTCAGTCCTTGCACAGGATGTGACGTTCGTCGATAAGAACGGCAATCCCGTGGCCGACAATTCATGCCTTGCCATTACCGACGGAGAAATTATCGGCGACGACGAGTGGGCTTACATCCAGTTGCCGACAGGTCTTTTCATTAAGAACAACGACACTTCGGCCGCCTATGTCGGCATCTCCTATACCATCAAGGAGTTGCCTCATGGTGCCTTTCAGATCTGTTTCCCCCTCAATTGCGTACAGAAAGATGCCGCAGGAGCCTATTCTACCGACCCTGCTGCCATTGCTGCCGGTGAGAGCAAGGACTTGCAGTCGGAGTGGATAGTCGATGAATTGGGTAAATATGGCTATTGTGAAGTAGAGTATCAGTTGGTATTCTACGACTATGAGCCTCTGACACAGAAATACACTCAGAAGGGAACAGGCCCGAAGGTTACCGTCGGTTTCAACTATAGTGACGAGACACATGGGGTCGAAGCCATTTCCTACCATTCGTCAGCCGCTGCCTATTATACCCTCGACGGCCGACAGCTCGACTCTTTGCAGAAGGGACTGAACATCGTAAAAGACAATAACGGCCAAACAGTTACAGTCATTATACATTAATTAAACAGATTTATTATGGTAAAAAGATTACTTTCATTGTCAGTGCTGGCATTGACCGCAGTGGTCGGTGTTCAGGCACAAGCGTTTCAGGCTAATCCGGAGAAAGCATTCAACCCTTTTACTCCCAGTGTCTTCAATGCTCCTGCCAAGGCTGCCTCATTGGAGGGCACTATCGAATGGAGCTATTCTGGAACGACATCCGTCAGTGAGTGGGGTGGGGTCGGCGTCGGTGCTGCCGACGTAGCCTTTGATGTGGCCATCTTCGTCCCTGGTGACGGTGTGTTGGCAGGTGCAAGCATCAATGGCATCAGTGTTCCCGTCCTCGATACGGCAGGTAAGAACTATACTGCTTGGGTGAGAGCAACACTTGACGAAGAGCCTTTGGCATCTGTAGCCCTCGGAACCGTTAAGTCTGGCTTAAACGCCGTTGCCCTTGATGCCCCTCAGGCCATTCCTTCCGCAGGATGCTATGTGGGTTATTCTTTCACTTGTTCTACCGCTTATCCTATTGCATACGATGAAACCGTACAGACTCCCGGTTCCTATTTCCTGCAGTTTGATGCAGGCGGTTGGGCCGACTATGCCAGCCAGTTCGGTGCGTCACCCTTGAAAATCCATGTCTCGAATGTTACACTGGCGGATAATGACCTGGCTCTGATGGGAATAGAGAAGAAAGCAACATTGCCCAACAGCCCCTTCACCGCAGTGGCAACGCTGAACAGTAGTGGCGGTAAGTCCGTCGAGTCGATTGACTATACCATCACTGTGAACGGTAAGAGCGAGAGCAAGCACGCTGACCTTGAAACACCGATTGCTTCTGGCTTCAATAAGCCGGGAACGGTTGTCATTGAGGGTACCAGCCCCGAGGAGATTGGCGAATATACCGTTGTTGTTACCATTGATAAGGTCAACGGCGGCGAGAATGCACAGACAGCCACCGCCCAGGCTACTTTCAAGAACCTTACGAAACTAGTCCAGCGCAAAACCGTCGTCGAAGAGTTCACCGGTACGGGATGCGGATGGTGTCCCCGTGGCTGGGCCGGTATGGAGATGATGAAGCACGAACGTGAAAACTTCATCGGTATTGCCTTCCATAAATATAACACCACCGACCCGATGTATCTCGCCAACTATCCGTTGCTCGGACTGACGGGTGCTCCCGGCTGTGTCATGGACCGCAAGACTAGCTTTGACCCCTATTTCGGCTCTGGAAGAGGTGAAGATATCAAGGCTGACTTTGTATACTACAACGCCCTGGCCCCAGAGGTTGATGTCACACTTGTGGCTACCTATAATGAAGACTCTACGAGTGTTGATTTCAAGGCCAGCACAGAGTTCCTCGTCAAACCCAACAAGGTTAGCTTCGTCTATGTCCTCACGGCAGATGGACTGAGCGGAACCACAACCGCATGGCGTCAAGCCAACAACTACGCAGGCTACAACCAGGGAGGCCTTGCCTATCTCGATGACTTCTGCAAGGACGGAAAGTATGGGGAAACGTATGTCTATCTGACCTTCGACGATGTGATGATTGGCAGTTCCTATAATACTTCAATGGTCAACCAGGGACAGAGCGTACAGGGCAGCAGCCGGCTGAAAGAGGGGTCTGTGTATCCTTCGGAATATACAATCGCCATGCCGACGAAAGCTACGTTGAAGGCTGCCATCGACAAGGATAAAGTCTATGCAGTCGTGTTGGTTGTCGATGATGCCACTGGTGAAATTCTCAATGCTGCCAAGACTAAGGTGGTAGGTGAAGAAACCGGCATCAAGGCCACTCATATCCAGAGTGCCGCCGACAGCTTCTATACCATCGACGGTCGCCGTCTGACAGCTCCGCAGCGTGGCGTGAACATTGTCCGCAATGCCGACGGAAGCACACGGAAAGTGGTGGTAGAGTAGCAGACGAAAAATAAAGAGGGTGTGTCAAAATAGAAATTCAGTCGTCCTACGGACGAGAAATCCTACAAATCTATACAAATCAAAAGTCCTGATAGACAAGATGAAAGATTTTGGATAGATTTGTGAGATTTCTGCGCGAAGCGCACTACCTTCATTTTGACACGCCTTCTTTTGTTGGTTGTTTTTTTACAACCTCTTTATGTAGATGTCACGATAGTAGACTTTGCTGCCGTGAGCTTGCAGTTCGATTTGTTCCACAGGGAAGATGGGGCGCGAACGGTCCCAGTAGTTTTCCAGGATGACATTGTCGACGACGAGGATGCCGTTGAGGCGGACCGTCACACGGTCGCCCACCATCTTAATATAGAAGGAGTTCCATTCACCCAGCTTGTTGTCGGCAACACAGAGTGGAATAGACTTGTTCTGCTGGTTGTTGTAGAGTCCGCCTGAGCCTACCTGTGCTCCGACATTCACGCGGGCGATGTCCCAGATCTGCACCTGTGGCGTACCGCGCAGGTAGATGCCTGCATCGGGCTCTTGCCCTTTCGGGTCGAGCCGCCAGTCGACATACATTTCAAAGTCACCATATTGTTCGTCGGTGCAGATGTTGTCATAGCCGTGGCCGACATAAGCCAACAGGCCGTCCTCAACGACCCAGTCGGCTCTCATCCGTTCGTCGGCAGCAATCTGTTGCGTAGCCAGTTCGACGGGTGTCATCTTCTCTCTTGCTATCGGGTTTTCAACGAGGCCCTTCCATCCCGTGAGGTCGCGTCCGTTGAAATGACTTACAAAGCCTTCGACGGGTTTCTTTGCCAGTTGCTCCATGATGGACTTGCGGTCGGCACGGCAGACGAAGGGATAGGCTTTCGCCAACAGTTGTCGTGTGAGGTGGCCGTCATAGGCGGGGTGGGTGAGGGCGATGGCGGCGACGGCCTTTGCCGCCTCCTTTTGCAGCAGTTGGTTGTCGAGATAGCTGCCGGCAACGGTCATCGCTACAAATTCTCCGGTCTGTCCCATTTGCCGGATGATATCCCGTTGCGTGCGGACATCGGTGGCATTTTCCAACTGTTGTCTGAGGTTCAGCAGCCGGTTGGCGGGAGTCATTTCCTGTGCCCTCAGGTTCGTAAGGCAGAGGCACAGCAACATAATAAGGATAAGGTTTCTCTTTCTCATGAGTGAATAAATTTAGATGTTAACGGATTGCAAAGATACGAATTAATTGCGAGGATGCAAAGAAAATGCAGCTAAAAAGTGTGCAGGGAGAAACAGGGGTGAAAAACTGACTTGAGATATGTCAAGGATTTTAGAGTGTTAATTCTGTATTTTCTCTGTCTTTTGTCTGTATTCCCAGAAATCCATCTCTTCTCGTAACTTTTTGTAATACAATCAAAAGCAGGAAAATATTATATGTATTTATCTGTATTTTCGTGTGTATCGATAAGGTAGAGTGGAGAAAAGGTCGTAACTTTGCATCGACAAAAGATGAGAAAACGGAGTTGTGAAACTCTTTACAGATATACAAACGATATCTCTTTCTTTTATAGCGGAGCCAGACCGTTGCTGGCTGAGGAAATAATAATGTCGGGATGTGGTATTAGTTAGGTAAAGGACAGATTGTAATCCGGGCATTTTCCTCATCAGCAACCGTCATGGCTCTTTTCTTTTATGTTGTTTTCCCCCTTAGCCGCTTACAGTTTTTCTCCGTAGCAGAGGTCACCGCAGTCGCCGAAGCCGGGCACGATATATTTGTGCTCGTTCATCCCGGGGTCGATGGCGGCAGCCCACAGGGTAGTCTCATCGGTGACAGCCTGTCTGACGACTTCTACGCCCTCGGGCGCGGCGATGACACAGGCGATGTGCACCTTCCTGGGAGTTCCAGTCTTCAGTAAGGCTTCATAGGCGGCAGCCATCGAGCCTCCTGTGGCCAGCATGGGGTCTACAATGACGAGCGTCTTTCCTTCTACCGACGGTGCCGCCATGTATTCGGTGTGTACGCCGACCTCTGTGTGCTCCCGGTTAGTATACATCCGATAGGCCGATACAAAGCCGTTGTCGGCATGGTCGAAGACATTGAGGAATCCTTCGTGGAAGGGCAGTCCGGCGCGGAGCACGGTGGCGATGACGATGTCGTCGGCGGGCAGGTTGACGTGTGCGGTAGCCAATGGAGTTTCCACTTCCTTTTCTTCATAGTTGAGGGTCTTCGAGAGTTCAAAGGCCATCATTTCTCCGATGCGTCGGATGTTGTTACGGAAGAGCAGGCGGTTTTGCTGATAGTCGCGGTCGCGCAGTTCTGCGACGAACTGATTGATGATGCTGTTCTGTCCAGCGAAATTAATGACTTTCATAGTGTCAGGTGGTTTATGTTCATATATCATTTGCAAAGGTACAGCTTTTTTTCGTCTTTCAAAAACAATTAGACTGAAAATAAATTGAATTTGCAAAACAGACTTTGCAAAACCGCGCGGTAGCCGGTGGTTTTAAAAATCTTTAACCGAAAAATGTCAAAGTGAGTGTGAATAATTTATAAATCTCAATTCATTATTCATAATAATTATGTAACTTTGCACCCGATTTCAAACGAATATTCATCATTAAAACATTTTATAATAATTATGGCAAAGTTAGATTTGACACAGTATGGCATCACTGGTTCTACCGTGATAGCCCACAATCCGTCTTACGAGTACCTCTATGAGGAAGAGACCAAGGCTGGTCTGACCGGTTTCGACAAGGGTCAGAACACCGAGCTGAACGCTGTCAACGTGATGACCGGTATCTTCACCGGCCGTTCGCCTAAGGACAAGTACATTGTTGACGACGCCCAGAGCCACGACAAAGTATGGTGGACCACCGAAGGTTACAAGAATGACAACCACCCCATGAGCGAAGAAGTATGGGCAAAGGTGAAGGACATCGCCGTGAAGGAGCTCTGCAACAAGAACCTCTATGTTGTCGATGCATTCTGCGGTGCCAACGCTGCCACCCACCTCGCCGTCCGCTTCATCGTTGAAGTTGCCTGGCAGGCTCACTTCATCAAGAATATGTTCATCCAGCCCACCGAAGAGGAACTCGCTAACTTCGAGCCCAACTTCGTCATCTACAACGCTTCTAAGGCAAAGGTAGAAGACTACAAGGCTCTCGGTCTGAACAGCGAGACCTGCGTAGCCTTCAATACCACCACCCGTGAGCAGGTCATCATCAACACCTGGTACGGCGGTGAGATGAAGAAGGGTATGTTCTCCATGCAGAACTACTATCTGCCTCTCCAGGGCATCGCTTCTATGCACTGCTCTGCCAACACCGATATGGAAGGTAAGAATACCGCTATCTTCTTCGGTCTCTCCGGAACCGGCAAGACCACCCTCAGCACCGACCCGAAGCGCCTCCTCATCGGCGACGACGAGCACGGATGGGACGACGAAGGCGTGTTCAACCTCGAAGGCGGCTGCTA
>JAFSRY010000014.1 GCA_017445845.1 Prevotella sp.
GAACTGGATAAGCTGGCAGACTATGAGAAGCGGATTATTGATGGCATATTCGCCGGTAAGGGCGCGGATGATTCCCTCATTTCGCAGTACCATGACTATGTGCTGCAGATATCAGAAAAATACTATGACAAGCAGTTATCGATATTCACGGCAGCAGAACAAAAGAAATTGAAGGCCATCGTGAAGAAATATCTCGCCCGACCGAATGAGAATCCTCATTATATATGGGGTGCAACGCTTGGCGGCAAATACGATGATAGAGGATATTTCAGCAAAATCAAGAGTTATCTGAGCAAGGGAATTGTGAAGGGCCTTACGGCAGAGGAAATATCCATTGTTCAACGATTCACCAACGGCTCCACGTTCAGCAACTGTTATAACTTGCGATATGATTCACCTTATTGGAGGCAGCGGTTCAAAGATAAGCTGAGGTCATATACCAATAATCTTAAAGAAGTCAAGCATCAATACGAGATTATCGAGGAATGGTCTCAGGGTGCAAACTATGTTCTTGACCAAATGGTGAGATATAACGGTGTCACCTTCCGTGGACTTGATGGCGGTGGTGGCCCTGAATTGAGAGCGGCCATATCGAAAGCCTATAAAACCGGCCAACCTTGGGTGAATAATGCTTCATGCTCAACTTCAATGAAACACTCCGTGGCGCGTGGCTTCGATGATGATCTGATTATCATTCTCCACAATAAGACGGGAGCGTATATCCATGCCGTTTCAGAATACAGTTCAGAATACGAGATTATGACCCTGCGAGGAACAAAATACAAAGTCCTGAGGCCACCTGTGAAAATCGGCAGCAGATACTATTGTGAGTTGCAGGAAATCTAAGATTCCTTGCTTGCCGCGATGGCCTGGTCAAGCGTATAATCGCTGCAGGTGATATAACTACGCGCCCAAATGCCGAGTTTATATGCTTCGGTGGCACGGATGAGGGCGACCTCCAGGGATATGTCATGCTGGCCGTCGCCGTCCCACATCTTTTCGCGGATATATTCGACCATGGATTCTGAAAGCTGCCTTTTCTGCTTCTTATCACCACGATTTGCGGCGTGAGATTCCAAGTTCCACCAAAAGGCTTTTCCGAAGTTCTTGCCCTCGAAAGGATTCTGCTTTTCTCCCTTGTAATAGCTGTAATTTTCGTAGTTCATGCCGAAAGTTCGTTAAATTCGGCACAAAAATACTAAATTATTTGAGAAAATGCTTCACTTTCGAGAATTTTTTATACCTTTGTAACACCATTGTTGTGGACGCATCCCAGTTCCACAGCGTTAAACTCAACCGAGGGCCGCATTATTCGGAGTCATTGCCGAACAATTGCAGCCCTCATTCTGAATGCTTTCGTTTAAGCGCGTTTACTGCGAGCCTCCCGCGAGTTTATCCGATTTCCGATAAGTTACGCACGTCGCTGTGAGAAATCGCGGGAAATCGCTTAAAATCGCTTTCATGCCGTATAATCATATCCTCGCCCGGTCAGATGCCAGTTCCCGTTAGGCAGCTTCCGCACCTTTTTATAGATGGTGGCGATGGATAATGGCCGTGCTTCCATCGACTTCTGCAGGTCAAATATCTCCTTCGTCGCCTGCATCCTTGTTTTCTCCATGTCTGTGATGATTGAAAATCCTGTTATACTCCATGATTTTGTTGCATATCTTCGTGTGAATCTCCCGCGTCAGGAAGAAATCGAAAGTGGCAGAGCCTTCCTTCCATTGCTTTTCTTCCAGCGGATTCTTCGGTACCGGGATTCCCAACTTCCTGAGAACCGTCAAATCGGCATCCTTGCCATGATTACACGCGAAATAGAGGGTCTGAGGGTTGATAACCGTCACTTCTGTGCCTTTCTCCAGCCATACGGTCAGGACGTGGGCGATGGCGCTGCATAATGCTTCTCTTTCTTTCATAATTGATAAAACTTAAATGGTGAATAACTAATTATATCTTACCGTTCTCATGGTAAGAGTAATATGCTCCGTCAGTCACGATAACATGATCTTGAAAATGAATCCTCATGGTCTGACAGGCATTCTTGATGGACGTGGTGAGCTGGTCATCGTATTTGCTCGGGCTAAGTCTTCCAGATGGGTGATTGTGGACGCATACGATGATAGTAGCGTTACAGAGAACCGCTTCACGCATGATAACGCGAACATCGACGGCGGTCTCAGTGATGCCGCCAATGGAGATTCTGACATCTTTTATGAGCCGGTAGTTCGTGTTCAGATAACTCACCCAAAACTCTTCATGGTCGAGGTCGCAGAGCCTCATGCGATAGTGGTTATATGCTCTGGTGGCGGTGGAAAGTTCAGGCTTCACGTCCTGAGGCTCACTTTCCCTGCGCTTTCCGAGTTCCATACAAGCGAGAATCCTTGATACCTTCACCTTACCAAGGCCCCGCACGGTGGCGAGGTCTTGGGGGCTGGCTTTTGCTAACTGAGCGAGATTGTTCCCGCATTGATTCAGGATGATTCTCGAAGTCTCGACGGCATTGCAATCCTGAGTGCCGCTGCCGATAATTATACTCAATAGTTCGGCATTCGTCAGGGCCTCATATCCAAGGTTCTCTCCCTTGATGGCGGGAATATCTTCTGCCGCCCAGCAACTGATAGGTAATGAAGTTGTTCTCATAATGCGATGGTCTTTGCTATTTCGGTGATACCTCTCTTAACTACTTTCTTCGGTGCTTCGAGCTGGTCGCAGATGGCTATGCGATACCCTGCGCGTACCAACTTCGGCAGATATATGTCGAGGGCGTGGTGAGGGAAACCGGCCATGCGCTTTCCGCTTCGGTTCTCGGTGAGCGTGATTCCCAGGACATGAGCGCAAACCTTGGCATCATCTTCCCATGATTCGTAGAAATCGCCACAACGGAAAAGCAGGATAGCGTCGGGATGCTTCGCTTTCAATTCACGGTACTGCTTCATCATGGGGCTTTCCTCTTCGGATTCCTGAATCTCCCTTACCAGTTCATCGATAGCATGGATGGCATCGTAAATCTTTGAGTTTACATCGTCCATCTTCTTCGGGCGATAAGTGGTATTTGACCATTTCTCAAACTCTGCATAGATGGCCCTGCGGGTCTCTTTCAGAATGGGGATAAATTGCTTCTCGTTCATAATTATCTGTTGTTATCTGAATTGTATGCGTATTCTATATCTTCCCTGATTCGTTCTACGTCATCAGCATTGTAGAGGCGTGAGTATTTATCTGCCAGCTGGCCAATGGTTCTATAACCATATTGTTTCATGCAATAGAGAAGGATGTCAATATCTATCTCTGCGAATATCTTCAATACCTTTGCTTTCATATCTCATGCGGTTTTAAGTTCAACTGATGTCATGCCACCGTTCTTGATGTCGAAAGCGCGATTGATGGCGCTAACCAGCCCCTTGATGGTCTTGGGCTTTGTCGGGATGGAAGACTTATAGGAGTGTCCCACTTCGAGGGTGTAACTGAAATATTCGGTCAATTCTTCGAGCGTCCCGGTAATCTCCTTTTCTTCTGAGGGCCTGTCATAGAGGAACATTCTCGTTCGGATGAGTGTGTATGATTTCTTCTGTGCCATAGTTGTATGGTCGTAATGAAGGGCGGTTGCCCGCCCTGAGTGAATAATTAGTTGAATTTCCTGAGTTGATAGTAAGCGTCGCCGAAGATCGAAACGAGGATTGAGCCGCTGGAGCCGATGCAGATACGATGTTTCTCGTAGGGGTCATTCTTCACAATATCCAGGATGGCTTCGTTATCATCACGGATTTCGTCGGCATCACATTCAACCCATAGGCATTGCTCAGATTCGATACCGTAGCAGGAAAGCACGTCAGGGTCGAGATAGCAGATGTTTGGTCGTGCCAGCACTACCATGGAGAGGCGTTTCACAAGTTTCTCGCGGTCATGGTCGGACTTATAGTCGTTGATGAACTCGATGGCGAGATTCACGCAAGCATTGAATTGCTTGATGATTTCGGGAGTGGGAATCGTTGGTTTCATTGTCGTATGATATTATTGGGTTTATTATTCGTTTGATTAGAGGCCCATTTGCTTGGCGGTATAGGTATAATTCTTTTTCGAGTTGATGAACTGGAAGTCAACGCCATCGATGATGAGGTATTTATCATTCAGGATGCAGACATCGAAGCCGGCAGCTTTCAGATTCCAGTAGAGGTTTGAAACAAAACGTTCCTTATTCTTATCGTAGCGAGTGGCATTAACTACGTTTTGAATTGAATTGAGTTTGTTATCATCGATTTTTGTCATATTCGGCAGCTTGACCGTGTTGCTGTAGGGCTGAATTGTGATGTTTGTTGCACCAAAATTATGAACAAAAAAGTATCTAACCTACTAATTTGAGAGAAATCGGTCGTGTTGGTAAGGAAGTTTAAGGACAATAATCGGAAATCCCGATTTTAGTACCATTCGTTACCAGTCATTACATACTTAGTACCACTTCTTTTTTAAGCCAAAATAAAGAAATATAGCAGGAATATAGCAGAATTTAGCGGAATCTAAAATAAAATGAGTATCTTTGCAGCCGATATATATGCCAAATGAATATGAAGAGATTATTGCAGTTTATGACCATCGGACTTATATTGCCGCTCATATTGAGTTGCGGCAAAGACAATGATGAGGAAAAGCCAGGAAGCGAAATACAAATGATTCCTGTTGAAATATCGGATATTCAATGGACGATGGACAATCCAATACTTTGGGCTGGTAATGACGAAAATGGAGAGTTTGCCATGTATGTTTTTACAAATATGGATAACAGAGGGTATAAATCTGTTGAAGTTGGATATAAAAGCTATGACCGCCTAAGTTTTACCTATATCTTCAATGCTCCCACTATAACCGTTTCTTACGATGATGGAAACGTGGAAAGATTGTCTGTATATAAGGCTGTGAAGGATAAGCCGACAAAGATATATATCAATGGATTCGAGTTTATAAGAGGTAGTTATTGAAAGAATTATTATGGATAAAGAAAAATTGGAATACTGGCTTTCAAAGGAGCCAAGCGGGAAATATATCAGGGTTCCGCTCGATAAAGCAAAAGAAGTGGCTACAAAGGCTCTTGATAAAGCGTTCAATACTCATTTTATAAGCGCATATATCGAAGAAAAGGATGTTGCCTTTATAGATGTCGATGAAGGACTTTTCAAGCGAGCAGAACAAAAATATGAAGCCCGATTGAAGCATGAAGCTGGTGGTGTCGAAGATGATGAGTGGATGCAATATTGTAGGGAATATTTTGAAGAAAAGAAGCGAGAATAATATAACAGGGAGAGCGACCACACCAACTTGGCCACCCTCCCCTCTGCAAGAAACGGAAAAGATTAAATCTGCGTTGAACAGATATCGGATATATTCTCCGAGATATTCATGCCCATGTGATGAATCAGGGCGTTGTGAATATCCGTAAACCCTCTGAAATCACGGCTCATAGCCTTTTCAGCCTCTTCTTCACTTCCCAGCTGCTCGATGAGTTGCTGACGGATTTTCTCACGGAAGTTATCAAGTTCGATAACTTTGCGCACCCATTCTTTGGTGCTCTCACTCACGGTGAGTTCTTTCAATGCTTCAAGTTTCATAAGCAATTACCTTTCAATTAGTGGAATAATATTATTTTGCTTCAAAAGCTCGTAGAGGAACTTACGTCCTGATTGCGTCCATTCGGTATGCAGTACCACATCGGGACGGCCATCGGAGCGCGTAATGTCGATTGACCGGCTCGATACATAGCCACAATCCTTATATTTGGCATAGAGAATCCACTGACCGTTGATGCTGTATTGAACGCCCATTTCTGCCAGCTTCTTATTCATGGCCTTTCCGCTCATGCCGTAGTCCTGAGCAATCTGCGAAATGGTAAGCAGGGCCTTGGAGCGCATAATCAGGTCGAGATAGTTCTTATCATTGCGGAGTTCCTGATTCTCGGCGGCAAGCTGCAGGTTCTCAACCCTCAACTGGCCATTTTCCTTTCTCAGTTCCTTATTCTCCACGGCTTTGCGCTCAATGGTTTTCTGAGCCACCACCAAAGCCTTTGCCATGATCTCATCGTCGGTCAAATTCTCGGCACCGAGATAGCCGCCTGTTTTTCGGATGGACGGCAGCACCTCGCCACATACCCAGTCCTGGAACGGTTCGGCCTGAGGCTTATCCGAGCGCATAATGACCTTGTAAAGGGCTTGCTCGTTGATGAAGAGCATTTCCGTGTTCTGAATGGCTGGAGTGCCATCTTTCTTGATTCCAGTCTGCACCCCTACGCCGATTGAATCAACCCAGGGGCTTTTGAGCCGTTTCTTCACATCGTTCACTCTTAACCCCAACACCTTGCAGATGTCGGCGAGACAGAACTTCGGATTGTCGGCGGTACCAGCTGCGCGGATTTCGCCAAACTGCTCATTCTTGAAAATCTGAATTTCTTGTATCATACTCAATAGTTCTATAAATTATTATTCGTGACAACTTTCAATTTATCTCACCTTATTATAATATATTACGGAGGCTTCCTGAACCGCTTTCGCTTTTCCTTATGTCGCTTATCGTTGTGGTGCTTCTTTTTGATTCGCCCGATGGAACGAGCGACAAAGCCCACTTCTCCAAGTTCGGCACATTTCAGCAGTTCCTCGACGGTCGGGAGCCAATAATTGCCGTGATGCTTCATGTCTTACCGTTCATATTAGCAATATCCTTGTTAATCTTCCGAAGTTCATAGATAAGCCTCAGACAGACACCGATATTAGCACCCGATACGATATTCATTATGATGTCGAAATGATTCATTTCTTCCGTCTTAGCATCTTATCAATACCATATTTCTTTCTCAGGCTTGGAGCAATGAACTTTGCCAGTTCGGGCAGCATATTCTTTAAGATATGCATCCAAGCATCCCAACGCTGGCCCTCATTCGCCCTTGTTGGCTGGCTGCAAGTCTGTCCGCTGCAGGTACCATTTTTCTTTTCAGCGAAGCATTTTATACAGCACCCTTCGCATTCAGAAGAAAGATGACAGAGGATGCACGATTGCTCACGGCTGATGCCGTATTCGAGATTGAGGGATAACTGCCGGTTCATACTATACAAACAATTCTAACTGCACGGGAGCAGGATTGATAATCTCATCGAGCATGGCGATAATCTTAGGGTCATGCTTAGTGCCTTTGATATTCGGGTCGGCTCCCAGGAACTGGTTTCTGATATAGTTCGCGCAGAACTTGATGGCAGCATCTTCGGTCTCGAAAGATGGATCATTCCAATGGCCATCACCGACGCCCCTTCCGCATCCGTAATCGGAAATGCTGTAATCTGCTGCCTGATACCATTTGCCCTGATAGCAAGCGGTGGCGATGGTGAACTTGGCCTTTGCCGTGCTTCGCTTAATCTCATGGGGATTGAGGCAAATATGACAGTCGTTATAGATGAACTCTTCCATGGTGGCTCACTTTTTGGTATCGGAAAAATCAAAACCGCTTTCTTCCAACTCCTTTTGCATCTTTGCGAAATACTCAGGGTCGTCGGCATGCTTCAGAATCTGCTTGTTGGCATCGAGCAGGATTTTCAGCTGAAAGGCCAATCCTGCTTCGGCGGCTTCCTCATAGGTAGCGAACTTCTTTCTGACCTGAACGGCGTTTATCAAGCCATCCTTGGTATTGGGCTTTCCGAGAACGGCCACCCACACAATCCACTTGGGGAATGCGGTAGCCCTGACCTCAATCTGATAACCCTTAACTTCCCTGAGCCATTTCATAGCAAGGGCGAGGGTCGGACGTGAGCAGCAATCACGGGGCATCCAGTCGCTGCGATTGGTGTTGTAGTGATTATTAGTCCAGCCGCCTTTCTCGTACTCTATCTCCTTTCCTTTGCCGGCACTCTTCAAGTCCAGCTCATCGTCGAAGGACAGATCCTTTCCATTATGACGGATGGCCGTCTCATACATGGACTGGCAACCTTCGTTGAAGCCAAGCCTTTTGAGCATCATGCTCACCTTATAGCTGCAATAAGATTCCTGTATCATAACTCCTTTTCTTTATCTTCTATATACTTAACTCTTGATTCTATATTCTGAATGATATTGTCAATGGTTCTGCCTGCATAGCTCACCGCAATATCTTTCAGGACTGCCAGCTGAAATTTCAGCTTATTGTATTCGGAATGCTTCATATCATTACTCTTTGATTGGTAAATGCTATTTCGATTGGTTTTCCGTCGAGTGACGGCTTTTTCTCATGCACGAACTTCACGATGTCGCGGGAATCATAGGTGGCACATACTTTGCCATTGATGATTTTGGGGAACGGCTGGCCGTGATACCTGAGTTGGCAGACAAAGCGGCCATCGAGCATAATATCGAGCAATAGGGGGGGTAAATCATAATCTCAAAAATTGAAAGTCAGTTGTAATGGTTCTTTTCTCGGAGCTGGCAGCTTTTTCAAATTGAACATAACTGCCGAGCGGACACAGACAGGATATTGCTCTTTGCCCTGCATAAACCTTTCGTAGCAGTACCGGGGACTGCTCCAATGGCCGCACATATGATTCACGCAATAGTTGGGGATTGTGATACCGCACATAATTGAGCGGTGCATCAGCCCATAATATTTATGAAATCTCTTTGAATCCATATCATTGAACGCTAATAGTGTTATCGTCAAAGTCTATCTTGGAAGTCTTTTCAAAGAAGGTGGCGATGTGGGACAATGCAGATTCCAATTTGGAATGAGCCTTGCCTATTTTCTTCAATAGGAATGCGGCATCTTTCTCTTTATATCCTTCGCTTGCAATATTTTCCACGTATGCCTTGGATTCGGTCAGATGACTAATCGTAGCGTCGAGCTTCATATTGGCCTGCTCCAGCTGCTTCATGGAGCGTTTCATCCATTCGCGTTCCGATGGGGAATTAAGGGCGATAGCCTCGCGAATAACGCGCACATTGCCATTATTGCCATTTACAACAGCTTCAGCAAGCAATCGGTTCTGACGCTTCAATTCCTTCACTTCATCTTCCAAATCCTCGGTGACGGCATCGACTACGGCACTACGGCTTTCCTGCAGCTGGCGCATTGCTTCCTTGAACTTCCGACGTTCGGCATCCCATGAGGAAAGAATGGTCTTGTTCTTTTCATTGAGCCTATTGATCTCCTTTTCCTGGCTCTTTGCTTTATCGAGCAAAGCATGATACGCGTTAAACATTCGCCGGTAGTCCTTCACGATGTAATGAATGATTCGCTCCGTTGGCACATCGTCCTGAGGGCGGCGACCCATATCCCAAAATTTAAGTTCCTTTGATTCCATCATATATTCACCTCACTTCCGTCTTTATGGATGAATAACTTGGCGTGACGGCAACTCTGAATCCAGCTATGTGCTTTATCAGGCTCTTCTGCCGCTCCCAATCCGTTCACATATCTCTTACATTGATTTCTATTAGGGCAGTGGATGCCCTTGCAATAGGTAAAATCAGTCTTTGCCATACTATTCAAGGGGTATTAAAGAGATTTCCAATGTCTTGCCAAGTCCGAGACCGGCAAGGTTGCTCATAGTTTCTTCCAGCCCTGCCTTATCGGGGAGCTGCTTTGCTTCGTTCAGCTTATATTCGCCGAACTGGCATTTGAAAATGATGTCGAATTTATTCATATTGCTTAGTTTTATAAGGATATTTCGCCACCTTGGGATATTTATTGATGCGCCTATATGCCGGCACTTCATTCTCTAATTTGCAATACATTTCAGCGTGTTCGCGAGAACATAGGCCTGATATGGCTCGGCGTTGGCCGTTAACTGTTGCTACCACACAATACAATTGTTCTTTCATATTCTTCTGTTTATAAGTTTCTCACAAAGGGCCTCGCAAAGAACGCGGCTCATATTCACTTCAACGGCATTCCCGATGAACTTCTTTTGCTCGGCCTGAGTGCCGATAAGAACGTAATCCTCAGGAAAGCCCATAATCTTCTTTAGTTCTGAGACTTTGAGCATCCGCATCTTGATGTCAACGATGCCATAGATGGCCATGAACTCCTTGATTTTGCGCGTCATGGGGCTATCATCCTCAAAGAAAGCGATTCCAAGCCCGCCACCTTCTGTAGTCACAAGGTACGGCGGCATCTTATCCATCCTCGCAATGAGCGTGAAGCATGGTTTATCAACGCTGCCGCCGTTGCTCTTGAAGGAATAGGGATTCATCAGGAACTTATCGACCGTGACGAGGTTCTGCTTGGGAGTGGTCAGGACGGCAGATGAAGGCTCATTCACGTCGCCAAGCTGACCGCCACCGCTGAACTGATTCACAATATATACAAGCGATAGCCGGTCTTTTGTCGTGATGGTGGGGGCTGGCTCAGAAACAGGAGAGTTGCCGCCATTCCCATAGTAAGTGGAAATGAGCGCATGGTGGTCTACCGTCGTAATGGTACCTGCAGGGCCGTCAACGCTGATATTCTTATCCTCAGGGCGACCGCTGAATTGCTTCGAGAGGAAAGAGACCGATGCAATGCCGAGCCGGTTTTGGCAAGCCACCGTAGGACAAGGCTCGTCTATTGATGGCGGCGAATAATGCCCTTCGCGGTTCATGGAGTTGTATTTGACCAAGAAAGCAGTATATTCCTTCTGTGTCATTCCAGCCACGAACTTAATAAGCCCGGCATAGATGCGCTCCAGCGTCTTTTCAACGAGCGGCTTCTTTCGCCCAAAGATGCTTTCGCCTTCATCTGAGAAATCCAGGACTTCACGGACGGCCTTCCATTTCTTATATTGATGGAACATACCGCCATCGTCGCCATATTTCGCGTAGGACTGGAGAGGAAACGCGATAGGTAGTCCAATCTTGGCGAACTGTCCGAAAAAGCGTTTACGGCTCGTATATGCGCCGAAATCGGCAGCATTGAGGATTCTCCAGTCGAAATCATATCCGTAGGCCCTGACATTCCTCACCCAGCGCATATAGTCGCTACCTTGGTCTTTACTGATGGGCTTTCCGTTTTCGTCGAGAGCACCCCAGCACATGAACTCTTCGACGTTCTCAATCTGAATGTAGTCGGGATTGATAGCCTCGATATAGCGGAAAAGATGCTCTGCCAATGTGCGTGAATCGGCATCACGAGGCTGGCCACCCTTGGCGCGGCTGAAATTTGTGCATTCCAGACTACTCCATAGCACAACATAAGCTTCAGGGTAGCGTTTCCTTGCTCCTTCGAGGTGTTTTATGAGTGGTGAAAGTTCGAGCGTCCTGATGTCTTCTGTGAAATGTAGTGTATCAGGATGATTGGCCGCATGGGAGAGTATTGCGTTGGGGTCATGGTTGACGCAAGCAATGACTTTGGCGCATTTATCGCCATTGAGCGTGGCATATTCAACTCCAGTTGAAGTGCCGCCAGCTCCGCAAAACAAATCAATATATAAAAGTTTGATATTATCCATTTTTGTACGATTGTATTAAATGTTCGTAGTATTCCTTTGTGCAGAGACCGATGGAGCGGTTAGGGCTGAACTCCTTATAGAACCTATATCGCTCAACGGCTTGTTCCCATCCCTTGACAGGCACTTCCAAATGATTCTTGTTGAAGAAATCGCCGTACTGGTCATAGATGACATAAGTGTCCGATGGCGATATGGGGTCATAGACGCTCATTTCATTCCTCGCTATATGGGTCGCCGATTCCAAATAGGCAACCGATGAAAATCACTACTATTGCGAATCCTATTACTTCCATATCTCTAACATTGTGGGAAAGTGAAATACTCATTGACTGATTCTTCATCAACGATAAGGCCGGTACCATCTATGGTATAGCACACGTCGCTGCATTTCCGAGAGAGATTATAAACACGGCCGACCTTCAAGATATTTTCTTCATCAGCCTTGATACATTTTGCCAACATATTACTGTCCTTTCTTTTAGAATTTGAAACCTGATTTCTTCAAATTGCGCTCCCACTGGCCGATGGCTTGCCCTGCCTTACGGGCAGCTATATTTGCCTGCTTCTGAATGGATTCTCTCAGCATGGCATCGAACTCCGATTCTGAGAGCATGACCGCCGTGGTCATATTGCCATTTTCATCCCTTAAAGCTTCCATCGATGTAACGCTTATAGAACTTTCTGATAACGACCTTCATTTCGGAAGAGAGATAGCCCATAGCCTTTTTCTTGTATTCCTCAGGAATGCCGTACAATGCTTCTGCCATTGCTCCTACGATGGCACCGAGCGTATCAGAATCGCCACCCCAGCGCATGGTCAAGCGGATGGCATCCTCGAAGTCCTGGCTATCAACGATAATACGGAGGGCCACCGGCACCGTTCCTTGGCAAGTTTCATCAAAAACGCCTCGCTTATATTGGGCAAGAGGATTGTAGAATACCGATTCAATGGCTTTCAAGGCTGATTTCCTTTCAGAGCGTAGGCAACTGATGGCGAGGGCCGTAGCGATAGCCCCTTTGATGCCCTCAGGGTGATTGTGAGAGACTTGCGCCGTGGCAATGGCCATAGCGATAGTTTCGGAAGAATGTCTTGTAGCCCATGCAACAGGGCTTACCCTCATGGCTGCACCGTTCCCGAAGCTGTAATAAGGCTTGGCTTCGTTGTCGTGAATCCAGCGAGAGAAAGAGGCCCCATAGCCGCCCATCGGGTTTGGGTACCTGCCGCACCATGCTTGCAGGTAGCCGGCATAATCTTCGCTGCCATTGAGAATGGCATCGGCAATGGCCACCGTGCAGATGGTATCATCCGTAAATTGGCACTCATTCGTAAAAAGAGGCCCGAAATTGTAACTCCTGGTGTTGTTGAACTCGAAGCGAGATCCTACAATGTCACCGATAATTGCTCCTAACATAATTCATTTGGTATTTAGTAATCGTTATTGCACTATGTGATGCTTCTCGCAAAGCAGGACATCACCGAATATCTGCCCGCCCTTGGCCACCACGGCAATGAGCGTGGCATGAGGATTCAATGGTAGGCCCTTGCGCTTCCCGTCGCAGTTATACACCATGAACTGGCTGCTGCTCAGTTGATGGATTCTGTATGAGCCTTTGACGATGCTTTCCAGTTCGTCAAATCTGAAATTCTTCTTATTCTCAGGCTGGATATTATAATTCACTCCAGCCGTTGTCAAAACCTGTGATTCCATTGTTGTGATACATTAAATTGTTAAACTCACCCCAAAATTATTAAGAATTACTCTAATAACCTAAGAAATACTATATTTTTGAGCCAAAATTAAGGAATATTACATAAAAGTATATAGTTTTAATAAGTTTTCCTTAGTTTTTGGTTTTATAATCCGAAAACCAACATGGCGGCATCCCTTGAGTGTTCATTGGTACGGCCTTCCCATTTCGTCAGCATCCTAAATCGCGCGGCATCGAGCTTGGTGATGCTATTCCTTGGCGCGCTCATTTGATGCGGGATTTTCAGGTCAACGAGAAAATCTTCCCAAATGGTGCTGTCGCGCTTGATGCTGCCAGCTCCCTGCCATTTTTCCGAGCCGGTGGAGCCGAACATATAACGCTGCCTTGCATCCTCGACCTTGACCATGATACTGTATTTCCCCTTTCCTGCATCCTTGAAGTCGCATACATATCGAAGGGCCTGATGAATAAGCATGGTCTTGATAAGCTCAAAACGACGCTCCCTGCAGTTCCATACGGCCACGCCGGTATTCTTGCCACAATCAATGCCGATGGCATAATCAAAGTCATTCAGCCGACGCTCGCGGCTCAATAAAACATCGAATTTGCTTGTTTTCCTTTTGTTTCCTTGCATTTCTCCTTGTTGATACTCAGTTATTAAGCAATTCTTAAAAACTCGCGGGAAAACGCTTTATTTTGAAGCCATAGCCTGAACAAGAAAGAACTTGGCACGTCTGAGGTGGCCGATGGCCTTGCCGAGATCCATCCTGCTTTGCTTCACATCGTCTGGCATCTTACGTCGTTCAACGGAATATTTCTTATTGAGGGCATTTGATACCTCGGCGATTTCCTGCTCAATCTCCTTTATTCTGCCGATGGCATTGTTTATATTGATTGCATCCATATCTTTCTAATTCTTTCCAGTTCTTTCAATATTGGAATCCTGATAGATGATATTGATTCCGATGGCCTTGGCGTATGAATGCTCTGTTGTGGCACCGTCTGATTGTTCCCAATTACTGAGCATGAAAATAGCGAAGTTATCACCATGCAGATGTTTCAGTCCGAGCAGGAACTGGAGGTCGGCCAATAAGATATTATCATAATCGCTGGTCAGTTGCAGCCCGTATGTTTTCTGATATGAATAGTTGAGCCATTCTACCCAGCCATCATCTGCAGGGTTGAAAACCTTGTGGCCGTCGGCTTCGAGTTTCTTTTGGGCCTCATTGAAAATACGCTGGTATTCTTCTTTCGTGAGACCGTTCATTTGTCCGCTTATGTAAATAATCATAGTTATGCGCTTTCTTTGTTTGGCTGAAAATATTTCTTATCTTCTTCATTGGCATATTTCGCCATTTCAGGATTCAGTGGCATAGCCCTTTGCGCTGCATCATTCAAGAACTCCATATTCTCGTATCGGTTGAAGATAACCGTCATGGCCAGCTGGCAGTTTGGATCATCACTCAGGCTTATATCTTCCTTGCATCTTGAAGTCAGGCGAGCCACTTCACGCCAGTTGCTTTCAATGCCCGTAAGTCTCCATTTCCTGAAATCCTTGCCGATATTGAAGAATGTGTTACGCTGGAAATGTTCTATCAGTCCGTCGCAGAATAGATTAGCCGAGGTGAGCATGGCCAAAGCCGTCTGAATATGAGAGCAAACGTCTGAATGAGGGATGCGATACTTATCGAGCAGTTGCTTGATGGAGTAGTAAAGATGCATAATATCGGTCTATAAATTGTCGGCGGCAATACGCACAACGTCACCTCACAGGTAATAGCGGTCGCCCATTTCCTTTTGACAGTCATGCTGATATTTCTCGCATGCGCTCATGGCGGCATTGGCTTTATGCTTCACCGTATGTTTCAGCATGCCGGCATCCTCAATGGCATCGTAGGCCTCTGTCATGGCATTTATCGCTATCTGATTGGCGGCTCCCACCCTTGACCAGAAATGATTTTCCAGTTCATTGTAAAGTTCGCGGGCCTTATCGGCATCCGTCATGGACGAATAGATGTTGACTTTGCCGTCGGGATTCCTGAAAAGTCCTACGTTTGCCTGAATACTCCCATCAATGGGGGGGGTAGGAATATGAAGATTATTATTCATTGTCTGTCTTGATTATTTGTTGATACTCGTTATCTTTTAGGATATGCCATTGGCCAGCATAGTCCTCACATAGCCAGTCGCCTTTGACGGCGATATTGCCATCATAAAGATGGTACTTATAGCCCGTAGTCTCAGGGCATGGCTGCTTGGTGACGCATTTGACGCATTCCAGCTTCATTATATCAGTCACGTTGCTGCCAATCCGAACGGCTTGCTTGAATCTCATTCCCATGCTTTCGGCTCCTTATATTTGATGGCTACCAGCTTATTCTCGTACTGGCCATTGCCCTTGGCTGGCGATATGGCATTCCAAAGAGCCTGTAGGCCGATTCCTATATCGTCACGCTCATATTGGGAATATATCTCCGTGAGCGTCTTGAAATATACGGTCTTGCCCGTTTTCTTGAACTTCAGTTCTACGATGGTATTACTCTTGCTCATTCTTTCAGTTCCTTATTGATCTGTCTCTGACACTCGGCGATAAGCATATCAATGACGCTATTCACCACTTCTCTGTTCCTGATGAAGAAAGGGCCGGCAGCGGTGTTGAGCTGCACACTCTCCACCGCATTGCCATTCCTTAGGTTCTGATACTCGGTTTTCAGCTCATTAAGTTGGCTGACCCTCTGCGTTGTTTCCATTGGCTTCCTTTGTCTGATACTCGAAAACGTCCCAATACTTGGTTTCCTCAACCTTGGCGACCACATAATCAATCATGGTGCCGTTCATGGCCAATTCGATATTCTTCTTGGCGCCATCGAATGAACCGGCCTGAAAGAGGTAAGTTACATTGGAACGCTTCTCTTTGCCGCTCTTTTCGTCGATGGTGATGAACTGGAGCTTGGCCTTATACCACTTATCGTCAACGCTTTCAGACGCGGTGACATCATCATCTGAAAAGAATACCTCTCCAAAGGGGCATGGATTGATGTTCATAATCTCAAACTCTCCGCTGATATAAGCGGACATTTGCTCTATGATGCGCTTCTCGGCCTCGGTGAAGCTGAGGGCATCGACCACGTATTTCTCGGTTACTTTCTTCTGCAACCCATCTTCCATGGTCTTCTCATAGCGGATGGAGCATTCCATCCATTTAGCTGTTCTATTTCTCATTTTGAATAATTTTTTAGGTGAATAATGTTATTTATCACGATTACATTCTACTTCCTGGCTGTCCGCGTTATAACCAACGAAACTCTGGCACAGCTTACACATGCTGCTGCCGACCATTGTATCATGGCCATAAGGGCATCGGGTACTCGGATAGCTTATCTGTCCTGCCATCGATGGCATTGTCTCAAAAGTTGCTTTTATCTTCATAGTTCAAGCCTTGGAAATGCTATAGGTTAAATAATCCTTGGAGTTGGCCATATTCTTCGAGATATTCAGTTGTTCATATACTCCCTTGATGCCAAAGAAATCTTTCATGGCCACTACGAGCTGTTTGTTGCTGAATGTGACATTGCCGCCGCTCTCTCGCCATTCCAAGCCCTGAGAATCATCACTAAAGATGAAATACAGTTTGGAATCGCCGTCACGCTGGGCTATGCGGAAGAATCGATGCTTTGATTTCTTGATTTCCTCAGATACTTCATTATTGAACGTCACGCGGAAACCGCCTGAGTTGGTATTGAGAGAGATTTTCCCTGCCACAAGGCGGCGGTTGGGATTCTTTTCAAATTCCAGGAACTTGAATCCTGATGTCACGGCTTGTTCTTCGCTGATGGCAGGCCTTGGCTTCGGTGGTGTCGTGACGCTGACCGGCTTCGGCTTCTCTCCATTCGGATGCAGGAAAGCCGTGAACTCTCTCAGGGGCTTCGCTGCTTCGCGCCCGAACTTCTCAACGGCCTTCGGAGCCGTGGTGTAGTAGCCACCATTGGTCGCAACCTTCAATGTTTCTTCCCATTTTACGGCTATATCAAGCCAGTAATCAGGGCCGAACTTCTGTAGGTTCTGAGGGAACTTGAAAGCATTGATGACCGCATCTTTGGCATCAACCTTTCGCAAATAATCTTCCACGTCCTCAGGACTTTCGGGGAAGTGGAACTGCTTGTACATTCCTGCAAACATGACATTGATGCCATGAGTTTTCAGGAATCTCTTGAATAGGGCGATGTTTTCATCTTTCATAGCTCACTTATTTAGTATAGATCATTCTCGGAAAAACCATTGATATGAATCTCCTTGGCATCATGGTCAATCACCAAGTCATTGGCAGCAGCCCAATCGAAATGACGCTGCATGCGTTCCTCGAAGGTGAGCACGCGCTTGCGGCCTTCCTGATAGATATACTGCTCATGGGGCTGCTTATCATCTTCGGCCTCACTTGCGCCACGATATGCGAATCCTGCGCGATAAAACACTCTGTAATCAGGATATTTGTTCAGGGCCTCTTTACAGGTCTTGCCGCTGACCAATTCGTACTTCTCTTTGTTCATAGCTATTATAATTCAGATATTTGTTTCTCCAGCTCATTCTTTAATGCTGACATGGCTATTCCAATAGCCTGAGGGTTGCTGATGCCCGTCTTTTGACCGTCAGTCCAAAGTATTTCGATTCTCAGGACGTGCCGAGAATTGAAGTCGTTCAATACCTTCTGTAATGATTCTTTCTTGCTCATATCGATTCGTTTTAACTGCCATAATAGGTCGGCTTGCCGACGTTTCCATTTACGCCTTCGCCCTTGACGGAGCCAGGCTTCAGATAATAGTGATAATGGGTGCTTCTCTCCAATCGCTCACACCAGCAGAAGCCGAAAGCCGTGAAATGCTTTCCGCACCACTCATGGTCATAGTAGTATTCTTTGGCCTTGACTTCGCTTTCTGCAGAGAGCGTGAGCCGATTATATCTCTCGCGGACATAAGGAGCATCGGGATTCTCATTGTAAGCATCTTCAATGGCCTTGCGCTTCGCCTTATGCTCGTTCAGGATTCGCTGGTATTCATCTTCGGTATCACACAGGATATAGTCCGTATCAGTCCAGGAGTTATCCCAATACGAGCTGCTTTGATGTATATGATAGATATTCTGCATATTGCTTATTTCCTTTAGTTCTGACGCGATAAAGTGGGCAATGCCGATAAAGACATTACCCACTTGGAAAACGCTCGTTAGAAATGAAATTGTTCTTTCAGGAATGAGACCATGGCGCGATTCTGAGGCAGCATTGCAGGTATATCCATGCTGGTTGCCTTGTAGAGATTGGTGGCCGCATCGTATAAATCCCATACGGTCACATTGTTGTGATTGTGATGGCGAACAATCAAATCCTCGGTGAAGGTGGTAATCTGAGCCTGATTGAGAGGATAGACGGTGTTCGTCTTGATCTCTTTCTTGTGAGTGTCGCACTTCACGCGGATGGCCGTGAGCATTCCGATGATAGTGAAGATTTGCTCTGCCGGCACGTCGATATTCTTCATACGCTCCATTGTTTCGCGGTCTTGAACCACGAGGTGGCGAGCATCAACCAGCCATGAGCGAACGATGTCAAGCAGTCCAGTGACGGTGATTTCATCATCTTTGGAGCGACGGCCACTTCCTTTGTCTGAATACGTCGATGCGTAGCAGTCGGCATTGAGCATCATTTGATTGTGGCAAATCTTGACCATTGAGCCAAAGCCTACCTGAATGCCCTTCTGATGGAATGATACGGCAAGGTTCGTGGTGTTGGCATCATCATCGAAGTCTGTCAGGCGAATGTTGGCGAATACGCGGCGAAGGATATGTGCCTCAATGGCTCGCTGGCCCTTGATGGCCTCTACTTGTGGGAGCCTGACCACACCGGGGAGATTGCGGTCTTTGTTCTGAGCGGCAAAGAGGTCGTACACCTCGGCATTATAGCCGAACTCGTTGCACATGCCGATAACCTGATTGATAAGCTCGTAGTGGTAGATGCCTTTCAGCGGCTTTCCGTAGATATCATCTTCCTTGTGGGTACGCTGGAGCTGGTCGAGGGTGAGAACCTGAACACGAGCCTGCTCGAAATCCAAAAACTGAGTGTCGTTGCCATTGGCATTTGTCATTGTTGTTTCCATTGTTCTTAATATTTTAGCGTTAAACTTATGATTATTCTTCTACATTATTCAGGATTTCCCGCCATTCTTCGGGGGTGTGGGATGAATATACCACCCATCCCAGCACCGAGAGGATAAATAATGCGAACATATTATTGAAGATTATTAGTGATGTACTCGAGGTCTGAGCCGTACAGCTTCAAGTTATTCTTGATCTTGAACAGAATGGCGCGCTTCTCGCCAATGAGCTTCACGGCTTCCATGTAGAGGTCGGTATCTCCGAGTTCGACGGACTTGGTAATGAGCAGCCTTGCCGTCTTGTTTCGCATATCGTTGAAGTAGTCCAGCTTCTCCATGTTATCCATTGCCCGGTGATAGAATATCCTCAGGAGGTCGCTTTTGTGGTACTGCTTCCACTCCTTGCAGAATACATCTTTATCCATATTCCCTGCTTCAAGATACATGGTGTTGATGGCCTTCCATTCTTCTTCATTCGTGGGAGTGTAGCCCGTGCGGTCTGTAAATTCTTGCTGATTCATTGTCGTAAACTTTTTATTGCGTTAAACTTTCATGCCCCAAAATTATGAAGAATATTTGAATCAACCTAATAAAACTAAGAAAAACTATCCGTTTTTAAGGATTATTACCAATAGACTAAATATAACTATAATTATTTTCAGATTCAGTAAGAATTAAACTAAATAAGGTGCGAGATTTTTCAAAGTGAGAAAACATTCGATTTTTGAAGCCAATTCTGTGTCCTTAAAATGATTTAATAAGTGTATAAAAGTCTTTCAGAAATCCCAATGAATGTTAAATGATGAGTTAGGGTGCGTTTTGCGGCTCTTTTTATTACTGAATATCAGCCACTTACAATTAAGCCCCATCGATGCCCCAAGCAAGGGCCTAAGGACATTATAATATATATATTTAATTTTTAATATTTAATTGGATGAATAGTATAGGATATATTACGCGCGAGGAAAATTTTTAAGAGAATAGAATGAGAAAATAAAAAAAGTCGCTACCTTTGCATCGTGACTAAACAAAACTATAACAGGAAATGGGTTGAGCAAAGGAGAAAAGATTTGCTCTTCAATCGTTCGGATGCAGAAAAAACCGCGCACCGAATATTGGCCGACATGGGCCTGAGGGTTATTCCCCAGCAGCCCATTGAGACAGGCAGGCGAATTTACTTTGCCGACCTATACCTGCCAGAATTGAAAGCCGTCATAGAGATCGACGGCGGCTACCATTTCACGGAAGACCAGCGCAGATGTGACAAAAACCGCTCGGGCGGAATTTGGCGGCTGGGCTACCACGTATTGCGCCTGACGAATAAGGATGCACGGAGCGAAGCATCCATAAAAGCGAAATTAAGCCGTTTGAAGCGATAAACCATCTTTAGCCGATAAATTACGCATCTTTCATTCGAAACGCTCGTAAATCAAAGGAAAACAGCGTTTGGGGCGATTTTTCTTTGGTGTTTATTCATTCCGATTAGTGGTGTTTACTCAAAACTAAGTAAAACTAACGAAAGATATTCAAATTTATAGTATCTTTGCGCCGATATTTAGTTTTCTAATCATTTAATCGTTTAATTATGACAATCAAAGAAAGAGTGCTCGCCGCTGCCAAAACGTCTTACGCGAAGTACGGTTTGAAGGGCAAAGAACTCGAAAAACTTGCTGATGTCATCATCGCCTCAAAGGGGCTGACCGATGATTCGACGGATGATGATGTGAACGGTGCCATCACTGGTGCAACGTCATACGTGGAGATTATGCAGAGCGTTGGAAATCGCTATGCTAACGATGTGGAGAAGAAGTATGAGGGTTATGTGAAGCCAAACGAGCCTCCCGTGGAGCCTCCGAAGCCTAACGAGCCAC
>JAFSRY010000015.1 GCA_017445845.1 Prevotella sp.
CAGTACACGGAAATGACCGCTTATAGCGGCATCAATATGCGTACTCAGTTCCGCCAGTATAACGACAGCCGACGCATTGGCATCGACCTCTCTTGGCGATTCAATGCTACTCGCAGCCGATATAAAGGCAGTCATGCTGGACAAAGTGAACGCAACCGACTATAATCACTCTCGTTTCGATAGGCAGCCGTCGGCCTCCGTGCCGACGCTGTCCCATTTAAGTCAAACGTATGCAGGGGGAGTTGTCATTTGGGGATGCTCCCCCTGCTTGTATCTCCTCAACAAGGAATTATCTTCCTCACCTTGAAACCCCTTGCCGGATCTTCTGTATTCGTCCATCGTATCTGCCATCAGCAATGTCGTGGACCTCATGGTCGGCACGTCTGAGTTGGATTTCATCCTTCGTTTTCTCGCCATGGCATAATTGAACAAAGCTTCATTCTGCTCATTTGGCTTATCGAAAACGTTCGTTGGCATTGAACCTACCCAAGGTGCTTGCCAGCCAGACAAACCAGTCTGCCACCTGCTTCAAGGTGGCACTGGCAAGGTCGGCAAACATCCTCAGGTATTGCTTGATGGCAAATGACTCGTTGTCCCAGAAGATATCATCATGTTTGACTTTCTGTCTTCCTCCTCCTTGCAAGGCATAGCTTAAGCAAGCTTAGCCTCTGCACTTGCTTCGTTCGTCGGTTGCCGCCACGACCGCCGAAGCCTGAATAGGCGTAGTCCTGAATGGCTTTGATGCAAAACTGCAAGCCCTCGTCAATGCGGTAGATATAGGCAGACATGGCAAAGCTCCGAGCTTGCTCGCCTGAGCACCTATTAAAGAAAGCAATGAGCGAAGAACATCAAGACTATAACCGTCTGATTGCTCTTGTAGGAATTGAGAAAGCAGAGCAGACCATCAAGGAGATGATAGAAAGCTATTTAAAGAAAGAATTATAAAAGATGCCCGCAATAAGAGGATGGTCTCTTGCGGGCATCTTCATTGATTACGGACTACCCATTATGATGGGAGTGACGGCAATGGTCATTCGCTTTTGAACAGTTCCTTGATGCCGGCGATGGAACCCATCACATTGGTGGCCTCGAAGGGCAGATAGACGGTCTTGGTCTGGTTGTTCTGGGCCAGTTCCTCCATCATCGTGATGTACTTCTGAGCCAGGAGGTAGTTGGCAGGATTAGTGGTCTTGCCGACAGCCTCGGTGACGAGTTCGATGGCCTTTGCTTCTGCCTCAGCCTTACGGATGCGAGCCTGAGCCTCACCTTCGGCATGAAGGATTTCCTGTTGCTTGGCAGCCTCGGCACGATTGATGGTGGCTGCTTTCTCACCTTCTGACTGAAGGATCTGTGACTGCTTGTTACCTTCAGAAGTAAGGATGGCTGCACGCTTGTTACGTTCGGCCTGCATCTGCTTCTCCATCGCATTGAGTACGCTGGCGGGCGGGATGATATCCTGCAGTTCGACTCGGTTCACTTTGACACCCCACTTGTCGGTGGCATCATCGAGTACGGCACGCAGTTTGGTGTTGATGGTGTCGCGCGAGGTCAGTGTCTGGTCAAGTTCCAACTCACCGATGATGTTACGCAGTGTTGTCTGGGTGAGTTTCTCGATGGCATTGGGCAGGTTGGAGATTTCATAGACAGCCTTGAAGGGATCGACAATCTGGAAATACAGCAGGGCATTGATTTCCATCTGGATGTTATCCTTGGTAATAACGTTCTGGCGGTCGAAGTCATAAACTTGTTCACGCAGGTCGATGGTGTCAGAATAGGTATAGCGACCGCGCTGCAGGACGACGATGGACTTTGCCCTGTCGATGAAGGGGATGATGAGGTTGATGCCGGGGTTCAGCGTTGCATGATAGCGGCCGAGACGCTCGATAATCTTCGTCTCACTCTGTGGAATAATCACCAATGCCATCTTGGCGAAGATAATCACCAACAATACGATGGCTCCTAAAACATATAATCCTTCCATAATTCGATTTATTATTAATGTTACTCTTTGTTATTGGTATTGTCCCTATTCCACTTCGATATACTTTGGCGACTCTCCGTACTGATTAGCCTCTGGCTTACCGTCGAGGAGGCAGAAGATGAAGATGGCGATTTCGATGATGGTGGTGACACCCATCAGACAGAGGGTTACGGGGTCTTTGAAGATTTCCAGGGCTGCCATGGGGTCGGGGTTGACACTCTGCAATTCTTCCATTGCCGGACGTGTAGCGGTATAGATGCCACCGATGACGCCCAACACCCATGCACAGATGGCCCACCACTTGCTGCGACCTGTATCTTGCAGACGGCGGGCCAATACAGCGAGGGCCAGCAGTGAGAAGATGTCACTGGCAATCTCAGCCGTCAGCAATGAAACGCCAAAGGCTTGAACGACAAGGCTGAAGACCCAGCTCAGAATGACGAAGACGAGGATGAACCACCAGAACTCTGAACGACGGCTGCGACCGCTGAAGTCGGTCAACCGACCACAAGCCAGCTTCA
Source organism: Prevotella sp. (assembly GCA_017445845.1). Taxonomy (GTDB): domain Bacteria; phylum Bacteroidota; class Bacteroidia; order Bacteroidales; family Bacteroidaceae; genus Prevotella. The sequence continues at coordinate 2,503 of JAFSRY010000015.1, forward strand.
CGGCTTCCATGAAGCCCAGCTGTGGTTTTGCAATGATTTTACCCATAAAGTTATGATTAAAGATTAAAAATAATTATACTAAACAGTTTCCACTGTAATGATGATGCTTTCGCGCGAGACCACGCGGACAAAGGTGCCCACGGGAACGGCTGCCGTGCTTGTGGACATGGCTTTCCATACGTCACCGTCGATGGCGACATAGCCGAAGCCACCGGCTTCAATGGGTTCTACGACACGGCCTCGACGACCAATGAGTGCATCGGCATTGCTCACGCGGTGTTCGTCAGACTTGTGCAGATAGCGCAAGGCAAAGGGACGCACGAAGAAGAGGCTCAACATGGTGAACAAGGCAAAGATTGCCAGTTGCCAATAGAAACCGAGCCCTATGGCGGCTCCCACTGCGGCCACGACGGCACCGATGGAGAAACAGAGGATGAAGAAATCGCCTGCCGTCAACTCCAGAATGAGGCAGAGAACGGCTATCACCGCCCAAACCTGCCATAAGTGTTGTGATAAATAATCTATCATAAGCCAATATGTATTAAGAAATCAGACCATAGCAGACTCACTGCCCTTCAGTTCCTCGTAAAAGTTGGCAAGAGTAGTCCGGAAATAGGGCAAGAGCCACAAGTTGCCAATGCCCATCGTGAGAATGGCAAGCAGTATCCATCCGATGAAGCTCAAGCAAAGAAGGAAATAATCCATCTTGTGACCTGCCATCATCTCCATACTGCGGTCGATGGCGCCATTGTAGCTCAGTTCGGGATGGTCCTTCAGAATGAATGTCGTCTGTGAATAAGAGATGCTCTTGATGATGCCCGGGATAATGAGCAGCAATAACCAAAGGAAAATGTAAACATTCCGCAACAGCAGCGTCAGGAAGATGCGCCCGAAGTCGTTGAAGCCGTCGAAGAGGTTTCCTATCTTCACTTCCTTGCCGCGCACCTTTTCCAGGAATATCACGGAAAAAGAATATTCCAGAGGCAGGGTGACGAGCAGACACAGTATGGGAACCAACGACGCGGCTCCGCCTGCGATGATTGCGTAAATAAGTGTAATCACTACGGCCTGTCCCCACCAGCCCTGCAATGTGGCGAGGGCATTGTCTTTTAATTCGCTGAAATTCATAGTTCTTTTATCTTTTATCTTTTGGTTTAAAATATGCTCAGAGTCCAATGACGAAGTCATCCCAGTCTTTCGACGAACCCTTCTGCCCGAATACTTTCTGATAGAGGCGGCTGCGCGTAGAGGCTACGCTCTCCTTTGAATGGATGGTCAGAATGGCGATGTCCTTCGGTGCCACGCGTATCTTTATTAATAAGGTGACATGATAGTCCTGGTCGCTCATGCGATAGAGGCTGAAGAGTCGCTCGGTGAAGTTTGTGTAAACCGAGTTGACCACCTGCTCCAGCTGTTGCCAGTCGGCATCGTTCATCGGGCGTCCTTGGTTGAGCAGGGCTTTGATGTGCAGATAGATATCACTTCCGAAGATGACCGTCTCGGCCTGTGCCCTCTTCTCGTTTTCGATACGTGCGATTGTGTTTGCATAGTCGAGTCGGGCTTTTTTCTCCTCGAGTTCCAGTCGCAACACCGAGTTTTCATCGCCCAGTCGCTGAATGATCTGTTCAAGTTCAGCGACCTTCGTCAGGTTCTGCTCGAGGCGCTCCTGGCTTTGAGCCTGCTGTTCTTCCTGCATCGCGCGAACCTTGTTAAGTCTTTCCTGCAAGAGGAGGACTTTCCGACGACTGTTCTGAATGGTTACGATGAACAGTGTCACATAGGTCACGCTACCCAGAATGAGCATGAACCACTCGCGGTCTGTCAGTATGGTCAACATCAAATTCATGGTGCAAAGATAAAACAAAAATGCGAACCGACCAAGAAAATCGGTTCGCAATAATGTGCAAAAGTATATTCAGTTCGCAAAACTTCGCTTTTTGGGCAGAAGGACGTATTTTTAGTCATAAGGACATAAAATGATTATAGTCCATTGGTAGTTTTATAAGACTTACTTGGTGCGGACAAGTGACTTCAGGGTTACGCTCTTTGCTGCAGAGGTTGCCGTTGTGCCTGCTCCACCGTTGTAGTATTTGAGTGCTTCGGGCAGGAACTTAGTCTGGATGTTTCTGATACGAGTGGCATCAGAGGGGTGGTCGCTGAGGAACTCTGCCGTCTGGTTGGAAGAGCTGGCTGCCATGCGCTGCCAGAAAGTGACTGCGACATTGGGGTCGTAGCCTGCCATGGCTGCGAAGACGAGTCCCATGCGGTCGGCCTCGGTCTCGTGGTCGCGTGAATACTTCAGGTTACGGAACTGCAGTCCATACTGAGCGACTGCCGATGCCAGCGATGTTGTCTCCTGCCCTACTCCGAGTGCTCCTGCGATGGCAGAGCCGATGGAGAGTCCATACTGCTGTTTGATTTGTTTTGACATCTGTTCGGCGGAGTGCTTGGCCACGGCGTGTGCGATTTCATGTCCGAGGACGATGGCCAGCGACGCTTCGTCCTGTGTGACGGGCAGCAGACCTTCATAGACGACAATCTTTCCGCCAGGCATACAGAAGGCATTGACATTCTGGTCTTGCACGAGGTTGAACTCCCAGGCATACTGCGACAGCTCATCCTGAAGGCCGTTGGCAGCAAGGAAGGTCTCAACGGCCTTTGCCAGTTTCTGTCCGACGCGCTGCACCAGGGCACTGTTTGTTGTGTTTGTCGACTTCTTGGCTTGCGACATGTAGTTGGTGTACTCCTGCGTACTGAGGCTCAACACCTCGGCATCACTGACCATCAGACTCTGTTTACGACCCGTTATGGGCACGGTGCGTGTCGTTCCGCACGCTGCCAGCAACGATGCCGCGAACACCACCAATAAAAGTTTTGCTTTGTTCATTGTGTTTTATTGTTTATAAATTGGTTTTACACTTTGGCCATTCTGCTTTTATTCCTGCAAAAGTACGGAGAAAAAAGAAAACAGCCAAAAGAAACGGGAGGAAAAATGCGAATTAACACACATTAACTACCCTAAACTATCTTTCAGCAGTACCGAAACTATCAACTCTTACGGCCGATTTTACCTATCGTTATCATCAACAGGCAGAGATAGTCCGATTACCAGTGTGAGATAATCCTATTATCAATGTGTGATAACCCTATGATCAGTGTGAGATAACCCGATGATCAGTGTGTGATAATCCGATTATCAATGTGTGATAATCCGATGATCAAAGGCTGATAAGGGTAAGAGTTTGCAGCTTCGACCATAACAAATCTTGCAAGTCGATGAATAAGAAGATGTTATTGCGTTTTCTCTTCAGTTGTAGTCGAATGCAAAAATGTCTTACATATCCAGATTAGGTCCCAACACCTCCCAGAAGTCTGAGGGCAGTGCAACGTTTTCAAGTCTGATGCAGTCCTTGAACAATGGTGCCACATCGCGCACTCGATAGCCTGCTATGCCACAGCCGATACGGGTTACGAGGAAGCGCTGGTCGGGATGCTGGTCGGCAAACTGTATGAAACGCCCAACGGCGGCTTTCATACGCTCCACACCCTCCATCGTCGGGATGGCATAACTCTGCCCCTGAAATCCTTCGCCTTGTCCCCAGACAGCCCCAAACCGACGCATGGCATAGGCAGCAGCACCGCCGCCATGTAAGCCTGCGGCATTGCTTCCGAAGACGAAGACTTCGTTGGGTTCGAGCATCTTGATGTTGTCTGGTGCTATTCGCGATCTATCGCATTTCTGGGCAAACTGTCGCCTGATGCCACCACTTGCTGTTGGTTTCTCTTTCTCCTTTTCAACGTCTTCTTCACTCTTGACCACATCTGGCTGTTCAGGCGTCTCATCCTTGCCCACCTCAGACAGCACGGTCTGTCCGGTCTTTTCATTTTTCGTCTCGGCCTTACCAAAGCCCAGACGGTTCATAAAGTTTTCAAATTTGCTCATAGTCTTACCTTATTCTTTATTACACACATGGCCGAAGCTGCTTTCATGAAATATGAAATCGAATAATCCTTTATTTGTTTAGACAACACAAAATTGGTAAATACCGGTTGCATCTGCAAGAAATGATGAGGGATAATGTATGAGATCCCCTTTATTGTACGAAGCATCAGAACTCCAGGCGGAAACCTTTTTCTTTCATCTCGTTGTAACTCTCGGGATTGAACCTATAGAGAAACGCCTCTTTCTTGTTGGCCAGATGGACGGTCTCGTCGAGTGGTGTGAGCAATCCCAGCTTCTGCATCTTTGTGTAGAAGTTGCGACGGTCGAACTTCACTCCGAGAATTGCTTCATACAGATGCTGCAGCTGTGTCATCGTGAACCTTTCAGGCAACAGCTCAAAACCAATCGGCTCAAAATGAATCTGCCGGCGCAGCTCATTCGTGGCCATACGCAGAATCAAGTCATGGTCGAATGCCAAGGCCGGCACCTTGTCGATGGGGAACCACTGAGCCTTGGCGGCATCGTCACCGGCCTTTACTTCGCTGATGTGCACCAAGGCATAATAAGCAATCGTGACAACCCGCTCACGCGGATCTCTCTCGGGATCGGTAAAGGTATGAAACTGACGGATGTAGGCTGTTTCAAGACCTGTTTCCTCAAACAATTCGCGTTTGGCACCTGTCTCAGCGTCTTCATCCATCTTCATGAAACCGCCGGGAAAGGCCCAACGACCCTTGAAGGGCTCAATGCCTCTTTCGATAAGAAGCACATTCAGTCGAGTTCCGTCAAAGCCAAAAATCACACAGTCGGTTGTTACACTCGGATGGGGGTACTTGTAGTGAAATCTTAATTCTTCCATATAACTGCGTCAAAATTACGCAACAAAGATAATACATTATTTTCTTACAAGCAAATAATATTGCGTAGAAATGACGCGGTTAAGATAGTTTAACTAAATGAGTCCGGACAGAGGGAGAAGCCAGAGGGAAGAAAGGCCGATGTTCTTTCAAAAAGAAATAATCGTTAAAAAAACAACCACACTGCACGGCTTTTCACAAAGAAAGTGTAACTTTGTACGACAAAAAAAGACAACCCGCAAAGAAACGATGAAACGACGCTGCTCCGTAGTCCTCGCCATGCTCATGGCAGTCCTTGTCTGTTGGGCTGACAACTGGATGGGCGACCTTGACGACACTACCTATCTGTCGCAGGTCAGCATACCCGGCACTCATGACAGCTGCACGGGCGAAGGCTGGTCGGGGTTCATCGCAACGTTGAGCGGTCCCTCGATGGGCACTACGCAAGATCTCACCATCGCGCGACAACTCGACTGCGGCGTAAGGGCATTCGACCTGCGACCTTGCGTCAATGGTTCCTCACTTGCCATCAACCACGGCATCCTGCAGACCAAGGCTGACTTCAAAAGCACTGTGGCCCAACTATGCCGGTTCGTAACCGACAACCCCACGGAGTTTGTCATCGTCATCATGCGCCATGAGTCCGATGGTGACGATGGTAACAGCAACTGGGCACAGATGGTCAGCGAATGTCTTTCCGACAAGGAACTGCGCGAACGACTGGCTGACTATAAACGCGACATCACCGTAGGGGAACTGCGTGGAAAGGTACTCATTCTCTCGCGCGACAGCTACGCCGACACACCCATCGGCGGCTTCCTCACCGGCTGGGGCCACGCGGCCGACTATATCACAGGGACCATCAAGGGCATCAACACTGGCAACTACTACGTTCAGGACTATTACGAAGTGATGAGCGACAAGGAGAATAAGCTTCGCGGCATTCAGAAACTGCTCGACTATTCGACCGCCAACAACATCAAGCGGGGCTACCGTCATCTCATCATCTGCTTCAACCACACCTCCGGCTACACAAAGTCGGCCTCTACCGACGGCAATCGGGAAAATGCCGCTTTGTGCAACCAGGCTGTCATCGACTATCTCAACAAAAAAGCCGGACCCGCAGGCATCGTCATCATGGACTTCGCAGGCACCGACCGTTCGGGCTCACACAACGTAAACGGCCTGAAACTGGTCAACACCATCATTGAAAACAACAAGAAGTATACACCCGTGAAGGCGGCAAACCCCAATAGCATTACCATGATGCCGTACGGGCAGGGAGCATCATCCACATGCCACGACCTCAGCGGACGCCCCATCGGCACGGCTGCCAACCTCAAATGTCGGCACGGCATATTCATTCTAAACGGAAAGAAAATCGCAAAATAAAACAATGGAACAGGATAAAATAAACACACAGGAAGACGTGCGCTGGCGGTTGGCCAACGAAATCGTAAGAATGCAGGAGGAACGCGGCAGCCGACTCACTGCCGAGGAAATCGTTGCAGTTGCCGACCTGCTGGGCATTAAGGACGCAGCCCTCTGCACGACCGAACCCGAACGGAAAGTGACAGAAATACGCCCGAAGACCCTCGAATGCGATGTCGTGCGCTTCCAGAACAACAAGGAAAAGTGGGTGGCCTTCGTAGGACTCCTCGACGGCTATCCCTACGAAATCTTCACCGGACTGCAAGACGACGAGGAAGGCATCGTGCTGCCGAAAACCGTCACCAAGGGAAAAATCATCAAGAGCATGAACGACGACGGCACGCGGCGTTACGACTTCCAATTTGAAAACCGACGCGGCTATAAGACCACCGTCGAGGGCCTGTCTGAGAAGTTCAACCCCGAATGCTGGAACTATGCCAAGCTCATTTCCGGCGTTCTCCGCTATCGGATGCCCATCGACCATGTCATCAAACTCGTCGCATCGCTCGACCTGCAGAACGATGATATCAACACTTGGAAAATCGGTGTTGAACGCGCACTGAAGAAATACACCGGCGTTGCCGAAGCCTCAGAAACAGAACCCCTGGCCGATGAAGCTAACTAAAAGCTACATACTGCTGAAGGGACTGCGCTTTCGTGCCTTTCATGGCGTACTGCCGCAGGAGCATGTCACGGGCAACGACTATACCGTCGACTTGCGCCTCGGGTGCGACTTGGAACCAGCTGCCGACAGCGACCAGGTGGCCGACACCGTCAACTATGCAGAAGTCAGCCGGCTGGTCGGCGAAGAAATGGCGCATGAAAGCCTACTCATCGAACAGGTGGCAGGACGCATCGCCAAAAGACTTTTCGGCCACTTTGAAAAAATAGAAACCATCGACATCACGCTCACCAAGCACAACCCGCCAATGGAAGCCGACTGCATGGGAGCAGCTGTCGAAATGCACTACACACGAAAACCGATTATTCACTCATGAAACGACTGATAACCTTCTTGATGCTGCTCTGCTGTTGTACCGTCGTAGCGGTGGCTGCCGACAAGAAATTCACCCTCGTCATCGATGCAGGACACGGCGGTAAAGACCCCGGGGTATGCACCAAGAAATCGAAAGAGAAAAATATCGCACTGAAAACAGCATTGGCCTTCGGCAAATACGTTGAGCAGAACTGCCCCGACGTCAAAGTCATCTATACCCGCAAGACGGATGTCTTTATTGAACTGCACGAACGTGCCGGCATTGCCAACCGTAACCATGCCGACCTCTTCATCTCGTTCCACGTCAACTCTGTAGAGAGCCGACGACCCATTACCGGTATCGAAGTATACTCGCAAGGAATGCGACGGAGCGATGAGAAACTCAGTGCCGCCCAGCGCGAAAACTCCGTCATCATGCTCGAGAAAGACTACAAGCAGAAATACAAGGGCTTCGACCCTAATTCGCCTGAGAGCATGATACTCTTCGACCTGATGTTCGACAAGACGATGGAGAACAGCGTCGAACTGTCCAGGTTCATTCAGACACGACTCAAGGCTATCGGCAGACCCGGAAGAGTCAAGCAGGATAACTTCGCCGTACTGAGAGAGACGGCTCTGGCTGCCTGCCTGGTCGAGTTGGGTTATATCACGACACCTTCGGAAGAGCAATACATGAACAACGATGCCAACCTCGACAAGATGGCTTATGCCGTCTTCCTTGCTTTTCAAGACTACAGGAAGAAGATTGGCTCCATAGCGGAAACAACACAGATTGTCCCACCCATGCAACCCTTGGCAAGCCTGCCGACACCCGAACCCGAGAAAGAAAAAGAAATCCAGAATAACCCTCCCATCGAAAAAGAAAACCAACCACAGGAGAAACCGAAGGAAGAAGTGAAACAGCCGGAACCAACGGGCGATCCTGTGGAACCCATCTTCAAAGTACAGCTATTTGTCAGCAAGCAGAAACTCAAGAAGGGAGACAAACTGCTGAAGGGTGTCGAAGACTTCGACTACTACGAAGAAGGCGCATACATGAAATACACGACGGGCGCATCGGCAGACTACAATGAAATATCGCGGCTGCGACGGCAGTTGGCCGACAGGTTCCCAGAAGCCTTCATCGTGGCTTTTAAGAACAACGTACGCATGGATGTACAGGAAGCCATACGTGAATTTAAGAATAAAAAGAAATAGGTACACATTATTTATATATACGCGCGCGAAGATGAAAAAGGAAATAAAAATAGCCCTCACGGCCATTGTAGCCATCGTCATCCTGTTTTTTGGTATGAACTTTCTGAAAGGACTCACCATGTTTTCTGGCAATAACGTCTACTATGTGGCATTCGATGACATCAGCGGACTCACCACATCGAGTCCCATCTATGCCAACGGCTATCAGGTGGGTGTCGTCACGAAAATAAAGTACGACTATACTCATCAGCAGCCCACCCTCGCCATGATTGACGTCAACCCCGACATGCGCATTCCCCGTGAGTCGAAAGCACTGATTGAGAGCGACATGCTGGGCAACCTCAAACTCAATCTCAGGCTCGGCTCAGACCTCAACGACCTCCTGGCCCCCGGCGACACCATCATTGGCGAAGTAAACGGCGGAGCATTGGCAAAACTGTCGGCGATGACACCTGCCATCGAGAAAATGTTACCGAAACTCGACAGCATCATGATGTCTATCAACACATTATTGGCTGACCCTGCCATCGCACAGACCCTCCATAATGCCGAGAAGATTACCAACGACCTCACCACGTCGACCCGGCAACTCAATACACTCATGGCAAACGTCAACCGACAACTCCCCGACCTGATGACAAAGGCTAACGTCACCCTCGACAACGCTGCCGCCGTGAGTGCCAACCTGAAGGAACTCGACCTGAATGCCACCAAAAACCAGATAGACCAGACGTTGACAAACGTCCGGGCCCTCACCGAACAACTCAATTCCGGCGATGGTACTTTGGGACTGTTGCTCAACAATCCTGAACTATACCAAAACCTGTCATCGACAATGCGTGAGGCCGATTCATTGCTCAACGACCTGCGTCAGCATCCCTCACGCTATGTCAACATATCCGTGTTCGGAAGAAAAAGTAAATAAATAATTTGGTGGTTCAAAAAAAACTCTGTAATTTTGCACAAGAAAAGATAAACCCCCTTTTATCGATGAAAGCAATGCCCGATGCGCGTTGGCTGAATGCTCTTGCGTTAATCCGCGAGAACGTATCGTCCGAAGCGTATAATACATGGTTCAGCCCTTTGGTTTTCGAAGATTTCGACGAAGAAACCAAAACGCTGTCGCTCCAAGTACCCAGCACCTATGTGTATGAGTACCTGGAGGGCAACTATGTGGACTTGCTGACAAAGGTTCTCCACCGCACCTTCTGCCGCGGCATTAAGCTCAGATACAGACTGGCAACGTCTTCAGTCATCGACTCCGAGGACGACAAGCCCGAACAGGGAAAGAAAACGGAGAAAGGACTCTCGGCTCCCGTCAGAAACACGGAAGAAACCGAAGACCTCGATTCGCAACTCAACCCCAAACAGACTTTCAACAACTTCATTGAAGGCGACAGCAACAAACTGGCACGATCCATCGGACTTAATATCTCCGAGCATCCCAACACAACGAAATTCAACCCGATGTTCATCTTCGGACCGTCAGGATGTGGAAAGACCCACCTCATCAACGCCATCGGTTGCCGCATCAAGGAACTCTATCCAAAGAAAAGAGTCTTATATGTCAGCGCCCGCATCTTCCAGATGCAGTTCAGCAATGCCAGCCTGCAAAACAAACAGAACGACTTCATTAATTTCTATCAGACCATCGACGTCCTCATCGTCGATGATGTGCAGTTCCTGCTCACAGCCCCTAAAACGCAGGATAGCATGTTCCACATCTTCAACCATCTTTTCAGAAATGGAAAGCGCATCGTCCTCGCCTCCGACCGGCCACCAGTGGAACTGAAAGGAATGAACGAACGCCTGCTCACTCGCTTTGCCTGCGGACTGGTTGCAGAACTTGAACAACCCGACACGCAGCTTTGCATCGACATTCTCCACAGCATCGCCCACAGGGAAGGCATCGCCATGGAAGATGACGTTGTTGAGTTCATTGCAAAGACTGCCAACGGAAGCGTCCGCGACCTTCAAGGGGTCGTAGCATCCCTGCAAAGCTATTCCATCGTTTACAACTGCGACATCGACATGAAGCTTGCCGAGCGCGTGCTCAAACGCTCTGTGAAAGTCGACAACCGCCCCCTCACGCTCGACGACATCATTCAAATTGTCAGCAAACACTATGGCGTCAGCGAAAGCGATGTCCTCAGCCGTAGCCGCAAACGTGAATTTGTCACTGCCAGACAGGTCATTATCTATCTGGCACAGAAGCACACCAAGATGCCTGCCAACCGTATCGGTAAACTTATCGGCGGACGCGACCACAGCACAGTCATACATAGCTGCGAGCAAGTTGACAACCGACTTAAAATCGACAAGAACTTCGCCAACGAGATTGCCTCTATCGAACGTTCCTTTAAACTCAAGAAAGAAACGAAATAACCCGGTTGGTTTCTTTCATCCGAGTTTTGTTTCTTATTTCTTATTTCTTCTTTCTGATTTTCAAAAAGTTGGAATACAACAAGCAATCATAAAAAGTAACGTCGGAGGTCTCTCAAAAGCAAACCGTTATTAACCCATCATAAAGAAAGGATAGAAATGAAAAGTTTTGGATCTAAACCGTGGATACTTCCACAACCCGTACTTATTATCGGCACTTATAACAAAGAAGGCAAGCCAAACGCAATGAATGCTGCCTGGGGCGGACAATGGGACATGCACGAGATTATCATCTCGCTGAGTTCACACGCCACAACCGACAACCTCAAAGAGAATGCCGACTTCACCGTCACCTTCGGAACCACAGAAACATTGGTGGCAGCAGACTATGTCGGCATCGTCAGCGGTCGGACCACGCCAGACAAAATGGAAAAGACGGGATGGAACATTGAAAAGGCTCCGAACGTCAACGCCCCTGTATTTACAAACTTTCCAATGACACTTGAATGTCGGGTGAAAGAGAAGATTGACGAATCAGCCACAGGTTATTATCTGGTAGCAGAGATTGTCAATATCCTCTGTGATGAAAGTTATCTTTCTGCCGACGGCAATCCCGACGTTGAAAAGATGGGAATCATCACCTATGACCCCGTCCATCACAATTATATCCAGTTGGGTAAGAGTGTCGGCAAGGCCTTCTCTGACGGCAAACAGCTGAAATAAAAATGAGATTTCTCATTCCTCATTTCTAATTTAATTGGACTTAGTCTTTAAAGTAAACCCGCTTGACACGATTAGACACCGCCGTCAACACTTCGTAGGGAATGGTATCGATGATGTCCGAGATAACGGTCACGGGCAGTTGCCCGCCAAAGATTTCCACACTGTCTCCTTCATGACAATCGATACCCGTCACATCGATCATCGCCACATCCATACAGATATTGCCCACATATTCAGCCCGTCGCCCATTGACGATACAATAGCCGCGACGGTTGCCCAGATGGCGGTTGAGCCCGTCGGCATAACCGATAGGAATGGCACCGATGACGCTGTCCCTGTCCAATACCGTCCGACGCGAATAGCCGATAGAGTCGCCGGCCTTTACCTCACGCAACTGCAGGATGGTGGTCTTCAGGGTCGAGACGGTGTTGATGACACTGTTGTCACGCGGATTGATGCCGTAGAGCCCCAATCCGAGCCGGCACATGTCAAGCTGACGCTGGGGGAAATGTTCGATACCGGCCGAGTTGTCGATATGCCTCAGTATCCTGTGCGGAAAGGCCTCTTGCAACTGCCGGCTCCATCGGTCGAAGCGTTCAAACTGCAGGGCTGAAAAGTCATCGAAACTGTCGCTGTCGGAACCCACGAAATGCGAGAACACGCTGCGGGGAATGACAGCGTTCTGCCGTTGCAGGCGCTCGATGAGATGAGGAATGTCCGCCTCCTCAAAGCCCAGGCGGTGCATACCCGTATCAAGCTTGATATGAACGGGAAAGTTCGTAATGCCTACCCGCTCGGCTGCCCGGATGAGAGCTTCGAGCAAACGGAAGCTATACACCTCGGGTTCAAGATCATAGTCGAAGAGCGTCTTCAGGGCAGACATCTCTGGGTTCATAACCATAATGTTCTGAGTGATGCCTGCCTCACGCAACGTGACACCCTCGTCGGCAACGGCCACCGCCAGGTAGTCCACTCGATGCTCCTGCAGCGTCTTGGCAATCTCTGCCGAACCGGCACCGTAGGCATCGGCCTTTATCATACACACCAGTTTCGTTTCAGTCCCCATCTGCCGGCGATAGTAGTTAAGGTTGTCGACAACCGCATTGAGGTCCACTTCAAGAACCGTCTCATGGACCTTTTCGGTGAGTTGTTCGGCAATACGCTCAAAGCCGAAACGACGGGCACCCTTGAGCAATACCACTTCATTTTGCAGTTTCGGCGCATTCTCGATCAGTTCCCGAGTCGTGGCGTAAAAATACTTCTCACCTATGTCAATGAGCCGACGATATCGCATCAAGTCGGTGCCGACACCGATAAACTTGCTGATACCGCGCGACCGCGCCAACTCTGACACTTTTCCGTAGAGCAAGTCGGGAGCCTCACCACTCTGGTCTATATCACTCAGGACAAGCGTCAGCCGATGTGGGTCGGGAGACAGGCGGCGCGCCATGAAGTCGAGGGCAATGTCAAGCGAGTTAAGGTCGTTGCTGTAGCTGTCATTGATGATGGTGCATCCCTGTCGGCCTTCCATCACTTCCAGCCGCATTCCTACAGGTTCAAGCCTCTCCATGCGCTGCGACAAATCATTGGGGGTAACGCCCAGTTGCAGGGCCACGGCGGCACAGGTAAACGAGTTGCGCACCGAAGCCTCATCGACGAACGGCAACTGATAAGCACCGGAAACACCTTTGAAAGCATACGACACCAACGTCAGTTCACCGCTCCTTTCCACATTATCAATATACAGGGCGACAGAACGGTCTTTCGTCGACCATGCCACACGCTCACCCCTGCACCCCATCACATCGACACCCTTCGCAATGGTCTTGTCGTCGGCAGGATAGACAATGACCGGTGCATCCTTCAGCAACAACATTTTCTCATCGCACTTCTCCTCCATCGATTCGAAGTTCTCCTGATGGGCAGCCCCAATGTTCGTGAGGACACCGACGGTGGGCTGGATGATGTCCGCAAGAGCCTGCATCTCCCCTACCTCGCTGATGCCCGCTTCAAAAAGAGCTGTCTGCGTGCGGCCGTTCATCAGCCACACTGACAACGGAACACCAATCTGAGAGTTATAAGAACGCGGTGACCGCGTGACGATACGGTCGCACAGCAATTGGCTGAGCCACTCCTTCACCACCGTCTTGCCATTCGAGCCAGTAATGCCCACAACGGGCACATGGAAGTGCTCACGATGTCGACGTGCCAGAGCCTGCAGAGCCTTCCGCGTGTCGGCAACGAGGAGGAAATTCCCACGGGGATGTTCCGGTAGCCTCTCCACCACAAAACATCTCACGCCCCGTTCGTAAAGGTCATTGATATATCGGTGACCATCGTTACGCTGCGTACGCAGGGCAAAGAACAAGGTCTCTTCAGGAAAGCACAGCGACCGGCTGTCGGTCAGCAGGAAACTCACCCGATGCTCGCCGCTGCCTACCAGCTCGGCACCCATCATCACAGCAATCTCTCGTATGTTGTAAGCCATATCTCGTTATTTCTGATTTGAATGAATCGTTACAACTTCACTTGATTACTGCTGCCCATCCGCCACCAGGCGCGAGGTGGATTTTATAGGAAGCCGGCAGTGTGACGGTAGTCAGTCTATAGTCGGTGGCATCGCGGTCGGCATTGATGCCGTCGGCGAAGACGCTGGCCGTTCTGCCTGCGACCTTCAATGCAGAAAGGTCTAAGGTGATGTCTCGAGCCGTCCAGTTATTCATGGCTCCTATATACCATGTTGTGCCTTTGCGGCGGGCCACCACAACATACGCTCCGAGTTGTCCGTCAAGGGCGACTGTCTCATCGAAGACGGTCGGAATCTGTGCGATATATTCAGTGGTCTCCGGGTTGTCATAATACTTCGAGGGACTATCGGAGAGCATCTGCAGCGGTGCTTCGAAGATGACATACATCGCCACCTGGTGGGCGCGGGTGCCTTGACTCATCGGGTTGGCATTGTTGCCGATATAGTTGCTCTTGGTTGCATTAAGCATGGCTCCGGGCGTATAGTCCATCGGTCCTGCCTGCATACGAAGGTAAGGAATGAGGACATCGTAGTGGGGCACATCGTTGACAGGACCGTTATCGTTGCGTCCTTCCCACTTCATATTCTCCATGCCCATGACACCCTCTTGATTGAGTACGTTGGGATAGGCTCGGTTCATACCCACGGCACGATAGCCGTGGAAGTCGAGTACCAGATGATGGCGGGCGGCACACTCAGCGATTTTCCATGTATCGTTGACACACTGCTGGTCATCACGGTCGAAGAAGTCTACTTTAAAACCTTTCACGCCCAGTTTCTCGTAATATTCAAAAGACTTCTCCATATCGATCAGGCAATTGCGCCCCGTCGACCAGAGGATGAGGCCGACACCGCGCTCCCGACCGTATTTGACGAGGGCGGGCACGTCAATCTCGGGATTGAGGTCTTTGGTAAGCGACTCTGTTCCGCTCCAACCTTCGTCGATGATGATGTATTCAAGTCCATACTTCGAAGCGAAGTCGATGAAATACTTATAGGTGGGCGTATTCATGCCCGAACGGAAGTCGACATGTTTCAGGTTACAGTTATTCCACCAATCCCAAGCCACCTTGCCAGCCTTGATCCAAGTGGTATCACTGATGCGACATTCCGGCGACAGCAGCCAGGCAAGATTGCAATCGAGAAGGGCTTTGTCGTCGGCTGACACGGCAATGATGCGCCAAGGCATTGCGAAACGACCGCTGAGGTTGACTGCAATCTGCCGGGCTCGTTGGGTGGGTATGAGGTTACGGCCGACCACCTTTTCCTTCAGCACGGCTTTCGGAAAGACTGCCTTCAGCGAATTAATCTTGTCGCCACGCGTCAGCCAAAGCCCCGGGTAGTTCTCGACACCGCTTTCCATGATCATGGCTTTCTTCCCATCGGGAAGGCTGACAACGGCAGGCGTAATGGCGCTCGGATCGGTCTTTACCTCAGAGAGCTGATGCTCGGTGTAGTAAGACTCAAAGCTATAAAGGAAAGGCTGGTTTTCATGGCGGTAGCGCTCATAGGCTATGACCGCCGGATAGTCGCCGGCGAAGCAAAACTCACTCTGTTCGTCGATGACATTGAAGGACTTCTTGCCATTGGAAACGAAACGATAGGCTGCACCTTCATCGTAGGCTCGGAATTCGATGCTGACATCCCCCATCGTGACGACCAACTGACGATAGTGGTCGCGCACCTCGGACCGACGGTAGAAGGGCGAAGCGACGGTGCGGTCAACCTCTTCCACCTTCCCCACCTTGGCTTTCTTGGTCTTCAGGTCGGTCTGCAGGGCGATGGCTGAGGGTTTCAAAACAACAGTCTTGTCATGATTGACATTCCATGTCAGCCCATTATCAGTACTGACAGTTACCTGCAGCAACCCGTTGGGAGACTGCAAAACCACACTCTTTGCCTGCATGGCAACCACCGACAGACAAAGGGTTAAGGCAACGATAAATCTTTTTGTACTCATCTCTTCGTGATTTTTTTTATTGTCTGCTACAAAATTACAAAATAATACTGAAAAACACAACCATTCATTCGACTAATTCACAAAAAAAAAGTAATTTTGCAGTCTGAAAGAACAAATCATCGAGAAGACTATGAAAACAACATTCAACACTATCATTGCGGCTGCTGCTGCCATCGTATGCTACTCATGCCAGAACAATGGGGAGCCGTCCATTGCCGCTTCCTTGCAGACCGACTCTATCGGCTGCGAACTGAAAGACTCCATCAATACCATACACGTCGCCGGCGACTTCGCCCCCGTCTTTACGATTGCCGAGTGGATGAACGAAATGCTCGGCGGCGACTATGCCGGCGACTGCCTCGACGGACTGAAGATGTTCCAATTCTATGTAAACAAGACGAAGGAACTGTTTGATGCAGAAAGAGCCTCGTGGGGTGAGGATGCTCCCCAAGACCTCATCAACACTGAATACATTCAGGAAAGAGACTTCGCTAAGGATTGCGAAACAGACAAATACATCACCTACACGCTGACCACCGACTACTATCTGGGCGGTGCCCACGGCAGTTACGAGGTTTCCGGTCAGACTTTCCGCAAGCAGGATGGCCGCCGCATTGGGTGGGAGATACTGAATAACGACAAGGCAGAAGACATCCAACAGTTGCTTAAGGACGGGCTGAAGGAATACTTTGAAGTCTCCGACGAAGAAGCGTTCCAAAGCTGCTTCCTCAACGAGGCGGACTACTATTATGTACCCCTGCCGAAATGCCCGCCATTGTTCACTCAAGAAGGCATTCTCGTGCAATACCAGCAATATGAGATTGCCGCCTATGCCTTGGGACTGCCAGGCTTCACCATCCCCTATAACCGCATCCGCCCGTGTCTCAACATCACCGGCCAGCGACTCATAGAATAAATGAGGCTTTTCATCATCGGATTTGTCGGATTCACTCTATATCAACTACAATCCGATGACAAAAATGAAAAAAGCGGTGGCACTCAGATGAATGAAATGCCACCGCATTGTTTTTGTCAGAAGCCGCGTACTACAGGGCGAACTTGTAACCGACAGTAATCTGGAAGACATTGTGCTTAGCGTCGCCGCCGTCAAAAGCCTTGGTCATACCAATGTTATAACGGCCATCGATGACAATACTCTCATATTCATAAGACAAACCAACGGGAATGGCGAAGTCGAACGAATTGGTATTGTCAATGTCCCGAGAGAGGCTCGTATTTCCATTGTCAATCTTAATCTTTGAAGACACATTGAAACCAGGCTGCACACCAACCTTCAAAGCCAAGCCCTTTACAACATAGAAGTTGGCAAGGACAGGAATATTGATATAATCAGCCTTAATGGTATTCGTGGTGTTTGCCAAGTCGTACTTCAAGCCCTGCTGCGAATACAGCATACCGGCAGAAAGACTAATGATTGGAGTTGCCTGATATTCGAACTCACCACCGACTGAAAATCCAAGACGAGGATCTGAATTGTCATATTCAGACATATTGGCAATGTTAAGTCCGACCTTAGGCTGAAGGGTCAAAGTACCAACTTCGTGCTGAGCAAAAACTCCTAACGAAAGCATCATCATTGATGCCAAAACACATAATTTCTTCATGTTCTTTTTACTTAAATTGTTTTTATAATACCTAATTTCCACGGGATATTTCCCAAATGGACGTGCAAAAGTAAACAAAATAAAGACATTGTAGCCAATTTTTTATTAAAAAAAGTATAAAAGCCAACTTTTAGAACTACTCTGTTTACATATAGAATAGTTTGCTATTACTTTTTTCACACTTTCATGTCCTTTATGTCCAATCATCATTTCGTCTTTCCATCCAGCCAGTCGCGCACTTGCTGGGGATGGTCGGTGTTGATGAAGTCAATGCCGAGGTCAAGGCAGAGTTGCCAGGCCTGCTCAGTATCGGGCATCGCCCAGAAACGGATCTTCACGCCTTTGGCATGTGCCTTGTCGACAAGTCCCTGCAGAAGGGCACGGTCTTCCTTGCTGATTTCCGACTTTCCGTCCCACTGCGAGAAGTTCTGAAACTCCTGACTGACAAGCGGCACATATTTCAGCTGTTCCTCAGTATACTTTTGCAACGGGTCTTTATCGCCCACGTCGATGCGCCCGTCTTGAAGAACATAGGGGGCATAGTCGGCAAAATGGTCGGGGGTGATCTCATCGCCCGTGATGACAAGACTGACGGCCGTCGGATTCTTCGTCGTGTCGAAAAGCTGCTTGTAGCCTTTCTTCTCTATCATCTCCTGCAGGGCAGCGAGGGTTTCGGCACCGTTCTTCAAGTCGACAAGCAACTGCAGGGGTTCGCCGAAAGGATAAGCCCGCTGGCCGTTTTTCTGGAAGTGAGCCATCAGCGGATCAAGATACATGGCTTCGAGGGTGAGTTCCGGTCGAAGGTCCTCTTCGTCGTGACCCACATAGAACTGTCCGTCAATCATGAAGATGTCGGCCTCGATAGAAGCCGAACGGGCTTCGTAAGCCCCGACAAAGGGCCGCTTCTGGGCATAGTCGTTGTGCGAGTGGATACCCACGGCTGTGGTCTGTGCCTTCTGTGCCTGCATACATGAACTCATGCCAACAAGTAGCACGGCAGCCAGGACGGTATTGAGGAATCGCTTGCTCTTTTTCATCTCTTTCTATTTTTTATATAGTCGTTATATACCTTAATAAAAAATACGATGATACTACACACCGTCGTAATGAAGTTGGTTATGAAGAGTGCCCAGAGTATTTCCGGCTTATGCAGGATGCCTTGCAGCATAAAGCAGATGCCGCCGATAGCCATCATCAAGAAGGTCGGCAGGGCGATGTCGCCGGTCTTACGGGTCTTAATGGTTTGAATTGCTTGGGGAAGATAGCCTAAAATCAGACAGATACTGGCTACCCATCCGCAGATTCCATAAAATGTTGATTGTTCTATCATAGTTGTTTATTAATGATTAGTAGTTGCAAAGGTACAAATAAAAAACGAAAGAAGAAAAAAAGAGCGAAAGAATTTCCTTTTTCAAGTTTCTTCGAAGCCATTCGGCTCCCACAGATGGTGCTGCATGTCGACACGGCCATTGGCCTTGAAGGCGACACCCTCTGCCAACAGCATCTCCCGTTGGGCAGCCCAGCCGGGAGCGGTGCGGCCTACTGCATTGACGACCCGATGGCATGGCAACCGTTCGGCACCAGATGTATAGTGCAGTGTACGGCCGACCATACGAGCATGGCTCGGCCAACCGGCAAGGGCGGCGATATGACCATAGGTGGTGACACGACTGCAGGGTATCTGGCTGACGATATTCAGGACATCATCGCGAAACTGCCGCATCTGCAACTCGTTCATCTTGTCAGGATACTCATCCATTGGTCAGCTCTGTCAGTTCACGACATTCTCCGAGCAAGTCCCAAAGACCATCTTCCGACAGCACCCCTCGCTTCAGGTCTGCCGGTAACAGTCCGGCCTCATCGGCCTCGTAGTCTTCAATCCACTTGCCGTCGTAATAGGCGGTAAGCAGCTTAAAGTCCTTCTTTGCACGCTTAAACGCATCGAGTGCGGTTGAGAGACGGGCTGCCGCTGCCGTCAAACGGTCGAACGACTGCTCCATCCGCTGGATACGTTCTATCTGTTCATTCTTTATCATACTATTCTGTACTTACTCCGACAAAAGTACTGCTTTTTCACCGAACGGCAAAGAAAATAAAAAAAAGTTTTTTGTATATTGACGCTTTTTCAGTATCTTTGCAGACAAATAGACATTTAATTTCATTTCATTCTTCTATTTCTCGCCATGACATAGCTCAAACAAGTTTGGCTCTGCTCATCTGGCTTAACGAAATCGTTCCTAAAAGACCCAAGCGCATGAAACAACTATATGTCATCATTGTCTGCCTGCTGATGGCGATGAGCCAGATAAAAGCTCAGAAGGTCAGTGATGTCGTCAAGACAGACGGCAGCATTACCTTTGCCGTCGACGGCAAACTCCCCAAGGTGGAGCGTTACTTTGTCGGTATCAGCAAAGACCATTTGATCAACAACATCCTGCTGACTGAAGAAATAAAGCAAGGTGCAGAAAGCGTCATTGCTTGTAGCTTCGATGACGGAGAGATTGGTTATCTGGGCAAAGATGCCTTCTTCAGATGCTTTGTGAAAGCCTATGCCGAACACCGTCCGTTGGTGCTCTCTCCCGACATGGTATGGCTCATCATCAGCCAAGGGTTTGCCAACTATGTCAATGAACATGCTGAGATGCTGCGCGACAAGCTGGTAAGCCACGAGGGAAAGATGGACCTCACCGTACAAACCAAGCAGGACCTGAGGGGGAGCGAGCCCATAGACTGGAGCAACATCTTCGACAGCTTCACCGAACAGATTGAACGATACACGAAAAAAGACATTGCCGACGTCATCACGGCTGACTTCTCAACGACAACTTCCACCGAGCGCATCGCATCACAGATAACGCTCATGGAGTCGGTAAAGGCATACTTCAACTACATCGTTTTCTATGCAGCCTGCGGTATCCCCACAATCACACTCGAAGGAACGCCCGATGACTGGCGCAGTGTCCGGCAGAAGGCTGCCCGGCTGGGCGAATATGGTCTTGCGGATTGGGCCCGTCAGTTGGACCCCATCCTCGAGGAGTTCGTCCATGCCGCTAAAGGAAAGCCCAACAGAGAATTCTGGCAGAGCATCGTCAGACAGGTAAGGACCGACCGACTGCGTGGAGGCGCATGCAGCATGGATAAAAGGACTAAACTCGACGGATGGTTTCTTACCTTCTTCCTTCAAAAGGACGGCCAGACACTCAACGAGATTGAACACAATGACAAGATGCCGACGGAAATGGTACGCACGCCGTTCCGCTATCAGGTGTTGAACCCCATCGATGGCACCGTCATCAGCGACACTAGCATGGAACTTTTGGCCGGATTTATCGGAGCCGAGGAAATATCAAAGACACATGCGCTGAGGCCGAAGATTGGATGGATGGTGCGGTCTTCGGAGAAAGACGAGGAGAATACGCTGAGAGAATTGAACCAACGGAACGAGAAGGAAGAGGGCATCAACATCCGCGTGAAAGAGGTGCCGGATATTCTTGCCAAATTACAACATATCAAGGTTCTCGAGATTAGCTTCACCGACCGCATTGTGCTGCCCGAATGGATGGACAGCATGAAGATTGATCACCTAAAAGTCTCTGGGCGCATCGGCAAAAAGGAAGAGAAAGCACTTCAACAACGATTCCCGGATATCATCATCAATAAAAAAGGTTTAACATCCGACTTTTAGCACTGTTTTTTAACCTGCCGGACAGAGACGCTGATAGGCTAACCGTTCATCGCCGTTGGTCAACAGGATGATGCCGCAACAGGTAAAGCCATGACGCTCAAGAAGATGCCGCATGATACGGTTGTCCCGATGGGTGTCGATGCGGATGTTGCCCGACTTCTCGAGGCAATAGTCAAGCACCGCTGTGAAGACCCCGTGAGCCTCTGGCAAGCTGGCAATGCGATGGACGACGATATAGGGTTGTTCGTCATCAAGCCATTGACCGTCGTAAATCCGCGCATAGGTAGGCTCGGGACTGGGCAGGCAGGCAAAGGTGGCCACGGGCCGCTCACCATCGAACATCAGGTAGCTGCCACCTCGGTCGATATCCCTTTGGAAAGCCTCTGCAGAAGGATAGCTGTCGGGCCACTGATGAAGGTTCCCACTCTTGCGCATGATGTCCCGGGCGGCGGCAGCGAGCTGCAACATGACAGGGACATCGGTCGCCACGGCAGGGCGAATGCTATACGTTGTCTTGCTCATCATCAATGGCTTCCAGAAGAAAACTAATCGGACGAAAGCCGTCATTGCAACTTATCATCGCACTCATCGGGTTGCGCATCCAGCCATCGTAGAAGTTGCCTTCGCCGCGCGACAGAGACTCCACGAACGGACGCATCGACTCCCAGGCCGACGGGCACATGCCTTCAGGACGCTGGCCGCCTACCGACACCCAACGCTGACCGACAAAGATATCGCAGGTATGCTCTATCGGGTTCTCATATTCGGTCATCAGGTCTTCATAGACCGTCTGGCGCATAGCGGTAATCTTGACTTTATTCATAGAAAATGGTACAAAAAACAATGACAGCAGAAAACCGCACTCAGCGTGTGTGTTTTCCACTGTCATTGTTTGGGATTTCTTATGCTTCTTCGGCTGCCTCAGGCTCGGCAGCGCGGAAGTTGGCAAGGTCTTCTGTGCAGAAGTTCTTGATGTAGGCAGCCTTACCGAGCACGTCTTCCTCAGCCATGCGCACATAGACATTGGCCGACTTGGCAAAGAGCTCGGGAGCGGCGGCGGCATCACGGATGATGAGCAACGACATCACCAGTTCGGCGGTCATATCATACAGGCGGCGAGCCAGGAAATCGAAGGCTTCTTGGTTGTCAAGGCCTTTGGCATGGAGCAACGCATCCTCATAGACGGGGATGAGTTTCTCGATGCGGGTCTTAAGAACAGCCGTCTTGTCGCTGCCAGGCTCTATCTCTGCCAGCATGTCCTTGATGTTCTGCAACATCGTGCCGTTGGAGATATAGCGGATGGCTGCGACCACCTGCAACTGCGTCGTACCTTCATAGATAGAGAAGATGCGGGCATCACGATAGAGACGCTGACTCTTATATTCCATGATGAAACCACTGCCACCATGCACGCTGATGGCATCGTAGGCATTCTGGTTGGCATACTCTGAGTTCATACCCTTGGCCAGCGGTGTGAAGGCATCGGCCAGACGCTGATACTTCTTCAGTTCCTGCTTCTCCTCGGGTGTGAGCTTACGATCGCGCTCGATGTCTTCCAGACACTTGTAGACATCGACATAGCAAGCCGTCTGATACAGCAGTGAACGGCCGGCATCGAGTTTCGCCTTCATACGACTCAGCATATCGAAGACACCAGGGAAGTTGATAATCTTCGTATTGAACTGCTGACGCTCCTTGGCATAGGCCAGGGCTTCGTTGTAGGCTTCCTGCGAGAGGCCTACACTCTGAGCGGCAATGCCCAGACGGGCACCGTTCATCAAGGCCATCACATACTTGATAAGTCCCAGACGGGTCGAGCCGCAAAGCTCTGCCTTGGCATTCTTGTAGGTCAGCTCACAGGTGGGACTTCCGTGGATACCGAGCTTGTGCTCGATGTGGCGCACGTCTACGCCGCCGTTACGCTTGTCGTAGATGAACATCGACAGGCCGCGGCCGTCCTTCGTGCCTTCCTCTGAACGGGCCAGCACGAGGTGGATGTCGCTGTCGCCATTGGTGATGAAGCGCTTCACACCGTTCAGGCGCCAACAGTTCTCCTTCTCATCGAAAGTAGCCTTCAGCATGACGCGCTGCAGGTCGCTTCCGGCATCAGGCTCGGTCAAGTCCATCGACATGCCTTCACCTTGGCAGACACGGGGGATATACTTCTGGCGCTGCTCCTCGGAACCGAACTCATAGAGGGTGTCGATACAAGACTGCAACGACCAGATGTTCTGGAAACCGGCATCAGCAGCCGAGATGATTTCTGAGAGCATCGAGAACACGGCGTTCGGCAGGTTCAGACCGCCGTACCGACGAGGCATCGAGACGCCCCACAGGCCAGCCTTACGGGTGGCATCGAGGTTCTCGTAGGTCTTCGAAGCATAGATCATGCGGCCGTTCTCGAGGTGCGGACCTTCCAGGTCCACGTCCTCAGAGTTGGGAGCGATGATGTTGGCAGCCACGTCGCCCGTGATGTCGAGAATCTGCTTGTAGTTCTCGATGGCATCGCCCAGGTCGACGGGGGCGTAGTCGTATTCTTTCGCATCAGCGAAACCCTTTTCTTTCAGCTCGACGATACGAGCCATCAGGGGGTGGTTCAGGTAGAACCCGATCTCAGGATGATCGCTATAATAGTTTGCCATATTATTTATTTGTTTTCTTGATTCTTCTTACGCACTCTTCCTCCTATTCTTGCGCCCAAAGCAACACCGCACATAAAAGCACAGAAGTTTACTGATGCTGCAAGTCCATAGTTGCCTTTCGTGTGAAAGAAAAAGGCTATGCCGAGCAGAGCAAGAGCACAAATAATGAGAAAATAATCCAGTGCCTTCATCTTACTTTGTTTAACATATAATTACCATCTAATTGTTCATGAATTCTACGCATATACGGGTTCCATATTTTTGCTTAGCAGGATACATTCGTTTGTTTCCACATTGTATCCATAGCGTTCGCCCTGTAGTGACGGTTGCCCAAAATTGATGAGCAAGCCAATGGGCTTTCGTGTCAGTCGCAAGTAGTTGAAGAGCTGTGCCCTATGAGCAGTGTTCAACTCGTCTACAGACTTGAGTTCGACTACGACATCGCCCACCACTAGGTCCATCTGGTAATATTTTTCCAACTGATGGTGCTTGTAATAGCAAGGCAGATGCTTTTCCCGTTCGTTAGCGATATTGTTGTCAAGTAGTTCAAGGTGGAGTGCTTCGTTATATATAGGCTCCAGTAATCCCCAACTCAATTCATCGTGAACATTCATCGCCGCTCCAATGATTTGATATACGGTATCCTTATACTGCTTGAAATCCTTTACGAACATACGTTATAAATTAATGGATAATACGCGGTAATTCGTGTTTATAAACTACTTACTGTTCTGCTTGTAGTACTTAATCAACTTCGGAACGACTTCTTCAACAGTACCAACAATGACATAGTCAGCGATGCGATTGATGGGCGCATCAGGATCGCTGTTAATGCTGATGATGATGCCAGAGTCCTGCATACCGGCGATGTGCTGAATCTGACCAGAGATACCGCAGGCGATATACACCTTCGGATGAACGGTGACACCCGTCTGACCAATCTGACGGTCGTGATCCAACCAGCCTGCATCCACAGCGGCGCGGCTTCCGCCCACCTCACCATGCAGCACCTTGGCAAGCTGGAACAGCATGTCGAAGTTCTCCTTCGAGCCCATACCATAACCACCGGCAACCACAATGGGAGCACCCTTCAGGTTGTGCTTGGCAGCCTGCACCTCGTGGGACAGCACCTTCACGACATAAGCCTCCGGCGAGACATACTTAGAAACCTCAGGATATACAACCTCTTTGCGGCACTCACCTTCGTAGACAGCCTTCTGCATGACGCCCGAGCGGACGGTAGCCATCTGAGGACGGTGGTCGGGGTTGACAATCGTTGCCACGATGTTACCGCCAAAGGCAGGACGAATCTGATAGAGCAGGTTCTCATAGACCTTGTCGTTCTTCTTGTCCTCATACGGACCAATCTCAAGTTCGGTGCAGTCAGCGGTCAGACCGCTGGTCAGCGAAGACGACACACGAGGTCCGAGGTCGCGGCCGATGACCGTAGCACCCATCAGACAGATCTGCGGCTGCTCCTCCTTGAAGAGGTTGACGAGAATGTCCGTATGGGGAGCCGACGTATAAGGGAACAGACCATCGCCATCGAAGACAAACAGCTTGTCAACGCCGTAAGGTAGAATTTGCTCTTCCACCTTGCCCTTGATGCCTGTGCCGGCAACAACGGCATGAAGTTCGACGCCAAGCGTATTGGCGAGTTTGCGACCCTTGGTCAGCAACTCCTGAGATACTTCCTGTACATGAGTACCTTCTATTTCGCAATATACAAAAACGTTATTCATAATCTTCAACTTAAATTAATTCATGAAAAATTCGTGTTCAATTGATGGCAATTCATGTTAAAATATTAAACACGAATTATCATTAATTATCCATGAATTTATCACAAATTTATAGTTCATGTTAGCCAATGATTTTCTCGTCCAACAATTCTTTGATCATACCCTCTACATCAGCATCGGAAGCCGTCAAAGTCTTCGACTCCTTAGCCTGAAAAACGATATTCTTCACCGCCTTCACCTTCGTGGGAGAACCGGCAAGGCCACACTGGTTGGCATCACCATTGACATCGGCCACCGACCACTGGTTCAGAGTCAGCTCGGGGCGCTCGTCGTAGAGGTAGTCGTAAGCGGTACCTTCTGCCGGGCGCTCCATGGGGCAAGTGGCACGCTTGAACTTCATCACCAGCTTAGCATTCTGCGGACGGCAGGGGGCTGCGCTACTGTTCACCGTGATGACCACAGGAAGCGGTGCCTCTACAGTCTCTACACCACCGTCGATATGACGGCGGATGAGGGCCTTTCCGTCCTCCACCTTCAGGATTTCCTCAGCATAGGTCACCTGGTTGAGCCCCAGCTTCTGAGCCACCTGCGGACCCACCTGAGCCGTATCACCATCGATGGCCTGACGACCACCGAGCACGATGTCGACATCACCAATCTTCTTGATGGCCGTAGCCAACGCATAGGAAGTAGCCAGCGTGTCAGCACCGGCAAAGAGACGGTCGGTCAGCAGCCAGCCGGTATCGGCACCGCGATAAAGACCTTGACGGATGATTTCACCTGCACGAGGAGGACCCATCGTGAGAATTCCTACAGTAGAGCCCGGATGCTGCTCCTTCAGACGGAGAGCCTGCTCCAGGGCGTTTAAATCTTCGGGGTTGAAGATGGCGGGCAAGGCGGCACGGTTCACAGTACCTTCGGCTGTCATGGCGTCCTTACCCACATTTCGGGTGTCTGGCACTTGCTTGGCCAGAACTACAATTTTTAATGCCATATATTATATAATAATGTGTACTTTCAGCCTGCAAATTTACTAACTTTTTGCGGGTTAGCCAAATATTAGTAATTAAAAATGCAGAAATTGTTGGAATTGATTGATTTAGAAGGTCCCCACAGAAGACATTTCCGCCCACCTCATTAATAGTGCACCGACACCCACACAAAACAGCTCCGACAATACCACTTAACAGCACCGGCACCCCCAAAAAACAGCATCGGCAAACACGAATAAAAACTTCGGAAAAGTAAATTCAGTTAATTTGTTGACCAAATTCAGTTGATTTGCTGACCAAATTCAGTTAATTTGCTGACCAAATTCAGTTAATTTGCTTTCCCCCTTTATAGAAACGGCATACAGAAGACTAAGACATTAAGCCCGAAGAACTACAAAGTCGACATCAAGAAAAAGGGAAAAGGGGAAAAAGTAAACAAGTAGACAAGTAAAAAAGAAGACGAACACCCACCACACTTATCCGTAGAACGAGTGTAATGAGTGTTCGTCAGTGTTTGGACTTGCGACAGAAAGTCGCTCCGCTATCGCTTAGTCCTCCCAGAGGTCAGGCGTCTGCCTTTTCGACATGATGTCTTGCTCATTCAGTTCGTCGCTGCTATCTGTATCCATGATGCCGAAGCTGGAGACGGCAGCCAGAAGTGAATGGGGCATGAGGCGAGTGACAGTGGTCTCTGGTGCATGATATAAAGTCTTATTGCTTGTCATAGTATAATCCTCCATGATTTATTGGTTGATAAACTTCTTTCCGTTCTTGATGACCAGACCGCGATAGTCGTCGGCCACCCGCTGTCCCTGCAGGTTATAGACGGCCTCGTCGCTCATGCGTTCAGCAATTTGAGCAGCGATGCTGTTCGTCACGTCGTCGTCAGCAAAGCCGATGAAGTCCTTTGCGCTTTCTGTCACGACGATATAGGCCTTACCCTGAGGAATCGTCGCTCCGCTCTTTACCCTATAGAAGCCTACGACATCATTCCGCTTACCCAATGCATACTGAGTGCCATCAGCAGTGACGGGACCGCTGGCAGTGCTTTTCAATTGGTTTCTATTAAACTTTTGGGGATTATCTTCTCCCCAGCCGAAGAGGTCAAGTTCACCTAAGTACCATGTTGGAGGAAGATTATAGGTTTTATTGGGTGTTCCAATTAAGATTGCACCATGATTATTAGGAACTCCTTTTAAGCCAGTTAACAGTTTAACCTTTCCGTCAACAACCATTGCAGGATATGCCATAAGGTCGGTATCATCGTCATAACGAAATGCTTTTGGACAAGAGAAAGTGGCTATTCCATCAGAATTCATGGTAAAAGGATTAATGCCAAATTCAGCTGTATAATGGTTATCTCCAATATTATAAGTCACGGAATTAGATGTCGTCTCTACCCCATTTTTGTCAACCCATTTAACAAAATGGCATCCAGGTGAAGGGTTAGCCGTGATTGTTATCTCCGTGCCCATTTCTTGATTATAGAGGTTTTCGATACTGCTCTCTATAGTACCTATTGTTCCACAATCTCCGGGTCTGTGACCATCTTTATAGGCATAGACTTCTATCATGTCTGCATAGAATTGGAAATCAGGGGATGCTGACCAAGTGCCGTTGTCACGAGCATACGCTCTGTCTTGTTTATTAGTGGTACCGCTAATTTCAGTTTCAGAATGCCCATCTTGGCGTCCAGTATTTACGTTAACCCGAAGTTTTATCGTTCCATCTTCTATTTTGTAGAAAGATCCATCTGACTGGTTTTTATTATAGGAACCTTTAACAAAGTCAGTAGAAGAATAAGCATGGTCATTTCTCAGTACTTTTACGAAGTCAATCAGATATACAGTTCTATTGCTGTTAGGCCTAACACAAAGCCATAGTGGAACCTGCCTCTTTTTACTATCTTCAGTCGCATTCAAATCATCATCATTGTCTCCAATAGTCACTTTCATTGAGACCTCTTCTGTTCCTTGTCCACTTTCTTCGCTTATCAAATCGTCGGCATTATCACGTTCAAGGTACACTATTCCGGCACCTGTTGGCGAACTGTTTAATTTGGCCCAAACATTGAAAAAACCAGTAGCCCGAACATTACCCCCCCCAATAATCACCATCAGGGTGAGGGCCATAAAGAATTTAATTGTATTTTTCATCGTTTAATCTTTTATCTTTGTTTTTTGTAATAGAAATAGATTTGTATGATGTTTTACATGGTAAAGTCCAAGCCAAAGACAGGAGTGCCGGTGAGCACCCTGCCTTTGGCCTGGGGAAATGTGTGTTAAGCTAAGCTATGCTCGCTATTACTCGTCCCAAATACTTGTTGAGGTTTCGGGCTTTGCGAGGATATCTTCGCTTGTTACGTCTTCATCCTTATTGATAGTGTATGAAGCGGCAGCCATGAGTGTTTCTGCCTCGAGTGCCTTCACACGGATGGTGGGAATGATATATGCTTTTGTCATAATTCTTTTCTCCTATACATTATTATTTGTTGAAATACTTCTTGCCGTTCATAATCACGATGCCACGATAGTTGTCGCTGACCTTCTGACCCTGGAGGTTGTAGACAGTATTCTTCTTCTCAGGATTGATCATGTTGGCAATAGCAGTGGTCTCACCATCGAGAGGCAGGAAGTCCTTAGCGTCGGCTTCATCCAGTTCAATATAAGCCTTGTTGGTAGGAATAACCTCACCGACAGCAAGATGGTAGAAACCTACGCCATTAGTTCCGTCAGCAAGTACATACTGCTTACCATCGGCAGTAACAGGAGCCTTAGGAGTACCCAGCAGCTGATCGCTGTCATAACCCATACCTTCAGGAATCTCGCTAGTGAAAGCTTGATAGAATCCGAGTTCGCCCAAATCAGCAGCGGGGCTGAATTCGTAGTCACCTTCATCACCTACGAGGATGCAAGGATGCAGGTCACCATCGCTGTTGGGAGCACCATTGAAGCCATTGAGCAGCACCACATATCCATTTTCTACTTTTGCAGGATAAGCCTTCAGATTCTCGGAAGTGAAGGAGAAGCCCTTAGCATTGCAGTAAGAAGCCACACCCTTTGCACCGATATGGACAGTGGAAATCTTAAATTCAGGAGTGTAATACTCACCAGCAGTAGCGGTGAATGTCAGAGGATTGTCAGTCAATTCAGTACCGTCATTCTTCTTCCACTTTACAAATTCGCATCCAGGAACGGGCTCGGCTGTCAAAGTCAACTGCTGACCAATGGCAATCATGTCGTCACTGATGGTAACGGTACCGATCGTTCCGCAGTTGCCCGGCTTTTGCTGTGCAGGATATGCGTAGAAAATAGAAGTGGGAACGGCATCTTCAGGGAAGAACAAAGCATAGTAGGTGACGTCGACACCCTCAGGCATTGAATAGTCTTGGCCTGTGGTATATCTGGTTTCTTTAAAACCGGTGTCATTGCTGTCACTATTCGAGTGGCCGGCCCTGTCAACATTAGCGGCTATTTTGTAGTAACCGGCAACAGAATAACTACCCTGCTTTGCATCTGCACCTTGAATCTCACCGATAAAGTCGTCGGTGGTGCTCCAATGTTCCTCAGAGGCATTGTAAGTAGCCTCAGTAACAAAGCCACCGAAAACATAGCCTGCATTGGCAGTAGGAAGGACATAAATGTCCTTAGAAGTAGAAGTAACAGCAATCTCGACCTCTTCAGCGGTTGGCGTGTCGATATAACCATCCTGATTTGCCTGATTGAACTGTTCGCCATTCTGTGCATTGGCGGATTTGGCCTCACCAGTGTCAGCAGAGCGCACATACACCTTGCCGGCACCTACTGGGCTTGTTTTGACTGCAGCTTTGAAATTGTAGAATGTTGCAGCACCAGCCCATGCTTGGCTCATGGAAAGCAACATGGCTGCCATGGCCATAATTCTTTTTGTTGTTCTCATCTTGTTGATTTTTAGTTTAAAGTTTATAAAATGATAATTTGTTGTCACTTCAAAAGAGGATTTGTCAACTCTAATCCTATTGTTGAATGAATCACGCCGCAAAATTACTTGATTATTATATAATATAATGTAAAAAACGAACACAAAAATATAAAAAACGAACCAAAAAACTCTTTCAGACCCGATTTTAATAGTTTTTGTCAGGAAATGGCTGCATCTTTGGAAAAAAGTTCTTAACTTTGCACTCGTACGATACATAAGAAAAGAATGACTATGAAGAAATATCTTTTGGCTTTACTGCTCTTTGTCTTTGCTTGGCAAGGAAAGGCCACAGCCACAAACGACACCCCCGACCAACAGCTTGACAGCATGGAACTCCATGCCTCATTGTTGGTTGTGTCACCAGGCAAGATATTCTATACCATGCTCGGACACAGCTCCATCCGGATGGAAGCCTATTCTGAAAAGGACACGCTTGACTACTGCTATACTTTAGAATGTGAGGCAGAAGAAAACATGCTCGATTATCTGCGCTTTGTATCTGGAAAGGTGCGGGCACGTTGGATGGCTGTTACTACTGAAACTTTTCTGGCTCCTTATGAAAAGGAGCATCGAACGGTCACGAAGTACGAATTGCCCTACAGCTATAAAGAAAAGCAAGAGCTTTGGCAACGTCTGGACGAAGCCTATGTGAGCCAGAAAGACCATCCATTCAACTACCTTTCAAACAACTGCACACATGGCGTCATCAACATGCTTTGTCAGGGTAACCCACCGAGGATTACAATAGAAGAAACAAAGGAGAATTCGAAACTGATAAATGGCGCACTGGCCCGACAAGTGTCGGAACAATCACCCTGGATGCAGTTCCTCCTCATCACGATGATGGGTAGTGAGACGGACATTCATTGGCCGGTTGTTAAACGGGCAACGCCAAAATTACTGCCGGAGATGTTAAAAGGACGCATGGTGGATAGTGAAGGAAACGAACGGGTGATGATTGCTAAGGACTTTCCTACCCAAACGCTCATTGGCGGCGATAGTTTTGAAGACGAAAAGCCGTATTGGCTTTCTCCCAACCTTCTTTTCACAGTGCTGCTGATGGTATCACTGATAATGTTGCTAATTGACTGGTGCTGTCTTTTGAGGGGTCTCTCCTTCTCGTTCGATCTTATTCTTTTCACAGCGCAATGTCTGTTTTTCGTGTTGCTGTTTTGGCTGTCACAAATATCAGGTCTCTTTGGTCATGTCTGGAACTGGTACTTGCTGCCATTGTTTCCACTTCCAATTCTATTACTGTCCGTGGGGAAAAGGATGGGATTAAAACAAGCTGGCATAGAGAAGGCTTTCTCTGTTTACACCTTGCTGTTACTGTTGTTTATCCTGGCAACCCCGCTTTCGAGTCAACTGGACTTTACCCATCAACTCATCACGGCAACAGTGGCAGTACGCTCTTTTGCTCATTCCTCCTTCTTCTTTGGGCGAAGAAAAAGCTAACAAGAAATCAGTTTTCATTTTGTCCGAGAATACGGACGGCGGGACGCTGGGAAAGCTCGCCGGGATTGGTACCAGGCTGGCCTTCGGGTACGGTCATTCCATTGCGTTGATAGAAGTCCGTCCAATAAGGCAGAATCATACCCGAGTCATCATGGAAGGACATGGGGATGGGCTGGAAAAGACGACGCCCTTGGCGATCAACATAGGCGACCTGGACGAGTTCGGAACAATAGATGGCATCGTTGTCGGCAAGATAAAGACTATCATAGGGCAGACCGAGGTAGCGACGGGCATTGGCGATGCTCTGGACGACATCGGCATTGTCCACCCGAGCCTGCATCCAGTGGCCTTCCTGCACCTTCAGCGAGTCGACAGGGGTTATTTGGACACCGCCGCGCGGCACCGCTTCAAGAACACTGTCCGCACTGATGAGGATGGCCACATGGTCTATCATGCCGGGTGTCACCTCTGTAATGGCATTCCCTTCAGAAACGACATGAAAGAGAAGGTCGCCGGGGAGAAGGTCTGATGTCTCTCCTCGCTTGAATGAGTTTGTGCAACCGGATGCAAGAAACAGCAGAAAAAGGAAATAAAAGCCTCCCCAAAACCTTAAGAGGTTCCAAGTCTTTTTTATCTGTCTGCTTTCCATTTCTGCTTTATACAAGAAGCAATAGTAATCACAATTACACATTACTAATTACTTTTATTTCCCTGAAGAAATCGGGGCGATGGAAGTCTGGCTTGGCAATGGGGATGGGGAAGAGGGACAGGAAGTGAGGTTGTCGCAACTTATCCCCACACTTATAGATGTTGCACTTAAGCGACAGTCCGCTGAAGGATGTCAGCTGATGGTGCCAGAGGGCTGTGGCCGGGATGCGCAGTTTCAGTTCCCACTCGTCGGGCGCGGGCTTTTCGTCGAAAGGTTCACGACCCAATGAGGACCAACGCTCCACCTGCTGCAAAACCTCTTGCGGTGCCAACTCACGACCTTCACGCTGAGGACCGCAACCGATGAGAAGCGTTCCGGCAGCATTACATTCGAAGTTGTAATAGAGACTGCCTTCAGGTTGGACAAAGAACTCGCAACAGGAGTCCTCCCAGACATGCCCGTTATCGTGGGGAGCGACCGCACGAACGGTATCCTCTTTCACGCGGAAATGGAGCAACAGAGCATCGCCTGTTGTCGAAAGGCTCACTTCTACCTGTGGTCGATAAGGATAGTCATGAAGCCAAGGGGCGTTCGATAGTTCGTATTTCATAGATAAAGCATCAAAGGGAGTTGATATAATCGCGCATCTCTTCCTGACAAGCCAGCACCTCATGGAAGAGGCGTTGCTGGTTGAGGGTACGGACGAGGTTGTGCTCGGGATACATTATTTTATAATAGGTATCACCATTGATATAATCGGTGAGGAAGCGGACACACTGCATATAGGGGAACAACGCAGCGGCATAGGGCAAGAGTTCCAGTTCCAACGGTGTCAGGAAAGAACGGGCACCCTCGACATAGCCTCGCGTAAAGGCTTTGAAGATGTCCATGCGGAAACGTATGGCATCATAGTCTTTTGAGTCTTCAGCCACAGCGTTGGCGGCAGTACGCAGGAAGTCGCCAAAGTCGGAGAAGACAAAGCTGGGCATGACGGTGTCGAGGTCGATGACACAGAGCACGCGGCCCTGACGGTCGAAGAGCATGTTGTTGACTTTCGTGTCGCAGTGGCAGATGCGCTTCGGCAGTTTTCCTTCCCTGTGGAGGCGTTCTGCCTTCGTCATCTCTTCGGCAAAGGGCAGCAGGTCATCGAGAATGACCTGTACCTCCCCTACCCTTCCAGCGGCATCGGCAGCGATGGCCTCTTGCAGTTGGCGGAGGCGCAGCTCCATATTGTGGAAGTCGGGGATGGTCTCGCCTAATGGCTCGGGCAAGTCGACGAGCTGGGCCTCGAACTGGGCAAAGGCTTTCCCACAGTCGTATGAGGTCTCGGGGGTGACGTCTTCGATGGTGACGGTATCGGGAATGAAGACGCTGAGACGCCAGTAGGTGTCGGTGGAGAGGTCGTGGTGGAAGGTCACGGCGGAACCGTGACCCACACTTTGTAAAGAAGAG
This sequence comes from Prevotella sp., assembly GCA_017445845.1. Classification (GTDB taxonomy): domain Bacteria; phylum Bacteroidota; class Bacteroidia; order Bacteroidales; family Bacteroidaceae; genus Prevotella. Next base: position 36,722 of record JAFSRY010000015.1, read on the forward strand.
GAACCGTGACCCACACTTTGTAAAGAAGAGGGAAGGTCACCTACACTTTTTAGCGGAATGAAAGAGAGGGTTTGCCGGCCCTTGCGCTTAAGATGGCTGGTGACACACTCGATGTTATGCTGCAAAAGGGGCACATCGGTGAAGATGGCATTGTTGATGCGCTGGAGGACATAGTCGGGAGCAGAGACCTCAGCAGTGACGACCTTAAAGGTGTCGTTGATGAGACCACTGCCTAAAGAAACTATTTCCTTTACCGTTCCTTCATGTGCGAACTGGCTGACAACATCTCTCAAAAAAACGTCATTCTTCATCCTATATTCTTTTATTTACAGGGGTTTATACTCAACGAAGGCCTCCATCGCCTCATAGCAGGCAAGGCCCAACTTGTCGTAGAGGTCGGCAGTGGCTCGGTTGCGGTCTTCTGCGCGCTGCCAGAAGAGACGTTCGTCGTTGCCGAGGAAGGGAGCGCTCTCCATCTGCGACTGATGCTTCAAGATGGCGTTGCGCTTGGCTCTCAGTTCTTCCGGCGACATCGGTACGCACATCTCAATGTTCTCTATCTCCCACTCTGCCCATGCTCCACGATACATCCAGATGCGGCAGTCCTTCAGCCATTCGGCTCCTGCCTTCTTCTCTTCGTCGATGGCAGCCAGGACGGCATCGGTGCACTTACGATGGGTGCCATGCGGGTCGGCAAGGTCGCCGGCCACATAGATCTGGTGGGGCTGCACTTCCTGAAGGAGTTTCTGTACGATACGCACATCGGCAACACCCATCGGCAGCTTTTCTATCTTTCCGCTTTCATAGAAAGGAAGATCGAGGAAATGAACCTTCGACAGGGGGATATGATTGAAGGACGAGGCGGTGCGGGCCTCACCGCGACGGATGAGTCCCTTGATGGTCAGGATATCACGCGTATCACTGTCACCGGTCTTCTTCTGTGCGAGGAAGTCCTTTATCTCGTGGTACTTGCTCTTGATGATCTCGTCGTTGTCGTTGCCAAAGAGTTGGTTGAAGCCATTGATGAAATGCATGAAACGAGTGACTTCTTCATCGCCGACGGCTATGTTTCCAGAGGTTTCATAGGCTATATGGACATCATGCCCCTGCGTGACCAGTCGCTGAATGGTGCCACCCATCGAGATGACATCATCGTCGGGATGGGGCGAGAAGACAATGACACGCTTTGGGAAGGGCTTGGCCCGCTCGGGACGATAGGTGTCATCGGCTTCGGGCTTACCGCCGGGCCATCCAGTGATGGTGTGCTGCAGGTCGTTGAAGATCTTGATATTGGCATTATAGGCAGAACCGTAGAGTGCCAACAGTTCGGAGAGTCCGTTTTCGTTGTAGTCTTTATTGGTAAGCTTGAGGATGGGTTTCCCGGTGATTTGACAAAGCCAGACGACGGCCGAGCGTACCAGTTTGTCAGTCCAGTTACATGACTTGACAAGCCAGGGGTGGACGATTCTCGTCAGCTTCGATGCTGCCGAGAGGTCGATAACGACATGGGCATCGTTGTGAGTCTGAAGGAATGATGCAGGCAGTTGGTCGGTGATGGGTCCCTCAATGGTCCGCTGAATGATGTCGGCCTTTTCTTCTCCCCATGCCACGAGGAATATTTTCTTTGCTGACAGAATGGTGCTGATGCCCATGGTGATGGAGCATGGCGGTACCGACTCGTTGTTGCCGAAGCTCATGGTCATCTCTTCACGGGTCAACGGGTCGATGAGGATGATGCGTGAAGGTGACGTCAGCGTCGAGCCGGGTTCATTGGTGGCGATGTTACCGATGCGTCCGATGCCCAGCATGACGATGTCGAGACCTCCGAACGACTGTATGCGTTGCTCATAGAGACGACAGAGTGCCTGCACATGTTCCTGACTGGTTGTTCCGTCGGGAGTGAAAACATTCTGTGGCGGTATGTTGACATGATTGAGAAAGCGATCGCGCAACTGTGTAATGGCACTATTGACGGTCGTAGATGTCAGTGGATAGTATTCGTAGGCATTAAACACGACAACATTGTGGAAGCTCAGGCCTTCTTCACGATGGCGACGGATGAGTTCCTGATAGACTGGAGTAAGTGACAATCCGGTTCCTAAGCCCAAGACACAATACTTTCCGTCCTGCTGGCGTGAGCGGATTTTTCCTTCGATGACATCCGCGATATGACGGGAACCAGCTTCCTGGTTGACAAAGATATCTGTCGACAGTTTTTCCATACGGGTCAGTTCCGAACGGTCGACAGCCGTTTCGGGCTGATAGATTTCTACGGGTACTTTGTTCAGTACGATTTGTGAACTTAAATTCAAACGTACTTCTTCTGTTGAAGAATTCAGTTGTGACTCAGTTGATGTGTTCATAATCATTAGTATTATTGCTTTTCATTACTTTCAATCGGCAAAGTTACGAAAAATTGAGGGCAGAACAAAATAAAAAGATAAAAAAGTACGAGTTTTATTTGGCGATAACGAATAAAAAGCGTACTTTTGTGGTCGGAATATAGTTATAACTAACAATATAAACAATCGTAAAAAAGAAAAATCTACTTTTATGCAAGTTGAGAAAATTATGCACGACCTGGAGCAGAAACATCCAGGCGAGCTTGAGTACCTGCAGGCGGTACGCGAAGTGTTAATCTCTATCGAGGATGTCTACAACCAGCATCCCGAGTTTGAAAAGGCCAAGCTTATCGAGCGTCTGGTAGAGCCCGAGCGTATCATTACGTTCCGTGTGCCCTGGGTCGACGATAAGGGCGAGGTACAGGTAAACATCGGCTACCGCGTGCAATATAACAGCGCCATCGGCCCGTATAAAGGCGGTCTTCGCTTCCACCCGTCAGTAAACCTTTCCATTCTGAAGTTCCTCGGTTTCGAGCAGACCTTCAAGAATGCGCTGACCACACTGCCTATGGGTGGTGGCAAAGGCGGTTCCGACTTCGCTCCTCGCGGCAAGTCGAACGCTGAAGTAATGCGCTTCTGCCAAGCCTTCATGACAGAGCTCTACCGTCATATCGGTCCTGACGAGGACGTGCCCGCCGGAGACATCGGTGTGGGTGGACGCGAAATCGGCTATCTGTTCGGCATGTATAAGAAGTTGAAGCATCAGTTCCAGGGCGTACTGACAGGTAAAGGCCTTGAATATGGCGGTTCTCGCATTCGTCCCGAAGCAACGGGATATGGTGCCATCTACTTTGTTCAGCACATGCTGCACACCCACGGACAGGACATCAAGGGGAAGACCGTTGCCATCTCTGGCTTCGGCAACGTGGCTTGGGGTGCTGCCAAGAAAGCTACAGAACTGGGTGCCAAGGTTGTCACCATCAGCGGTCCTGACGGATACATCTACGACCCCGCCGGTCTCGACGAGAAGAAGATTGCCTACATGCTGGAACTGCGTGCCAGCGGCAACGACATCTGTCAACCCTACGAAGAGGAATTCCCCGGCTCGAAGTTCTTCGCCGGAAAGAAGCCTTGGGAACAAAAAGCCGACATCTACATGCCTTGTGCTACACAGAACGAGCTGAACGGCACCGATGCCGACCACATCCTTGCCAACAAGCCTATTTGCGTGGCTGAGGTTTCCAACATGGGTTGTACCGCAGAAGCAGCTGAGAAGTTTGTTGCCACGAAGACTCTCTTTGCCCCCGGCAAGGCTGTCAATGCAGGTGGCGTGGCTACCAGTGGACTCGAAATGACTCAGAACTCCATGCGTCTCAGCTGGAGCGACCAGGAGGTTGACGAGAAGCTGCATTATATCATGTCGAGCATCCATGAGCAATGCGTGAAGTACGGCAAGCAAGCCGACGGCTATGTAGACTATGTGAAGGGTGCCAATGTGGCAGGCTTCATGAAAGTCGCCAACGCCATGATGGCTCAAGGCATCGTATAAATGAAAAATGAGACATGAGAAATGAGAAATAGGATCGTGTGGCATAGGAGACTCTCACTAAAGACATGTATGCTGTTGGTGTGCTTGTTGTTTGCTCCTTTCTATTTTCCATCTCTCATTTCTCATTCCTTTTTCCTTACCGCCCAGACTCAGACGGGCAAGGCTTCCTATTACGCCAAAAAGTTCGAGGGACGACGGACAGCCAGCGGTGAACGACTTCATTCCGACAGTCTGACCTGTGCCCATCGTACCTTCCCGTTTGGGACAATGCTGCGTGTGACAAACCTTACGAACAAGAAAGTTGTCATCGTGCGCGTCACCGACCGAGGACCTTTTGCACGAGGACGCATCATTGACCTCTCCTGGCGAGCCGCCAAACTTATAGGAATGATTACACAAGGCATCGCCCCCGTTAAAGTGGAAGTCATCGACCGCGTCATTCCACCCTTCCAGCCTTCCATGCCAACAACTTACCCGGAATATGACCTTGAAGTGTCACCCGAATACGAATATGGTGTGACGGAAGAATGGAACGACCTTATACTATCTCCAAAAGAAAATACTGATAGTCTTTCAACAGAACCATGAGGAAAGCCAGATCGCTTTTCTCACGGGATACAATGTTCAGTGATTGTTGGACCTTCTCCGACAACAACTTGACGCGCCGTTCATCGTAGTCATTGTCTATATTGCAGTCCTCAAGGACTCGACTGATGATATCGGCCTGCCCTTGCGAGAGGTTGGCGGCTTCGGGATAATGCGGCTGGTAGTAGCGTGATGCATGGCTGAACTCATCAAGCCCCACAAGAACATTACGATAGCCGGAGTCCTTGATAACCATCGTCCCTGCCGCCAAGTCGCCCAGCCGCTGGTGGTTTTTCGTAAAGATGATGAACAGAGCCCCCGCACCGCCCGTCATATAGAGGTCGAAGGGCAACAGCACCCAGCGTAGCAACAAGGCACCCAGCGTAGGTGCCGTGCCGTCGGCCATCACCACCCGAATGCCGATGACTTTCTTTCCTACCGTCTGGCCATTATTCAGAACCTCCAACAGGGGCGTATAGAAAAGGAAGGGCAGGCAGAGCAACAGCAATATAATCCATTGCCACCAATAATCCAGCTCCAAACCGAAGAGACCGTCATATATGGAAAGGAGTTTAAAAAGGGCAATGACATAGACTCCCACCAGTACCTGATCAAGAAACCGTGCAAGGATACGAGACCAGATACTGGCAGGGGTCTGACTAATTCGGACATACTGCCCGGTGATGATGTTTGAATCCATTCAGTCGTGTCCGCCGAAAGCCTTTACATTAAAAAAAACTACATTTCGTTCTGGCACTCGTGGGCTTCCTTCTGAACAGTTTCTCCAGGTTTTAAGATGCGGGCATCGTAGCCGAATGACTTGAAGCACTTGATCAATGCTTCAGGAGAAGTCTTCTTGTCGTCATAGGTCACAACGACCGTCTGCTTCTCTACACTGGTTTCAATTTCCTTAATGCCTTTTTCGAAGCGGAGGTTGGTCTTCACGCGCTTTTCACAGTTGGGACAATGCATCTGAGGCTGTGTCGTGAAAACGACTTTCTGTTTCTTGGCATTGCCTGCGCTCACACAGAGCAACAGAGCCGACATCAATACAAGTTTTCGTATCATTATCTTTTTATTTCAAAAAATGTTTACTTCTTAGTCTTAATCGTTAAAACGCAGAGGGCACCGGCAAGGAGCAACACTGCAGCTTCAAACATCATGCGGCTCTGGACACTGCCAAGGACTGAGAGGATAGATCCTCCGAGGGCTGCAGCCACAATCTGCGGCACACAAATGGTTCCATTGAACAGACCGAGATAGGCACCCATGTGACCGTAACCCTGAAGGGCATTGGTGACAAGGGCAAACGGCATGGCAAGCATGGCAGCCCAGGCACAACCGATGAGCAGGAACGGGACAAAGAGAACATACTGGTCATGGATGAAGGGAACAAGACCGAAGCCGATGCCACCGAGCAGCAAGCTGAACATATAGGCAAACTTCACATTCTTAAACTGAGGCAGCACGGCAGCCCAGATGACAGAGCCGATAGCCTGTACGGCAAAGAGGATGCCAACCCAGTTGCCTGCCTCCTGATAGCCAGAGGAGGTTACGTCGGTGGTTCCCCAGCAAGTGTCGGCAATGGTTCCATTGGTATAGGTCCACATATACATAAAGGCTGCCCAGCAGAAGAACTGAACGGCACCGACCTTCCAGAATGTCGACGGTGCATTCTTCAAGAGGACGAACCAGTTGGCACTTTCCTCTTTCTCTTCTGAAACGGGGTTGTATTCATTATATTCCTTCGGCGGCCACTCTTTCACCTTAGACGTGGTATAGAGGACACAGAGAATAAGGATGGCGGCACCGACATAGAACGACCAGATGACGGAGTCGGGAATGACACCCTCGGCGGCAACGTTGCTGATGCCAATGGCCGTGAAGAAGAAGGGGAACACATATCCCACGACACTACCTGCGTTGCAGAGGAACGACTGTATGGAATAGGCCTTGGCCTTCTGCTCTTCGTTCACCATGTCGCCAACAAGCATCTTGAATGGCTGCATGGCCATGTTGATGCTGGTATCGAGGAACATCAAGGCGACAAGACCGAAAATCATGGCGGCAGAAATGGTCAGTCCTAACGAACCGGCATTGGGCAGCAGACACATAACAAGCACAGCCACTGCTGCACCGACAAAGAGATATGGGATGCGACGGCCGAAGCGTGTCCAGGTCTTATCCGACAAAGTACCGACAATGGGCTGCACAAGAATACCCATCAACGGCGGCAGTATCCAGAAATAACTCAGATTATGAGGATCGGCACCGAGAGTGGCAAAAATACGTGAGATGTTAGCACTCTGGAGGGCATAAGCAATCTGCACTCCAAAAAATCCGAAGCTCAGGTTCCAGAGCTTCCAGAAAGATAGATTAGGTTTTTGCTTCATATTAGTGGCCTCCCTGCCCCCGTCCAAAGGGGGGAGAGCCTGCAGGATAGTGGGAGTAGTAGCAAGGCTCTTTAATTTTTATTATGTTATTTAATTATGTTTCGCATCAGCTCAATTTAATTCGGTCAAATTATTTTGTTTTGATTATCTTGTCGTTCCCCGGATGATAAGTCGGGTACGGACGATGCGTTTTTCCACTTTATCCATAGGTATCAGCCCCTCTACTTTACTAATGAGGATGTCGGCCGCCTCTTGACCAACAATAAGGCCTCGCTGCTCGACGGTAGTAAGCATCGGGTCGCAAGCTGTGGCACGCTCACCATTGCTGAACCCGCAGATACTGATGTCCTGCGGAATCCTGAATCCCATCCGCTTGGCTGAGTAAAGAATACCGATGGCCGTATCGTCATTGACAGCGAAGAAGGCATCGGGACCATCCTCAATCTCAAGGAGGTCAGGAGTAATCTGCTCGGCATCTTCCCTGTTGTCACATTCCCGAATAAACCGCTCGTCGGGCTTCAGTCCGTTCTTCAGCAGTGCATCATAATAGCCATTATAACGGTTCTTTGAAATTTCCAACTTCATCGACGAGCCATAGAAAGCAATGTGCCGACACCCGGTATTGATAAGATGCGTAACGGCATTATAGGCCCCCATATAGTCATCAACGACAACCCGACTACTGTTAATACCCGTGCAGATACGGTCGTAGAACACGAGGGGGACACCACGGTCGATGAGTTGCGTGAAATGATCATATCTCGCCGTTTCCTTGGCTTGGGCGACGATGACCCCGCAGACTTTATTCTCATAGAAAGACTGACAGATACTGGCCTCCCGCTCATAGGACTCGTTACTCTGCGCCACTATCAACAAGTAACCGCGGGAAGAGGCTTCTTTTTCAATCCCCGAAAGGATAGTAGAGAAATAATAATGTGTTATCTCGGGCACGATGACACCGATAACCTTCGTTCGCTGCGTCTTTGAATAACGCAGGGTTTCGGCTATCAGGTTTGGGACAAAGTTGTGTTCCCGTGCAAAGGCCTGAATGCGTTCGCGCTGTTCACTGCTGATACGCGGGCTGTTTTTCAAGGCCCTTGACACCGTTGCCACAGAGACACCGAGTTCACGGGCAATGTCCTTCATCGTTATGTTTGTCGGTGCTATCATATTATTCAAGCGTGCATTATCTTTTATACTATGAAAGATTGACAAATATTTCCCTACTACAATGCAAAGTTAGACAAAACCGCCCCAACAAAGGTCTTTATTTATAAAATGAAACTTTTTTTATTGTGCAAACGTTTGCATCGACCAAATATTCTTTTCGTTTCTGAAAAAGTCCTTTATTATTTAAATATAAGTTACTTTTGCATCCGAAAAAAGGGGAGATTGCTTTGCAACCGTTCCTAATTAACTAAAAACAAATAATGACAAAGAAAATATATTCACATTTTTAATATCTAACTAATTTTAAAAACCAAAATGATGAAGCAGGTAAAATTTACATTGCCTCTGAGGATGCTCGCATTGATATGTGGGCTTATCCTTTCAGCAAGCGCCTTTGCACAGCAGATTACTGTCAATGGCCACGTTAAGGACACTACCGGCGAACCCATCATCGGTGCAACCATTCGTGTTGTCAATGAGACAGGAATGGCCGTTACTGACTTCGACGGTAATTTCACCATTAAGGCTCAGCAGGGTGCTCAGCTCTCCGTGTCATACATCGGTTACACGGACGCTCTTGTCACTGCTGCCCCTAATGTAGTAGTCATTATGCAAGACGACGCCCAGTTGATGGACGAAGTCGTCGTTATCGGTTATGGTACGATGAAGAAGAGCGACCTTACCGGTTCTGTCGTACAGGTCAAGGCCGACGAGTTTAACCGCGGTGCCATCACCTCACCTCAGGAAATGTTGCAGGGTAAGGTGGCCGGTGTGTTCGTACAGCCCAGTTCCGGTGCTCCTGGCGGCGGTGCCACCATGCGTATCCGTAGCGGTGCCTCACTGAACGCCAGCAACGACCCGCTGATAGTCATCGACGGTGTGCCCGTGTCTAACGACGCCGCTCCCGGCATGTCGAATGCCCTGAGTTCCATCAACCCCGCCGACATCGAGTCATTCTCCATTCTGAAGGATGCTTCTGCAACAGCCATCTACGGTTCGCGCGCTTCTAACGGTGTCATCATCATCACCACCAAGAAGGGTTCGAAGGGTTTGAAGGTAAGCTATTCCGGTACCATCAGCGTACAGGATCCTTATAAGAAGCTCGAGGTACTCTCAGCCAAGGAACTTGTTCCCAATATGCTGAAGTCCTATGAAGGAACAGCCGCCGGAGCAAATCTTATGAGCATCTTCAGCGAGAACGGAACCATCACTCAGGATGCCGATGGTAACTACATCTACGAAGGTGTCGATACCGACTGGCAGGATGAAATCTTCCATCCCGCTGTCCAGCACGACCACAACGTGAGCGTCAATGGTCAGGTAGGTGCCGTGCCTTTCCGTGCATCGGTAGGTTACAGCTGGGAAGACGGTACGCTGAAGGAGTCTAACTTCGAGCGTTACACCGGTAGCCTCTCGCTGACTCCGAAACTCTTCGACGATCACCTGAGCATCACCCTCAATGGTAAGGGTACCGTTGCCAACAACCGCTATGGTGCAGAAGGTGCCATCGGAGCAGCTGCTTACTACGATCCTACGAAGCCCGTCCGCAATGACGGTGTTGCCGCTCAGGCTGGCAGATTCAACGGTTGGTACAACTGGATCCAGGCTAATGGTAACTTCAACAGCCTTGCCCCCGTCAACCCGCTGTCACAGATCTATGACTATTCGAACGACGGCACCACCAAGCGTTTCATCGGTAACGCCCAGTTCGACTATAAGATGCACTTCCTCCCCGAGCTGCGTGCCAACCTGAATGTCGGTCTCGACATCTCTGAAGGTTCCGGTAACACGAAGACCGCCCTCAACTCCTTCCAGGCCGTCAAGGAAGACATCTTCCCTGGCACCTCTACCAATTCCGACTGGAAGAACTTCCGCCGCAACTCACTGCTCGACTTCTATCTTAACTACAATAACGACATCAAGGCACTTGCCAGCCATATCGACCTGACTGCCGGTTATTCCTGGCAGCGTTTCTATGGTGCCAACGAAAACACCACCCGCAGTAACCTCACCGCTACAGAGATGGGCATGACCAGTGCTGTCGGTTACACCCTGAACCCTTCCGACGATCATTTCTACCGTGACGGACAGTATCGTCAGCCTTGGGAGAACTATCTGGTATCGTTCTTCGGTCGTTTGAACTACAACCTCATGGACAAATACCTTCTCACCGCCACTCTGCGCCGCGACGGTTCTTCACGCTTCAGCAAGGACAACCGCTGGGGTCTCTTCCCCGCAGCAGCCCTCGCATGGACTATTAAGAACGAAGGCTTCCTGAAGGATGTCCGCGCCATCGACAACCTCCGCCTCCGCTTGGGTTATGGTGTGACCGGTCAGCAGGATATCGGCGACTGCTACGCCTATATTCCTTCTTATATCATCAGCAGCAACCCCAATTCGACCTATCTTGGCAACTTCCTCATCAAGCCGGGCGGATACAACCCCGACCTGCGCTGGGAGCAGACCACGACCTATAACGTCGCTTTGGACTATGCCTTCGCCAACAGCCGCATCAACGGTTCTATCGACTTCTACATCAAGAAGACCAAGGACCTTCTGAACACGGTATCAAGCCCTGCCGGCACGAACTTCACCAACCTCATCACCGGTAACATCGGACAGATGGAAAACAAGGGTGTTGAGTTTGCCCTGAATACTGTGCCCATCGAAACGAAGAACCTGCACTGGGATTTGAACTTCAACTTCACCTGGAACACCAGCGAAATCACGAAGCTTACCGCAGCCTACAATCCTGACTACCCAGGTATTGACGAGGGCGGTGTATCTTTCGGTACGAATACTTACGCTCAGAAACACAATGTTGGCTATGCCCCGTTTACTTATTATCTCTACCAGCAGGTCTATGACACCGACGGCAATCCTATCCAGAACACCGTTGTCGACCGCAATAACGACGGACAGATTACTGATGCCGACCGCTACATGACGGACAAGAACCCCGCTCCTAAGTTCTACATGGGTCTGAGCTCTATGATTACCTTCAAGCAGTTCGACTTCGGCTTCAACCTCCGTGCCAACTTCGACAACTACATGTTCAATGCCCTTGCAGCCGGCAATTCCAGTGTCCACAGCTTCTGGGATCAGGGTTATGTGAACAACGTCATGACTTCTGCTCTGACCTCGGGCTTCACTCACACACCCGAACTCACTGGACAGTTGTCAGACTACTTCCTTGAGAACGCATCGTTCTTGAAGTGCGACAACATCACGCTGGGCTACAACTTCACCAACTTCACCACAGCCAAGTTGAGCGGACGTGTCAGCTTCTCCGTACAGAACGTATTCACCGTTACCAACTACAGCGGTCTCGATCCTGAAACCACTGGCAACGGTATCGACTATTCCATGTGGCCACGTCCTCGTACATATACATTAGGATTAAATCTGAACTTCTAAAAACATAAGAATCCATGAATAAGAAATATATATTCGCAGCCATCGCAGGAGTATCACTGCTTTTCAGCTCCTGCACGGGCGACTTGGATGTCAAGCCCCTTGACCCCAATGTGATGACCGCAGAGAAAGCTTATGCCAGCAGTGACGACGCCTATCTGAAGGGTCTGTTGAAAATCTATTCCGTATGGGCCATGAGCGGACAAGATGGCGATGGCAGTTCTGACATCAGCGGTCTTGACCCCGGTAACTGCCAGCTGATGCGTTGCTGGTGGAACCTCAACGAAGTTCCTACCGACGAGGCAAAGAATGCCTGGGGTGACCTTTGGGTAAAAGCTGTCAACTTCATTGCTTGGAACACCGTCCAGAATGAAGCCATCGAGGGTGCCTATCAGCGTTCGATGTTCATTATCGCTCTTGCCAACGAATACATTCGTCAGGTGGGCGAGTCGAGCATCGCCGAGAAGAACCAGTACATTGCCGAGGCCCGCTTCTGCCGTGCATTGGCCTACAGCGTACTGCTCGACCTCTTCCGCAATCCTCCTTTCATCACTGAGAACAACTTCAGCGTAGCTCCCGCTCCCATTGGCAATGCTGCCAACCGCACCAATCCCGAGCTGTTCAATTGGATCATCAAGGAACTCAACGAGTGCGAGACTGACCTTCCCGCCGCCCGTCAGGGTGTCTATGGTCGTGCCGACCAGGGTGCAGCCGAATTCCTGAAGGCCCGTCTGTTCCTCAATGCTGAGGTCTATGCCGGTGAGAACCACTACACCGATTGCATCACCGCTTGTAAGAACGTCATCAGTGGCGGTTATTCATTGGCTGACAACTATGCCGACCTGTTCCTTGCCGACAATGACCAGACTTGCAAGAACGAGATTATCTTCCCCATTGTCTTCAACGGAGCTGAAACCGCCACATGGGGTGGCATGACCTTCCTCATCATGGCCAGCGTCAGTGGTGAAGAGTCCGACCTGAAGACCTTCAAGGGTGTCAACAGCGGTTGGGACGGTATGCGTCCCACTGGACAGTTCGTTGACATCTTTGAGTTCGACGATGAAGCCAATCCCACTCCAGAATCCATCAAGGATGAGCGTGGTATGTTTGATAACACCAACCGTTCGCTGCACATCACTACCGACCCCAATGGTACTTTCAAGACCGAAGGTTGGGAAGTGTTGAAATTCCGCAACGTAACCTCAACCGGCACCATCAACACCGATGCATGGCCCGACACCGACTTCCCGATGTTCCGTCTTGCCGACGTCTACCTGATGTATGCCGAGGCCATTCTGCGCGGTGGTGCAGGTGGTGAGAAGGGAACAGCCCTGGGTTACATCAACAACCTGCGTAACCGCGGCTACCACTCTGCTTTCGGTAACATTGCAGAGAACGACCTGACCCTCGACTTCATTCTTAATGAGCGTGCCCGCGAACTCTATTGGGAAGGCGTGCGCCGTACCGACCTTATCCGCTTCAGCAAGTTTGTGAAGGGATACAACTGGGACTTCAAGGGCGGTGTTGCCACCGGCGTTGATGTCGACGATCGCTTCCTTGTCTATCCTATTCCTACCACCGACCTCACCGTCAACGGCAACCTGGTCCAGAATCCTGGCTATGATGCTGCTGCCGATGCAGAAGAGACAACCGAGTAATTACACATTATTATAAATAAGGACAATTATGAAAATCACAAAATATTTCATAGCTGCGGTAGCTGCTCTTGCCACCCTTACGGCTTGCGACAGCGACCTGGAAAAAGTTGTCTACAATCCTGAACAGGCTCAGCCGGGTCAGTTGGTTGCCAGCGAGAGCGACATCCGTCTGACTGCCGCCAACACCAAGCAGGAAGTATTGACGCTCACATGGGGTGCCTCCGAATATGGTATCGACCTTGCACCCACCTACACCATTGAAATGGACATGGCCGAGGGTAACTTCAGCAATCCCGTCGTCTTGGCCTCTACAACCGAGAATACTGTCACCATCAAGGGTAAGGACCTCAATTCTGCAGTCCTGAAGCTTGAGCAGCAGTATTATGACAATGCCCCCATCTATGAACCTCAGGATGTGAAGATTCGTGTCGTTTCTTCTTTCTCCGAGGATGTGGAAAGCATCTATACCAACCTCGCCAACCTCACGGTTACTCCGTATGCCGGCAAGGTGGAATACGCTAAACTCTCCGTACCTGGTTCTCACCAGGGTTGGGATCCTTCCAACTACGATCAGGCACTCTATGCTACCGACAGCAACAATCCTAATGTCTACACTGGTTATGTCTACATGGCAGCCGGTACTGAGTGGAAGATTGCCGACGGCGAAAAGGGACAAGCTGAATCTAACGACAAATGGAGCATCAACTGGGGTTCTCCTGACGGTGTCACACTGGTGCCAGGCGGCGACAACATATTTGCCAGCGAAGAAGGCTGCTACTACATCACAGCCGACATCGAAAACCTGACCCTCTCTGTTGAGAAGCGCGACTGGTTCATCATCGGTGATGCCGTTGGCGGATGGGATGAGGCCAACGATGTACCGATGGCCTGGAGCAGCGAGGCAAAGGCTCTTGTCGCTCAGGTGGACCTGGCCGACGGTGAGTTCAAGTTCCGTGTGAACCACGGCTGGGACATCAACCTTGGTCTCGATCCCGATGGCGAAGAGTTCGACCTTGCCCAGAATGGTGGAAACATCAAGGCCCTGCCCGGTCTCTACTATGTGACCCTGAGCTTCGCCGACGGCTATCCCACCTACTCCATCGTTTCCGAACTGGGTGGTGGCATTCAGTGGCTCAACATTCCCGGAACGATGAACGGTTGGGATCCTGCCACTCAGGACAACGTGCTCCTTGCCACCTCGAAGACCACCTTCACCGGTAACATCTATCTGACCACAGCCGACGAGTTCAAGTTTGCACTGGGCAGCTGGGATGACAACTGGGGTTCTGACGACCTGACGACACTCGTTGCAGGCGGTTCCAACATCAAGGTTGACGCTGACGGCATGTATACCATCACAGCCGACATCGACGCCCTCACCGTGGCCTTCGCCGCTCACGGATGGAGCATCGTCGGTAGTGCCGTTGCCGGTGATACCAGCTGGGGCACCGACTACGACCTCACCTGGAATGCCGAAACAAAGGTGCTCGAAATCACCTGCGAACTGGAAGCCGGCGAGTTCAAGTTCCGTGCTGACCACGACTGGGGTCTGAACTATGGCGGTGAGCCTGACAACCTGCAGAAGGACGGTGCCAACATCGCCGTTGAGGAAGCCGGTACCTACCACATCACGCTCGACCTGCAGACAGCAGCCAAGCACCAGGCTCCTACCTTTACGATTACAAAGCAGTAAAAATCATTAATTTGTAATAAGAACTATGAAGAAATCAAAGATTATGATAACGCTCGTTGCCATCGTCATGGCAACGACAGCGTTCGCCCAGAGTTCAAGCGACAAATACCCCTATGCCTTCTTCGGTGTGCAGGGTGGTATCATGAAGAACTACAGCGGAACGCTGCCCGACCGCACATGGGCTCCCGAAGCAGGTGTGCAGCTCGGTTACTTCTTCCACCCCATTGCCGGTGCCCGTCTGTCGGCCACCGGCACCAAGTGGACCGCAGAGGTTCCCGGTCAGGCTGACTACGACAGCAAGATGGGCGACATCAGCCTCGACCTGTTGCTGAACTTCTCCAACATCCTCTTCCCCAACCGCAAGAACCTTGTCAACGTCATCGGTATCGCCGGTATGCCTTGGCAGTGTGGTGCCAAGCACACCTACATCGACCACTATGCCGGAACCATCGTTCCCGACTATTCCAAGTGGAACAAAGGCTGGAAAGGCGGCGGTATGGTTGAGTTCGACATTGCCAAGCACTTCGGTGTGAACATCGAGGCCGGTACTGTCTACATGCGCAGCAAGGTGAAGAGCATCGAGGACAAGAACCGCTGGTGGCCCTATGCCATGGCCGGCGTGACCTATAAGTTCGGTTTCAAGAAGGCTAAGAAGGAAGAAGAGCCTGTCTATCAGCCAGCTCCTGCTCCCGCTCCTGCACCTGCCGCTAAGAAGGAAGAGCCGAAGCCCGCTCCCGCCCCTGCTCCCGTCGTGAAGAAGGAAGAGCCGAAACCCGCTCCTGCTTCTGCTGCTCAGGCCAAGAAGGAAGAGCCTCTGAAGGAGACCATCTTCTTCGCCATCCGCGAGTCAGATCCTAACGCAGAGGGCATCCTCAACAAGGTTGTCAGCTGGTGCAAGGAATATCCTAACAAGGGTATCACCATCTCTGGCTATGCCGACAAGGGCACTGGTAACGAGAAAGTCAACAAGGGCTATGCCAAGGCTCGTGCTGAGAAAGTTGCCAAGGCTCTTCAGGATAAAGGCATTGCCAAGAAGCGCATGACGGTCAATTCTTATGGCGACACTGTTCAGCCTTTTGCCAATAACGACGACAACCGTTGCGTCATTATCGTCGGTGAATAAGCCGAAAGGTTTAGAAAACTAATAATAAGAGAAGTCCTGCCGGAAATGATTTCGGCAGGACTTTTTTAGATGCCGCGGAAAAACCGCGGCACTCACTCTGAAAGCCATCATCGCGCAAACGATTGCATTATGTTAGCTGTTGGAAAACAAATGAGGTCAGAAGGAGTTCTGACGAAAATAGCTATATTTGCAAAAGATTACTAAGCACTTAAATTTTATTATTATACTTCCTATGAAAAAGATAAATATCGTTTGGACACTGCTGCTGATGGTTCTTTGCAGCACCACCGCCAAAGCACAAGGATGGCCCGCCAACTACGACGGTGTCATGCTACAGGGCTTCTACTGGGACTCCTATGCCGACACCCGCTGGACAAAGCTGGAGAAGCAAGCCAAAGACCTGGCCTATACGTTCAACCTGATATGGGTGCCGCAGAGCGGTAACTGTGGCGGCACGAGCATGGGTTACGACGACCTATACTGGTTCACCAACTATGACAGTTCGTTCGGAGTAAAAGAAGAACTGCTGTCGATGATCAAGACCTTCAAGGACAACGGCATCGGCACCATTGCCGATGTGGTCATCAACCACCGCAGGAATACTACCGGCTGGTTCACCTTCCCGAAAGAGACATATAACGGTGTCACCTACCAACTGACATCGACAGATATCTGTGCCGATGACGACGGTGGAGCCACCGCCACGGAAGCCAAGAAGCAGGGAGTCACCCTCTCGTCGAACAACGACACTGGCGAAGGTTGGGGCGGTATGCGCGACCTCGACCATAAGTCACAGAATGTGCAGACCAATGTGAAGGCCTATCTGAAGATGCTGCTGGGCGACTTCGGCTATGCCGGTTTCCGCTATGACATGGTTCGCGGCTATTCAGCAGAATATACGGGTATGTATAACGCCGACTCGAAGCCCACCTACTCCGTCGGTGAATACTGGGACGGACAGGCGAATGCAGTAAAGAACTGGATTAACGGCACGAAGGTGAACGATGTCATTCAGAGTGCTGCCTTCGACTTCCCCTTCCGCTACACTGTCCGCGACGCCATCAACAACAGCAACTGGCAGATGCTGCGCAATGCCAGCGTGATGGCCGACGTCAACTATCGCCGCTATGCCGTCACGTTTGTCGAGAACCACGACACCGAATACCGTTCGGCAGGCGCACCGCAAGACCCCATCAAGAAGGACACGCTGGCCGCCAACGCCTTCATGCTTGCCATGCCGGGTACGCCCAGCGTCTTCCTGAAACACTGGCAGGCCTATAAGAGTGACATCCGTGCAATGGTGGAAGCCCGCCGTGCCGCCGGCATCCACAGCCAGTCTACCTACACCTGCCAACGCTCCAGTGCACGCGTCTTCGTCAATGATGTAGCCGGCACGAAGGGCCATCTGCTCGTCGTCATCGGACAGACAGACAGCCACGAAGCCGACGCCGCCACATGGACACCAATCCTTTCGGGCTACCACTATGCCTATTACCTCGACCGCTCACTCGAAACAGCCTGGGCTGACAAAGGCAGCGGTCTCTACGAAGGGGCACTGAAGGTGAAGCTCGTGGCTGTCAGCAAGACCGACGGCGCACAGCTGGTCTATACCACCGACGGCTCTACGCCCACGGCATCGAGCCCGAAAGTCAACAGCGGCAGCTACGTCGTCATACCAGACGAGACCACGACGACCCTGCGCGTAGGTCTGCTCGTCGGCGGTCAGGTGAAAGGCCTCATCACGCGTGTCTACCAGACCGAACCCAACGAAGCCGACAAGGTTGTCATTCCTGATTTCTGCACCGTCGGTGAAGGAGAAGTCTGTGCTTTCTTCGAGGCACCCCTTTCCTGGAAAAACACCATCAGATGCTGGGCATGGACAGACAATCCTTCCGACAACTTCACTGGTGGAACATGGCCGGGCGTAGCCTGCACAGAGCTGGGTGAAGCTCACAACGGCAAGAAAGTATGGAAATGGACGTGGGACGGCAAAAAGCAGAAGAACTCTTCCGCCACACAGCCTGACTTCATCATCTTCAACAACTCCAGCTCACCGCAGACCGAGAACCTCAAGTTTGTCAACGGAGGTTACTACACCGATGAAGGTCTCGGCGGTACCGTCGGCATCCTGCAGCCCACGTTCATAGAGACGACCGCCACCGATGCACCCGTCTACAACCTGCAGGGCCAGCGGGTATCAGCAAATTACCGCGGCATCTATATCCAGGGCGGGAAAAAATACATGAAATAAAGTTTCGACAACAAATAACCATACTAAGAAGGGTGTCCTGTCGTGGGCACCCTTCTTAGCATTTATACCCCCAAAACTCTGTATCAACTGTACCAACGAGCTTTGAAACGGTCATTATCACACACTGATCATCCTGTTATCACACATTGATCATCCTGTTATCACACATTGATCATCCTATTACCTCACACTGATCATCCTGTTACCTCACACTGATCATCCTGTTATCAGGCAGAGATAAACATCACGAAGCAGCCTTTCGGGCCTCACGAAGCAGCCTTTCGACCACCACGAAGCAGCCTTTCGAGCACCACGAAGCTATGAGTTGCGCTCCTCGAAACATAGCTTCGGCACTCGGAACCACGCGAGAAGATCCGGGTGTCTACGGTTTTCATTTTGTCCGTCTGACGGCTTGCTCAAACGAGCTGATGCTGAGTGCCGCCGGCATTCCATCGACGATGGTTTCAGCGGAGACAACGACAAACGTCGGGTTGTTGCTGTTGTAACAATCCACATTGATGACACCGTTCTCATCCGTCTTCATGGCAGGGTTCCAATAGAGCGTACGCCGGCGGTCGTCGAAAACATCATTCCCGCCATCGGGATAGACGGGCGAATAGAATGCCGCCGGTGCGTTGTAGCCCTGGATGCTGGTGTGACGGATGCCATGCGTGGGCTTATAGCTTTTCTCCGTTCGCCAGCGAGGCTTCATCGTCAGCTCACAACGCACATATTTTTCGTCGAGCATCACATAGTCGATACTGTCGATATAGGTGTTGCTATGCGTAAAGAAGTCTTCGGCCTCACCCTCTACGACCCGATAGTTCTGGCCATATTTATGGGAGTAACGGCCCATGATGTCGTTGTAGAACATGGCCGACTCAATCATGTCGAGCGTACCCTTGTTGATGAAATCCTTCCCGATGAGTCGGCCGTCGACGCTGTATTTGATTTCGGAAACACCGTAGGTGGTGGCATCGCGGTCAATCTTCTTGGGATTCAGGTTATAGAGGAAATCGCTCAAATCGTCAGGGATGAACTTTCCTTCGTCGCGCATTCGCTCGAGAATCCGGCTGATGTCATAGAACGCCAGGATGTCACGCTCGAAGGCTTCGGTGTCTTTCAGTAGCTTGCCTTTATATTTTCCTTTCACCACAATCTCATCCAGCATCTGCACACCATAGTCCGACGAGCCGACGGCAGCCAGGGAATCCAACTGAGAGGCGAGTGTCAGGGTGTCGGCGAGGTTGTCCCATTGCGGATTGAGTTCGTTGTAGTCGAGCGGCCGCAGAGGGGGTTCGAAGGTGCGGAAGAGACTTACGCGCGTATTCCTATTATATTGTTTCCCCTCCTTCTTGGTCTGAATGAGCGACTCAAGCGTTCCGTAGAAGTCATCGAGTGGCACGCTGAAGAAGCCCAGCGAGTCGGTCATCGTGGCACCGGCATAAGGAATGGTGTCGACCTGAGAGAGGATGGTCACGCCGAGGTCAGGTTCTGGGCGATTCATAATCATCGAGCGTGCCTGACCATAGAGCATGAGCTTGTCTTCGGGAAGGTATTTCGGTGCAAAGGTCTTCGTGCCGAACGCCTCGCTGAGGTCATAGCGTCTCCACCCCCGGATGATGAGCAGGTTGTCGAGCAGTTTCCGCCGTGAAGCCGACTGGCTGGCAAAATAGAAACCGGGCTTATGCACATAGCCTCGCAGATCGGAGGTGAGGAGGAGGTCGGTGAGGATGTTATCCTGGTTGTCAAGATAGTCACTCTCAATGCCGTCGCGCACCGATACCGACACGGTGACATCGCGCAGAGGCTGCCCGCCGGCATTGGTCAGCTGCAGTCGTGTGGCCACCGGTTGGAAGGGTTGAAAGACTCGTCCGTCGACGCTGCCGGCCAGTTTGAGATGCGTTCGGGGATAGACAAAGCAGAAACGGTCCATGAGCGGCTGTCCGGCAGCATTGACCAGCGACAGGCGGACCATGCCTGCCGGCAGGTCAGCGGTCATCACTTTCACGCGCTTTTTGTCAGCCTTGCCGAAGTCGATGGGAACGAACGTCTGTGGAATGCCTTGTGAGAAGACGAAGAGCGCCAGTTCTTCATCAGCCATTGAGGGTGACCGGCTGACGAGGACATCAAACGACTCGGCATGGCTGCTCACCTGCATGACATATCCCTCGGACAGTGCTGCCGGCAAGGGGAACGCCTGCTTTTTCCCATTGATGTCAAAGACAACCTTGGCAGGCTTACCCGTGGGAGTATAGACAAACGACCCCATACCGTCGTGAATGGCGGCAACGGGACCGAGAACGGTACCGTCGGCAGCCACAAGACTGCCGGAAACATTGAGCCAGCCAGCATCGTGGTCGACGACTTCAATGCCCACTACCGACGGTAAGCCCTCGACAAGATGGCCGCCTTCGGGGAAGAAACGCACGGAAAGCCCTTTCTTCTTCTCGACGGGACGCTGTTTCATACTCGCGTCCATATTGAAATGGGCAATGCTGCGCGGTTCGTCCTTCGACAACTGTTTGCGATAGATGGGGAAAGTCCGGGAGAAATATTGCGGGTCGTCACTGAAAGCCAGCATCCACTTGGTGTAGGCCCTGATTTCGTAGAAACCTGTGAAGAAGGTGTTGACTAAAGAGAGCTGCCCCTCTCCCACCCCGTTGTCGAGTTTCACGATCTGCCGCTCCTTCACATGTCCGAGTTCATCGACCAACTCCACATAGAGAGGTTTGCTGATGGCACTGGGCTGCAAGGTCGCCGCATCGACGACATAGGCTTTGAACCAGATGGTATCTCCCTGATAATAGCTGGTGTTGTCGAAGTGAAGATAGACTTTTTCCCTCGGCCATGCCGCAGCGAACTGCCGGGCGGAAACAAAATAACGGTCGAACACAGACCCTTGCTGTGCTCCGACCGTTATAGTCATATACAGTGCCAATAAAAGCAGGATTTCTCGTTTCATGTTGGGGTGCTAAAGGGTTGCACGGGTCAAAGTGGCGTGGTAAAGACGAACGTACGGATGAACCAATAGCTCACGATACCTGCGAGATAGCCGACAAAGGCAATCCAGGTAATCTTCTTCAGATACCAACCGAAGGTAATCTTCTCCAAACCCATGACGACGACACCGGCCGCACTGCCGATGATCAGCATCGAGCCACCCACACCGGCACAGTAGGCCAGGAGCTGCCAGAAGATGCCGTCGACAGCCATATCGCCGACTTCTGCCACAGGATACATACCCATGCAACCAGCCACGAGGGGCACATTGTCGACAATGCTCGAGAGCACACCGATGATGCCCGTCACCAGATAATGGTTGCCTTCGAAGGTCACGTCGAGGCCTTTGCCCACCATCGTGAGCACGCCGATGGTCTCAAGACAGGCCACAGCCATCAGGATGCCGAGGAAGAACAGAATGGTCGACATGTCAATGCGCGAGAGAACATAAGTGACGCGCTTCTGCATGGCACCACGCTCCTCTTTCTTCTCTTTCACACCGCGGTAGAAGATTTCAGTGGTCGTCCACAACACACCCAAAACCAACAGGATGCCGACAAAAGGAGGAAGATGGGTGATACTCTTGAAGATGGGAACGAAAATCAAACCACCCACACCCAGGAAAAACACAATCTTACGCTGAGAAGTGGTGAAGTCGCTGGCGGCCACCGTCTGCTGCTGAGTTGCGGTGAAGGTGAGATCGCCCTTCAAGTGGAGGGACAGCAGATAGGCAGGAATGAGCATCGACACGAGCGATGGGATGAAAATCTCGCTGATGACACCAGCTGCCGTAATCAGACCCTTGTTCCAGAGCATGATGGTGGTCACGTCGCCAATAGGTGAGAAGGCACCGCCGGAGTTGGCGGCAATGACGACAAGGGCGGCATAGATCAGACGGTCCTGCTTGTCGCTGACCAGCTTGCGAAGAATCATAATCATCACAATAGAGGTCGTCAGGTTGTCGAGAATGGCCGAAAGGACAAACGTCATAAAGGCAATGCGCCAGAGCAAAGCACGTTTACTCTTCGTATGCAGGGTGTCACGGACAAAGTTGAAACCCCCATTCTGATCGACAATCTCAACGATGGTCATGGCTCCCATGAGGAAGAACAACGTCGTAGACGTGGAACCCAGATGATGCTCGATGACCTCGCTGACCTGCATGGCTTTCGTTGCATCCAGCAACCCGACGATATACTGGCCGGGATCTATCATGAACAAAGTCCAACAGGCTACAAACATCAACAAGGCTACTGCGGCCTTGTTCACTTTTGTCACACTCTCAAGGGCTATGCAGAGATAGCCGATGCAAAATACAATAACGATTGCTAACGTTAATGTTGTCATGATTATGTATACTTATTTAAATATTAATTTCAAAAGCGGATGCAAAGTTACGAAAAAAAAATGAAAGGATGGAACGAAAGGCATGGGAAATTATCATGAATAGGAAAAAAAAGCAAAAAACAAAGGATTTTTGTCAAAAAATAAAGTACGGATTACAAAAGATTTTCGTATCTTTGCACAAATCTTAAGAAAACCTTTAGATATTAGCACATGAACTACATGAACTATATGAACGAAAGTAAAACCTATCTGGCTATCGACCTTGGAGCCACAAGCGGCCGAACGATACTCGGACGGAAAAACGGCGAACAGATTGACATGGAAGTGCTCACACGCTTCGACAATCCCATCATCCAGGCCAATGGCCATTTCTATTGGGACATCTATGCCCTCTACCATGAAATCATCAAGGCCCTTCGCCTTGTAGCACAACGAAACATCACCATCGAAAGCATCGGCATCGACACCTGGGGCTGCGACATCGTCTGCCTCGGACACGACGGGCAACTGCTGCGCAACCCCCTCTCCTACCGCGACCCGCACACATTCCCCATGATGGAGCATTATTTCGAACACCAGCTCAGCCGGGAGGACGTGTATATGAAGACAGGCGTGCAACTGATGAACTTCAACACGCTCTTCCAACTCTATGCCATGCGACAGGCAGGCAACGCCGCCCTGGAGAACGCGGAGAAAATACTATTCATACCCGATGCGCTCATTTATATGCTCACAGGAAAAGTCATCTGCGAATACACCGTGGCGTCGACCTCGCAGCTGCTCAATCCCTATACACGCGAGTTTGATGAAGACCTGCTGAAGAGCGTCGGACTGACAAGAGAGCACTTCGGTCCCATGACAGCACCGGGAACCATCGTCGGACCACTGTCGGAAGAAGTGCAGCGCATCACCGGACTGAAAGACATTCCAGTGATGGCCGTGGCGGGTCACGACACGGCAAGCGCCGTGTCCGTCATTCCGACCGACCCGCCGGGACAAGTATTCCTCAGCTCTGGCACATGGAGCCTGATGGGCGTCGTCACCGGCGAGCCTATCATCAACCGGCAGACATTCGAACAAAACTTCACCAACGAGGGCGGTGTCAACGGCACCATACGTTTCCTCAAGAACTCCTGCGGTATGTGGATCTACGAACGATGCCGCGAAGAATGGGGCAAGCCTTCACACGACGAGCTCATCGGAGGTGCCGAAAAATGCCAGCCGTCGGCACATGTCTTCAACACCGACGACGCACGCTTTGCCAACCCACCATCAATGGTGGCGGCCATCAAGGACTACTTCGACGAGCAAGGCTGGCCCATGCCACAGTCGCGGGCTGAAATCGTGAGATGCATCTTTGAGTCGCTTGCCCATCGCTACAAGGAAATCTACGACAGACTGTGCGAACTGGCTCCCGGCACCTCACGCAACCTGCATATCATCGGAGGCGGCTCACGCAACCAGCTACTCAACCAACTTACCGAAAAGGCATGCAACTGCAACATCATCATCGGCAGTGCCGAAGCCACGGCATACGGTAATCTGAAAATGCAAATGAATCGTTAACAACAATCACAAATACTACAAAAATGAAAGAGAATCAAATCCTTAAATCCTACGACATAGCTCGCGAACGCTATGCCGAACTGGGCATCGACACAGAGAAAGTCATTGACAAACTTGAGAAGACACCCATCTCCCTGCACTGCTGGCAGACTGACGACGTAGTAGGTTTCGAACGCAACGAAGCCCTCTCAGGCGGCATCCAAACCACCGGCAACTATCCCGGCCGGGCACGCAACGTAGAGGAAGTGCGACAGGACATCGAAAAGGTGCAGACCCTTCTGGCCGGCACCTACCGACTGAACCTGCATGAAACCTACGGAGAATTCAAGGAAGGCTTCGTAGACCGCGACCAAGTGGAAGTGAAACATTTCCAGGGATGGATAGACTGGGCTCGGGAGCACAACCTCAAACTCGACTTCAACTCCACCAGTTTCTCACACCCCAAGAGCGGCTATCTGTCACTGGCCAACCCCGACAAAGCCATCCGCGAATTCTGGATTGAGCACACAAAGCGTTGCCGTCGCATCGCCGATGCCATGGGTAAGGCGCAAGGCGACCCTGCCATCATGAATATATGGGTGCACGACGGACTGAAGGACATCACCGTCGAACGCCTGCGCTACCGTCAGCTGCTCAAGGAGTCGCTCGACGAAATCCTCGCCGAAGAACTGCCACACATGAAGAGCTGTCTCGAAGCAAAGCTCTTCGGCATCGGCATGGAAAGCTACACCGTCGGCTCGCATGACTTCTATGCCGGCTACTGCTCGAAGAATAATGTCATCTACACCCTCGACACCGGCCACTACGAGCCTACAGAGAACGTCAGCGACATGGTCAGCTCGCTGCTGCTCTATGTGCCAGAACTGATGCTGCACGTCAGCCGACCCATCCGCTGGGACTCCGACCATGTGACCATCATGAACGACCAGACACTTGACCTCTTCAAGGAACTCGTCCGCGCCGATGCCCTCGACCGTGCACACATCGGCCTCGACTACTTCGACGCATCCATCAACCGCATCGGTGCCTATGTCATCGGTGTCCGAGCCACACAGCGTTGCCTGTTGCAGGCACTACTCGAACCCAAGCAGCTCCTTCGCCAATACGAAGACAACGACCAGGGCTTCCAGCGTCTGGCAGTGTTGGAAGAGATGAAGTCGATGCCTTTCGGCGATGTCTACAACTACTTCAACCTGAAGAACAACCGCCCCGTGGGTGCCGACTTCATTGCAGACATCGAGCAGTACGAGCGCAACGTCACCAGCAAGAGATAATGACCTTTGATTACGGAATATCACATGGAAATCATCATCGGACTTCTCATCATCGCCGTGGGTGCCTTCTGCCAGTCGAGCAGCTATGTGCCCATCAATAAGGTCAAGGAGTGGTCGTGGGAGAGCTACTGGATTGTCCAGGGAGTCTTCGCATGGCTGTTGCTGCCGTTCCTCGGCGCACTGCTGGCCGTGCCGCAAGACGAGTCGCTCTTCGGGCTCTTCTCGCAGGCATCCTCCTTCCATCTTCTGATGACCATCCTCTTCGGCATACTATGGGGGGTGGGCGGACTAACCTTCGGACTCTCCATGCGCTACCTCGGCGTAGCCCTCGGACAGTCCATTGCCTTGGGCACATGCGCCGCTTTGGGAACCATCATGGGACCGGTGCTGCTCAACATCTTCTTCCCTGAACTCAATGCCCTTCAGTCACTGACCTTCGCAGTGCTCCTCGGAGTGGCCGTCACACTGGTCGGCATCGCCATCATCGGTGTGGCAGGCTCGATGAAAGCGGCATCACTCTCAGAAGAAGAAAAAAAGGCTGCCGTAAAGGACTTCAACTTCCCCAAAGGCATCACCATTGCACTGCTCGCAGGTTTCATGAGCGGATGCTTCAATGTGGGACTGGAATTTGGAAAGGATATCAACTTCGGTGAGCTCACCGACCCGATGTTCCGCACCCTGCCAGCCACGCTCCTGATCACCTTCGGAGGTTTCCTCACCAACGCCGTCTACTGTTTCTACCAGAACCAGAAGAACCACACTTGGAGTGACTACCGCAAGACAAAAGTCTGGGCCAACAACCTTTTCTTCTGCCTGCTGGCAGGTTTCCTTTGGTACTCACAGTTTTTCGGACTGTCAGTGGGAAAAGGCTTCCTCACCTCGTCGCCTACGCTGACGACATTGGCCTTCTGCATCCTCATGGCACTCAACGTGGTGTTCAGCAACCTTTGGGGCATCATCCTGAAAGAATGGAAGGGCTGTTCGAAAAAGACCATTGCCGTGCTCATTGCCGGCATCGTGGTCCTCATCTTCTCTTCGTTCCTTCCCCAGTTGCTCTGACAACTATTGCTTTACAATTCAAAAAAACGAGTCCCCTTCCACAAAAGAGGACTCTTTTTTATATTTTTTTCGCCAAACATCATCTATAATTACGAGTGTTTTGCCTTTTCATTTGGCTTTTCGAGAAAACAATGTATCTTTGCATCGGTTTTAGTATGTTGCTCCCACTCCTGCACCAGCTCCCGCAGCTGTCGAGAAGAAGCCCGAACCCAAGCCTCAGCCTGCCGTCGTAGCTCCTGCACCGCAGACCAAGAAAGAAGAAGTGAAGGCTCCCGAGAAGATCGAGCGCAACGTATTCTTCGTCATCAACAAGTCGGATGTCAACGACAAAGAGCAGAGCAAACTTGCCGAGGTCGTTGCCTTTGCAAAGGCTAACCCCAGCGCCAAGTTCACCGTTACCGGTTATGCCGACAAGGGAACCGGAACGGCTGCCGTCAACAAGCGCATTGCCGAACAACGTGCACAGAGCGTGAAGACTAAGCTCGTCTATAGCGGTATCGAGGCTACACGCATCAGCACTTCCTCGAAGGGAGATACCGTACAGCCCTTCGCCAACAACGATGACAACCGTGTCGTAATCATCATCGGCGAGGAATAATTGATTGTTGATTTTTGATTATTGAATCTTGACTTGTCGGCTAAGCCGATGACGAACTCTCAATACTCTATTGCAAAAGGCAACAAGTCAACATTCAAAAATCAACATTCAACATGCCCCAAAGGCTCCCCTCCAGCACCCTCGGAAAATGAGGTAGCTGGAGGGGAGTTTGCGTAAGGAAAAAAAAGGAAAGAAAGGTCGACCAAAGGAAGAAAAGGAAGAAAAGATAAAAAAATCGTTAACTTTTCGGCCATTTGTTTCCGTATGATGAAGATAATTCGTAACTTTGCACATTATTATAATAATACGTATTAGATTTTACAGTTATGAAACTTGATTTGCTGACGGCCATATCACCCGTGGATGGGCGGTATAGAAGAAAGACAGAGCCGCTGGCGGAGTTTTTCTCTGAATATGCGTTGATACGCTATCGTGTGAGAGTGGAGATTGAATACTTTATCTCTCTATGTGAGCTACCATTGCCTCAATTGGAAAACTTTGACCATGCCCTTTTCCATAGGCTGCGCGACATCTACAGATTGTTTTCAGAAGCCGATGCCCGGCATGTGAAAGACATCGAGGCCATCACCAACCACGATGTCAAAGCCGTAGAATACTTCATCAAAGAGCAATTCGACCACATCGGAGGCCTCGATGCTTACAAGGAGTTCATTCATTTCGGACTGACCTCGCAGGACATCAACAACACCTCAATACCTCTCTCCATCAAAGAAGCACTCGAAACATTCTACTACCCACAAGTCGAAGAACTCATCGAACAGCTCAACGACTTTGCCGAACAGTGGAAACAAGTGCCGATGCTGGCCAAGACCCATGGACAGCCCGCCTCTCCTACCCGATTGGGCAAGGAGATTCGCGTCTATGTCTATAGGCTGGAAGAACAGCTGAACGCATTGAAGGACACGCCGATAACGGCAAAGTTCGGCGGTGCAACCGGCAACTACAATGCCCACCATGTAGCCTATCCACAATACGACTGGCGCGACTTCGGCGACCGCTTCGTCAGTGAACGGCTCGGGCTGGAACGCGAGCAGTGGACGACGCAGATTTCCAACTATGACTGGCTGGGAGCCATCTTCGATGCCATGCGCCGCATCCACACCATCATCATCGACCTCGACCGTGACTTCTGGATGTACATCTCGATGGAGTACTTCAAACAACAGATAAAAGCAGGAGAAGTCGGGTCGAGTGCCATGCCACACAAGGTAAACCCCATCGACTTTGAAAACTCCGAAGGCAACCTCGGCATGGCCAATGCCATTCTTGTGTTCCTGTCGCAGAAACTGCCTGTGAGTCGACTGCAACGCGACCTCACCGACTCAACGGTGCTGCGCAACGTCGGCGTACCCTTCGGACATGCCGCCATTGCCATACAGAGCACACTGAAAGGCCTGCGCAAACTCATCCTCAACGAAGAAAAACTGCAGCAAGACCTCGACGACACCTGGGCTGTCGTGGCAG
This sequence comes from Prevotella sp., assembly GCA_017445845.1. Classification (GTDB taxonomy): domain Bacteria; phylum Bacteroidota; class Bacteroidia; order Bacteroidales; family Bacteroidaceae; genus Prevotella. Next base: position 65,232 of record JAFSRY010000015.1, read on the forward strand.
AAGCTATTCAGACCATCCTCCGACGCGAAGGCTATCCGCATCCCTACGAAGCACTGAAAGAACTCACGCGAACAAACAAGAAAATAACTCAAGAGAGCATCCACGAATTCATCCAGACTCTCAACGTCACTCCAGAAATTAAGGCCGAACTGATGAGCATCACACCCTCAAACTATACTGGTGAAATCTGACTTTGTGACTGAGGGATAACTGACATTTAACAAGAATAATAGCCGTGAGGCATTCATAATAAGTAAAAAAACATTTAGAAAGAAAAACAACTATGGATTTCGAAGAAGAAAAGAACATTCAGGAAGAGGCTACTAATCAGCCGCAGGAGACTAACCATGAAGGTACTGGAAGACCAACCGGAAACTACCAGAGAGAGTATCATGCCAACGGCCGACCTCAACGGCCGCGCATCCACACCCAGCGTGCATACAGCAGCGAACAGGGCCGTACCGACGGCGGTTTCCGTCCGGAAGGCTTCGGAGCCGGATTGCAAGGCGGAAAACAAAAGCCACGCCCCTATCGTCCGCGTTTTAACAATGCTCAAGGCGAACAAGGCGAAGGTGGCTATCAGCCACGCAGCTATCAGCCCCGCCAACAGGGAGGTTATCAGCCCCGCCAACGTTTCAACCAAGGCGAAGGAGGATACCAGTCCCGCCAGCCGGGTTATCAGCCGCGCCCACGCTTCAACGCACAGAACAGCGAATACAAGCCCCAGCCCCGTGCGCCCTATCATCCACGCTACAACTATCAGGACAACGAAGAATTCAACCGCAACGACTATCAGCCGCGCCAGCAAGGTGATTACACACCGCAGGGACGTCCGCCCTACCGTCCACGTTACAACAACCAGGGCGAAGGAGACTATCAACCCCGTCAGCAGGGTGGCTACCAGCAGCGCCAGCAGCGAGGCTATCAACCCCGACAGCGCACGCAGGGCTATGACCCGAATGCCAAATACAGCATGAAGAAACGCATCGAGTATAACGAGGAACACATCGACCTTACGGCCCCCATCCGTCTGAACAAGTTCCTTGCCAATGCCGGTGTCTGCAGCCGCAGAGAAGCCGATGAGTTCATCCTTGCAGGAAACGTCACCGTCAATGGTGAGGTGGTGAAGGAACTCGGCACAAAGGTTCTTCGCACCGATGAAATCATGTTCCGCGACAAACCCGTGACACTCGAGAAGAAAGTCTATGTACTGCTCAACAAACCCAAGGACTATGTCACCACCAGCGATGACCCGCAGCAGCGCAAGACCGTCATGGACCTTGTCAAAGACGTATGCCCCGAGCGCATCTATCCCGTCGGCCGACTCGACCGCAATACGACGGGCGTTCTTCTGCTGACCAACGATGGCGACCTTGCCTCGAAGCTCACCCACCCCTCGTTCCTCAAGAAGAAGGTTTATCACGTCTTCCTCGACAAGAACGTCACGGCCCACGACATGCAACTCATCGCTGAAGGCATCGAGCTTGAAGACGGAGAGATCCATGCCGACGCCATCGAATATCCCGACGAGCGCGACAAGAGCCAGATAGGCATCGAGATCCACTCCGGCAAGAACCGCATCGTGCGCCGCATCTTCGAACACCTCGGCTATCGAGTCGTCAAGCTCGACCGCGTGCAGTTTGCCGGACTCACCAAGAAGAACCTCCGCCGTGGCGACTGGCGTTTCCTCACCGAGAAGGAAGTCGAGATGCTGCGAATGGGAGCCTTTGAATAAAAAAGTAAAAAAGGTGAAAAGGTAAAAAAGTGAAAAGGTGAAAACATCCCCCTTCCCTCGGGAGGGAATGGGGGGATTTCAAAAAAACATAACAATGAAACGTACAAAAGTAATTGATGCACTTGCGTGCACAGAATACGGAAAGCAGATATGCGTGAAAGGCTGGGTGCGCACGCACCGCAGCAGCAAGGCCGTCGACTTTATCGCCCTCAACGACGGCTCCACCATCAAGAACGTGCAGATTGTCGTCGACCCGACGAAGTTCGATGAAGAAACCCTCAAGCAGGTGACTACCGGAGCCTGCATCGGCGTAGAAGGAACCCTCGTAGAGAGTCCCGCTGCCGGACAGCCCTCTGAAATACAGTGCGAGCACATCGTCATCTACGGACTCTGCGGCAACGACTACCCCATGCAGAAGAAAGGACAGTCGTTCGAACAGATGCGCAAAAATGCCCACATGCGTCTGCGCACCAACACATTCGGAGCCGTCATGCGCATCCGCCACAACATGGCTATGGCCATCCACACCTACTTCCACGAGCACGGCTTCTTCTACTTCCATACACCACTCATCACCGCCAGCGACTGCGAAGGTGCCGGCAACATGTTTCAGGTTACCACCAAGAACCTCTACGACCTGAAGAAAGACGAGAACGGGAAAATCATCTACGACGATGACTTCTTCGGCGAACAGACTTCACTCACCGTCAGCGGACAACTCGAAGGAGAACTCGGTGCAACGGCACTCGGTGCCATTTATACCTTCGGTCCCACCTTCCGTGCCGAAAACTCCAACACACCTCGCCATCTGGCAGAGTTCTGGATGGTAGAACCCGAAGTAGCCTTCCTCGACCAGGAAGAACTGATGAACCTCGAGGAAGACTTCATCAAGTACTGCGTGCGCTGGGCACTCGAGCACTGCAAGGACGACCTCGAGTTCCTTAACAAGATGATTGACAAGACCCTCATCGAACGGTTGCAGGGCGTACTGAAAGAAACCTTCGTTCGTCTGCCCTATACCGAGGGCATCAACATCCTGCAGGAAGCCATCAAGAACGGCCATCAGTTTGAATTCCCCTGCAACTGGGGCGACGACCTGGCCAGCGAACACGAACGCTACCTCGTAGAAGAACACTTCAAGAAGCCCGTCATTATGACCGACTACCCACGAGAGTTCAAGTCCTTCTATATGAAGCAGAACGAAGAAACTGCCGACGGCGGTTCCATAGGCTACAAGGGAGCCGTCGCCCCCAAGCCCACCATGCAAGGCACCGACGTGCTGTTCCCGCAAATCGGCGAAATCATCGGCGGTTCCGTGCGCGAAGAAAGCTATGACAAGCTCATGGGCGAAATCAACCGCCGTCAGATGGACATGACTCACCTCTGGTGGTATATCGACACCCGCCGCTGGGGCAGCTGCCCACATGCAGGCTTCGGGCTGGGCTTCGAACGACTCATCCTCTTCGTCACGGGAATGCAGAACATCCGAGATGTCATCCCCTTCCCGCGCACACCAAAGAATGCAGAATTCTAAAAAATCCCTTCAGCCCCTACCGGCAAGAAATCCCCCTCTGGGGTGGTCGGGAGGGGTCACTAAAAACCCACTAATAAAAACACCTATGAAAAAACTGTTTGCATTCGCAGGTCTCTTGCTCTTTGCAGCAACAGCCTTCGCACAAAGCGAGAGTAACATTTTCAGCCACTTCGGCGGCAGTGTAGGAATCGGAACCACAGGTCTCACCATCGACCTGACCACAAATGTCACCGACTTCGTCGGCATCAGGGCTGGTGTCGACATCATGCCGAAGGTGAAGTACTCCACAACCGTAGAAATAGACGGAGTGGAAGACCGCCAGGTTCAATACGACATGGTGCGCACACTCAATCCGCATCTCAACCTTCCAGCCACCCATTTCCCCAATAAAGTAGACGTGGAAGGCAAGCTCAACAACACTACCGGACATGTGCTCGTAGACCTCTATCCTGGCAAGAAGACAACGCTCCACTTCACTGTCGGTGCATACTTTGGGCCTTCCGAAGTCGTTCAAGTCTATACCACTAAAGACGAGCAACTGCTGGGTGTAGCACAGTATAACGACTCACAGGCACGCGCCATTGCCGGCTTCCCGAAAATCGGAGCCCAGCTGGGTGACTTCTTCCTCGAGCCCGATGCCACCGGCCACATTGATGCCTGTGTGAAGACCTCCGGCTTCCGACCCTATGTCGGCGTCGGCATCGGTCGAAACATACCCCGCAAGAACCCCATCGGCGTATCTCTCGACCTCGGTGCACAATTCTGGGGAACACCAAAAGTCTACTGCCAAGGCAATGAGCTCACTGCCAGCGATGTAGAAGGCGAAGACGGCGGTGTCGTCAAACTCCTCACAAAAGTGAAAGCATATCCCACCCTTACCCTGCGACTGACAGGAAAGTTTTTCTAAACCCTTTTAACACAGCATCGGAGGTAACGTTCCCGAAGGTCTGCGACCGAACTAAAGGTCGACGGCCGAAGGGAATGGTAAAGGTCAGAACGCACATAGCCTGGGAGACGCCCCCGGTCTATGTGCGTTTTATAGTCCCAGTACGACTTTCGACAAAATATCGGGCAGAACCTTTTCAGGCAATATTCTTAATAGAAGAATCGGTATTTATATGACAAAGGAATTCATAAGAAAACCCACCATATTTCCCCTTGAAACAGAATTGCCGTGGAACATCGTAGACAACCTCTGCACTATCATTTCCCATATCATAGAAACTCTTGACGACTCATACAAAGTGAAAGACGGAGTGGCTGTCCATGAGACGAAGACCATTGTGAAACGACTTGCCCTAATAGAACAAGACCCATTATAAAACCATGCTACACCTGAAAAAAGTACATCACATCGCCATCATTTGTTCCGACTATCAGCGGAGTCTCGACTTCTATACTCATGTGCTCGGTTTGCGTGTCCTTGCAGAGCATTACCGTGAGGAAAGACTATCGTACAAGACTGACCTCGCTTTAGGCGACGAGTATGTAATAGAACTATTCTCGTTTCCCTGCCCACCGTCGCGGCTGACGCATCCTGAAGCGACAGGCCTGCGACATTTGGCTTTTGAGGTTGAGCAGATTAACGAGTCTGTCCGTGAACTTGATACTTTAGGGATTCCACATGAACCATTGAGAACGGATGAATATACAGGCAAAAGATTCCTCTTCTTCCAAGACCCTGACGGGTTGCCGATAGAATTGTATGAAAAGTAATTTACACATGCAAAACGAGAATACCTTCGCACCTATCAGCCCCCATTGTTGGCCGTATGGGGCGAGAACGATCCATCGTTCATTCCTGCTGGTGCCAATGCCTTCCAACGCGATCAGCCTAACGCTGAAACTCACTTTGTTCCAAGCGGACACTTTGCTCTCGAAAGTCATCACACCGAGATAGCAAGACTGATAAATGAATTCTTGAAACGTGTGTTGTGAATTATAGTTTATCAATCAGCAAGGACTTTTTTGATACTCACAGTTGGTTAGAAAAGAGATGATATGGGAAATGAAATGATTATCGTTGCATGTGCGCTGTTGCCAGCCATGCTGCTGTTGGCTTTCATCTATAAGAAGGACACTCACCCCGAACCACCGCGCATCGTCATCAAAGGTTTTCTCCTTGGTATGGCCATCGCCTTGCCCGTGAGTCTGGTCGAGATGGTGGCTGATGCCCTGCTGGCCCCATTTATCATGATACCCCTTGCGGGAGCTGCCATAGAGGCTTTCTGTGTGGCTGCCATACCTGAGGAAACGGGAAAGCTGTTCGCACTGAACTGGCTTGTGAAGAAATATCCCAAAGAGATGGATGAACGCATGGATGGCATTGTCTATGCTGTAAGCATCAGTCTGGGGTTTGCCGGATTAGAGAACATCATCTACCTCTTCGACAATGCCGATGCATGGGTGCAAGTAGGAATAGCGCGTGCACTGCTGGCTGTGCCTGGCCATTATGCCTTTGCCGTTCTGATGGGCTATTACTATTCGCTCCGCTATTTCGGTGACAAGTCCGATTCGACGCGTGTCAGCATTCTTCTGGTTCCGGTGATGGCTCACGGCATCTACGACACGCTCTGTTTCATCAGTGAGATGATACCTGCCATCGGCGGCACGGTGACAGCGATATTATTATACTTCTGCTACAACATGCAGAAGTATGCCCTTTCGAAAGTCCATGAACACGTCAGAAGAGACGAGGCTGAGTAAGAATTGAGAATTGATAATTAAGACTTCAGAATTGAGATTCGTCATCGGCGAAGCCTACAAGTCTACATTCAAAAGTCAACACTCTTCAATATCCCTTCTGACGTTTTCGCGTATTTTCTTGAGGTAGCGTTTCATGGCATCGGCATCCTTATGGTCGATGATTTCCAGCAGTTCCTTCAGTTCTGTCCGTATCTGTGCCACCTGGTCGTGTGTGTAGGGGTTGAAAAGGATTTCCTGCAGTAGGTAGTCGTCTTCGTTGAGTACTCCTTTTGCGATTCGCATGTGTCGTTTGAAGGTGGTGCCGGGCGCATCCTGATGTTTCATGACGGCAGCGAATACGAAGGTCGACACGAATGGGATGCTGAGCGAATAGGCGACGGTGCGGTCGTGCTCGTCGAAGCTGTATTCATAGATATTCAGCCCCAGCCGGCTGTAGAGGTCTTTGAAGAAGATGCGTCCCATGTAGTCGCCTTCGGTGATGATGATAGCATTTTCTTCTGAGAGTTGGTTGAGGTTGGCAAAGGTAGGTCCGAACATCGGGTGGGTGGAAGCATAGGGATGGCCGCACTGCTCATAGAACGCTTTCAGCCCGGTCTTCACCGAGGCGATGTCGGAGAGGATGCAGTCTTTGGGCAGGAAAGGCATCACCTCGCCGAAGGCCTGCAGCGTGTATTTCACGGTGACGGCATTGATGAGCAACTGCGGCTTGAAGGTTTCTATCTCCTTCAGTTCGGTAAACCGCTGACAGTTATAGGTAAAGCGCATCCGCTTGGGGTCTTTCTCGTAGACTGCCACTTCATGGTCGAAACTGAGCAGGTCGATGAAGAACGACCCCATCTTGCCTGCTCCTAAGATAAGTATTTTCATTTGTTGATGATTTCTATTTGTTGACGTACGCTCTCCTCATGTACATTCTCGAAGACCTTCGCCACGAACTCCGGCGACATCCCCATCAGCGAGCCTTGTGCGCCGCGCTTCTCAAGGATTTCGTTGTAGCGTGTGGCCTGGAGCACGGTCATGTTGTGCTGCTTCTTATACTGGCCTATCTCCCGGCAGACGCGCATACGTTGTGAGAGCAGTTCCATCAGTTGGTTGTCAAGGGTGTCAATCTGTCGGCGCAGCTGGGTGATGCCCTCGGTCTGTTCTTTCTGGTCGCGTATGGTGAGGATGCCGAGAATATAGTCCAGCACGTCGGGTGTCACCTGTTGCTTGGCGTCGCTCCATGCCTTGTCGGGGTCACAATGGCTTTCCACGATGAGACCGTCGAAGCCGAGGTCCATGGCTTGCTGGCATAGGGGTGCTATCAGCTCGCGCCGCCCACCGATGTGGCTGGGATCGCAGATGATGGGCAAGTCGGGAATGCGCCTGCGCAACTCTATCGGTATCTGCCACATGGGAGCATTGCGGTATATTTTCTGCTCGTAGGATGAGAAGCCTCGATGGATGGCTCCGAGGCGCTGGATGCCAGCCTGGTTGAGACGTTCCATGGCTCCAATCCACAGTTCGAGGTCGGGATTGACGGGGTTTTTGACGAACACGGGAATGTCGACACCGCGCAGGCTGTCGGCAAGGGCTTGCATGGCAAAGGGGTTGGCAGTCGTCCGGGCACCAATCCACAGGATGTCGATGCCATACTGCAGGGCGAGTTCGACATGCTTCGGCGTTGCCACCTCTGTAGAGATGAGCATACCGGTTTCTTTCTTCACTTCCGCCATCCAGGGCAGCGCTTTCTCACCGCACCCCTCGAAGCCGCCGGGCTTCGTGCGGGGCTTCCACACTCCGGCACGGAAGTTATGACAGCCCTTCAGGGCCAGTTGGCGTGCCGTGGCCAGTGTTTGTTCTTCGGTCTCGGCGCTGCAAGGACCAGCGATGACAAACGGTCGGACGTTGTCACTGGGTAAGTTCAATGGTTTTAAGTTCAGTTCCATAAATAAAACCCCTCCTGACCACTCCCCTCAAGTCCCCTCGTTTCGCGAGGGGCAGAAATCCCGAGGGGAGGAAGGTATGCCGGGGTGAGCATCTTTTTTTTTACTTTTATCTTTTAGCCCGCAGGGGGACATCCTAATTATCACTTTTCAATGATCAGTTTTACTCTCTCCAGTGCTTCTCTCATCTTTTCCTCGTTGGCACAGAGGGAGATGCGGATGTAACGGTTGCCGTTGGAACCGAAGATGAAACCGGGCGTGATAAAGACGCGCGCCTTGTGAAGCACTTGTTCGGTGAGTTCTTCGGCATTGGCATAGCCATCTGGAATGCGCCCCCACAGGAACATTCCCACCTGATGGGGGTCGTAGGTGCATCCGAGTGTCGTCATGATTAGCTCCGCCAACTGTCGGCGACGAGCGTAGACATTGATGTTATGTTCCGTGTGCCACTCCTCCGGGTTGGTCGTGAGGGCTTCGGCGGCAGCCAGCTGTAATCCGCGAAAAGTGCCGCTCTCAATGTTCGACTGCACTTTCAGTATCCATTGTGTGAACTCCGGCTTGGCAATGCACATGCCCACACGCCAGCCTGGCATGTTATGGCTCTTCGACATCGAATTGAGCTCTATGCAATAGTCCTTGGCACCCTCACTTTGCAGGATAGAGAGCGGATGGTTGTTGAGGATACGCGAGTAAGGGTTGTCGTTGACGATCACAAAGCTGTTCTTTCGTGCCAATGCCACCAGTCGGTCATAGGTTTCCCGACAGGCAGGGGCACCCGTCGGCATGTGGGTGTAGTTGGTCCACATCAGCTTCACATGCGAGAGGTCTCGGCTGAAGAGGTCGGCGAAGTCGGGTTGCCAGCCGTTATCCTCCTTCAGGTCGTAGTATTCGATGTTGGCACCCAACAGTCGTGACAGCGAAGTGTAAGTGGGATAGCCGGGATTGGGTACGAGGACGGTCTCGCCCGGATTGACGAAGGCCAGCGTGACATGGAGGATGCCCTCCTTCGAACCGATGAGTGGCAGCACCTCTGCCTTCGGGTCTACGTCAACATTGTAGATGCGCTTGTAGTAACGGGCCATCGCCTCACGCAGCTCCGGCGTTCCCATCGTCGGCTGGTAGCCATGGGCATCAGGCTGGTGAGCGACTTGACATAACTTGTCGATGGTCTGTTCCGACGGTGGCATGTCGGGCGACCCGATGGCGAGCGAGATGATGTCCTTTCCTTCGGCATTCATCAGCGCCACCTCCTTCAGTTTCCGCGAGAAGTAATACTCCTGCACGCTGCTTAATCTGTCTGCGGGTTGTATCATAACTATATACTTACTTTTCACTTTCAACATATTCACCCAGTATTCTCAGTTCCTTTGTGAGCGGGGTGATGGCGTCGATAGACTGGCGATAGCGGATGAGCGAGTCGTAGGTCACGTCGACATAGAAGAGGTATTCCCACTCGTGCCCGATGATGGGCAGCGACTGTATCTTCGTGAGGTTGATGTCGTAGAAGGAGAGGATGGTGAGCACCTTCGACAGCGACCCTTCCGAGTGAGGCAGCGAAAACACCAGCGAAGCCTTGTTCGTCTGGTCGACAGGCCGCAGGAAGTCGGCCTTTCGCTCATCGCATACCACGAGGAAGCGTGTGTAGTTGTGTTTGTTGTCCTCAATCTGTTCTTCCAGCACCTTCATGCCATAGAGCCGTGCGGCATCCTTATGGCAGATGGCAGCACGCCCATGCTGCTGGTGCAGGCTGATCTCCTCTGCAGCACCCGCCGTGTCCTCTGCTTCCACAGCCTTCAGAGCGGCATGTCCGGAGAGGAACCCTCGGCACTGCATAAGTGCGACGGGATGCGAATGCACTTCGGTGAGCGTTTCCCAAGAGTCGTCGGGCAGGCAACAGATGGAGTGTTCGATGTGCAGTTTGTGTTCGCCTACCACCGTTGTTCCCGAGTCGCGCAACAGTTCGTAGTTGTGCAGCAGCGAACCGGCGATGGTGTTCTCGATGGCTACCAAGGCAATGACCGTCGGGTCGTTCTTGATTTCCTCGAACACCTTTTCAAACGTGGCGCAGCAGATGAGTTGCACTTGTTCGTCCTTGAAGTACTGATGGGCGGCGATGTCGTGAAACGAACCGCGCTCACCTTGTATGGCTATTCTCTTCATTCTTCATTCCTCATACTCAAAAGCCCCGTCTTCACTGTTCTGTGAAGCGGGGCTTTCGTCATGTTCTTTATTGAGATTTCTCAACTACACGCGGCCTTACGCTTCACAGAGTACTGTAAAGTAATAATAATAGCCATAAAAACGTGCAAAAGAGTGTCTCATTATTTCTTTCCTTTTTACCTTTTATTGGTTGTTGCCTGCAAAATTATAATTTTTTCCTTAAACCTCCAAACATTTTGCAAGAAAAAAAACGCTTATCATAGAAAACATTAACTTCGCCGACCTTTTGACTTTGTCTTCCTCTGTCGCGACTCGGCAATGTGCAAACAAGTTTGCATTGCCCTCGCTGCTCCATCGGTTGACTTTGTCTTCCTCTGTCGCGACTCGGCAATGTGCAAACAAGTTTGCATTGCCCTCGC